>JAGAVH010000015.1 GCA_017942025.1 Ruminiclostridium sp. | reverse complement strand
GGTATGGCTGTTGGCTTTCCAGAGAAAACAGCAGACATCAGACTTGCACAGTATGAGTCGGGAACAAGAACACCAAAGGCAGAGCTGACAAAGGAAATAGCGAAAACTCTCGACGTTTCTCCTGCAGCGCTTGATGTTCCGAACATAGAGAGCTATATCGGACTTATGCACACGCTCTTTGCTCTTGAGGATTTATATGGTTTCCGTATTGATACACTCAATGATGAGGTGTGTATCCGACTTGATAAGAATAGCGGAATGGAATATCCGCAAATGGTAAAGCTCTTTACAGCGTGGCAGAAAGAAGCTGATAAGTTCCGAAATGAAGAAATCACAAAAGAGGAATATGACCGCTGGCGTTATCACTATCCTGAGCTTGATACTTCCGGTGAATGGCATAAGATTGGTGTGTCGCAAGAGTTGAGTGATATGCTCGTTGAAACTCTCGAAAAAATAACGGAGGAATAAGTTGTGATGAAGAAAAAACAAAACATAAATTTTACAGTTACCATTTGGGATGGGATGAATATATTTCTTGCTGTAGCAACAGCAGTTACTACATTAATTTTCATAATTCTATTTGTAATTTGCTTTGCAGAGGATGTAGGCACACCCAAACATGGGTTTGTTCTTGGTATGTGTGGTGTGTTTGCAAGTTTGGCATCTGCATTTTTTATTGCTTGGATTATGCGAGTGTATGATATAAAACACAAAAAATACCAAGAGCAAAAAGCTTTAACTATTTTGCGACCGTATTTAAAAAAGACATTTTCAACCATTGAGCTCTTTTTTCCTCAGCTTAAAAGTTTCGCAACCATTAACGATGATAAGATTCAATATTCGATGGAAACTATTTACTATACAGACCCGAGCGAAGGATATGCGAATCGTTCTTTTATCAATTTAAGAGAGGAATTCGCAAAAGCTTATTTAAATTTAGAGAAAGACTTACAAGACTGTCTAAACGCACCTATACTATTTCAATGCAATGAGGAAATTGCAATATTGCTTACAAAGCTAAAGCTAAATGGGCTAACTCGAAATTTACTAGGATCTACTGACTCTTTATTTAATAATTCTACATTGTATTCTTTGAATAAGAATTATGATGAATTTATTGAACTTTACAATGCGTTAGCGATTATTTCTGAAAGTAAACCTACAGGACAACTCAAAGAATTGTCTGATGAAGCAAAGAAAGAGTATATTCGTGAAATAGAAATTGTTAAACAACATATTACATCGAATCATACTGGTCGAATTTATAAAGGGCGAGACAGAATACAGTAATTACTCTTATTTATACACAAAGCAAAAGAGCTATCCGATTATCAAAATCAGATAGCTCTTAATTTTTAGAATAATTCAAATGTTGCCAAAACGTTGCCATTTTTCTGCCCTAATAACAGAAAACAGCGTGGTTAAGCCGTTTGTGTGGGGTCTGTTATTATTCCCACTCAATCGTTCCCACAGGCTTGGGAGTAAGGTCATAAAGCACTCTGTTGATGCCTTCAACCTCCGCTGTGATACGGGCTGTGATCTTGTGGAGAAGCTCGTAGGGGATTTCTTCGATAGTTGCGCTCATAGCGTCTGTTGTGTTTACCGCACGGATGATTGCAGGCCAGCCTTCGTAACGCTTGTCATTTTTTACGCCTACGCTCTTTACGTCGGGTACTGCAATGAAGTACTGCCATACCTTTAAGTTAAGACCTGCAAGGTCAAATTCTTCTCTTAAAATTGCGTCAGCTTCACGGAGCGCGTGGAGTCTGTCTCTTGTGATTGCACCAAGGCATCTTACACCAAGACCGGGACCGGGGAAGGGCTGACGATCAACCATTGATGCGGGAAGACCAAGTGCCTTACCTACAACTCTTACCTCATCCTTGTATAAAAGCTTGATAGGTTCAACCAGTTCAAACTGCATATCCTCGGGAAGACCGCCTACGTTGTGGTGAGCCTTTACGCCGTCAGATTCGAGTATGTCGGGGTAGATAGTTCCCTGTGCAAGGAAGGAAATACCTTCAAGCTTGCTTGCTTCTTCGTCGAATACCTTGATGAATTCGCCGCCGATAATCTTACGCTTCTTTTCAGGCTCGCTTACGCCTTCAAGCAGACCTAAGAAACGGTCTGTAGCGTCAACGTATATAAGGTTTGCGTCAAGCTGATTGCGGAATACTTCGATAACCGCTTCGCTTTCGCCCTTTCTCATAAGACCGTGGTTTACGTGTACGCATACAAGCTGCTTACCGATTGCCTTGATAAGAAGTGCCGCTACTACCGAGCTGTCTACACCGCCTGATAAAGCGAGAAGTACCTTCTTGTCGCCTACCTGTTCTCTTACTTCCTTTACCTGCTCGTCAATAAAAGCATTTGCAAGCTCTGCTGTTGTGATTCGAGCCATTGATTCGGGACGTACATTGTTCATTGGTTTTCCCTCCGTATAGATTGTATAGTTTTATTTTACGATTTTATCCGTTGTTTATTATATCACAAGGTAAATTTCGTTTCAAGAGTTTTTATTTGATTTTTTTTGATATTTTCTGAAGGTTGTAAAATCAGACAAATTCACAGTTTACGGCATAAAAACACTTTTACTTTTTTTACAAAATCATTGCTTGTCGGATAAAAATTCATCTATGCTTTTAGCCGCCTGTTTGCCTGCACCCATAGCAAGAATTACGGTAGCCGCACCGGTTACGGCGTCACCGCCTGCATAAACGCCCTCACGGGAGGTCTTCATTGTCGCCTCGTCTACTACAAGACAGCCTCTTCTGTTGGTGTCAAGTCCCGGGGTGGTGCTTCTTATAAGAGGATTGGGAGAAGTACCTATTGCAATTACCACAGTATCCACATCTAAAAGGAAGTTACTGCCTTCTTTTACTACAGGCTTTCTTCTTCCGCTTTCATCAGGCTCGGTGAGTTCCATCTCGACGCATTCCATAGCCTTTACTCTGCCGTTTTCGTCAGGGAGCAGTCTTACGGGATTATTAAGGCATTTGAATTCAATGCCTTCCTCCATAGCATGCTCTACTTCTTCTTTTCTTGCAGGCATTTCTGAAAGACCTCTGCGATAAACGATATATACCTTTTCAGCACCAAGTCTTATAGCGCATCTTGCGGCGTCCATAGCCACGTTGCCGCCGCCGACCACCGCTACTGCCTTACTCTTCATTATCGGAGTATCGTAGCCCTGCTGATAAGCCTTCATAAGATTTGTTCTGGTGAGATATTCATTGGCGGAGAATACTCCGACTAAATCCTCTCCCTCGATACCCATAAAGGATGGAAGTCCTGCGCCTGAACCTACAAAGCAAGCCTTGTAGCCCATATCGAAAAGCTCGTCAATGGACAGAACCTTACCTATGACCATATTGGTCTTTATCTCAACACCGAGAGCGGTAAGATTTTCAATTTCTTTTCTTACTATCTCTTTCGGAAGTCGGAATTCGGGTATGCCGTAGATAAGCACGCCGCCTGCCGCATGGAACGCCTCGAATATCGTTACCTCATAGCCGAGCTTCGCTAAGTCGGTAGCACAGGTAAGACCTGAAGGTCCTGCACCTATTACCGCTACCTTCCTGCCGTTGGACTCAGGCTTTTCAGGGAGAGTGCTTACGTTCTTCATATGATAATCGGCACAGAAGCGTTCAAGTCTGCCGATAGAAACGCTGTCGCCCTTTATGCCTCTTACGCATTTTCCTTCGCACTGGGTTTCCTGAGGACATACTCTGCCGCAGATGGCAGGCAGACCGTTGGTTCTTGTTATAACCTGATAGGCTTCTTCAAATTCACCTTTAGACAGGTGCATAAGAAAATCAGGTATATTCACGTTTACAGGGCAACCCGAAACACAAGGTCTTGTCTTGCAGTTAAGGCATCTTGAGGCTTCCTCTATTGCCATTTCGGGAGTAAAGCCAAGAGCTACCTCCGAAAAATTCTTGTTTCTTACGTCCGGCTCCTGATGGGGCATCGGAACTCTTTTTAAAGACATATTAGGCATTTTGTCTGTCCTTTCGGTTACTCTGCTGATTTATAAAGTCTGCAATGACTTCTGTCGTGAGCTTCTCTTTCCTTGTATGCGCTGTTTCTTCTCATAAGCTCGTCGAAGTTTACAAGATGACCGTCGAAATCAGGTCCGTCAACGCAGGCGAACTTTATCTCTCCGCCTACCGTTACACGACATCCGCCGCACATACCGGTACCGTCTATCATAATGGGATTTAAAGACACTATCGTCTTTATACCGTAAGGTCTTGTGGTATCGGCTATTGCCTTCATCATAGGCACAGGGCCGATGGCTACTACTAAATCGTAGTTGTTGCCGCCGTCGATAAGCTCCTTTAATTTCGTTGTGACGAAGCCTTTCTCACCGTAAGAGCCATCGTCTGTGGTTATATATAAATTATCGCTTACTGCTCTGAATTCGTCCTCTAAAATAACGATATCCTTATTTCTGAAGCCTGCGATTACGTCTACCTTTACGTTGTCGCTAAATAACTGCTTTGCGGAAGGGTAAGCGATAGCACTACCAACACCGCCACCGATGACGCAGACTCTTTTTGCATTCTCGAATTCTGTGGCTTTTCCTAAAGGGCCTACAAAGTCCAGCAGACTGTCGCCCTCCTTCATAGCGGATAAAAGCTGTGTAGTATGTCCTACTATCTGGAATATAATTGTGACTGTTCCTGCTTCTCTGTCATAGTCTGCAATGGTGAGCGGCATTCTTTCACCGTGTTCGTCCACACGCAGGATTATGAACTGTCCTGCCCTTGCTTTTTTTGCAATAAGGGGAGCCTCTATTTTCATCATAGTAACTGTGTCATTGAGCTGCTTTTTATATACTATTCTGTACATCCTGATTATCCCTCCCGAATAGAGCTTTACAGAATAAAAGTATAGCAGATTGTTTTATGAAAAACAAGCATAAATGCGGCATTATGCGGGCTTTGCCCCAATATTTTTTATATTTATCAAATTTAAAGCCTATGGTGAAAAAATTTTTATATACTTTTTTGACTGGGTTTTGGTAAAGCTGTTCTCTGATTTGTTGACAAAATACCTTTATAGTGTTAAAATAGCATATAGATTTACTCTTTAAATAAAGGAGGTTATATATATGATGACAGAAATTCTCGACTCTACTCTGCGTGACGGTATGCAGGGAGAGGGCGTGAACTTTTCAAAGGCTGACAAATTCAAGATATTCACAGCACTTGATAATTTCGGAGTTGATTATATAGAGGCAGGCAATCCCTTTGCAAGTCATAAGGATTTAGAATTCTTCAAGGAGATTGCAGGCAGAAGACACGGCAATAAGGCAGTAGCCTTTGGTTCTACCGTAAGAAAGGGTATGACTGCCGAAGAGGATGAGTGTATAGCGGCACTCTTAAAGGCGGAAACAAAATGCGTTACCGTTTTCGGCAAGGCCTGGGATCTGCACGTTGACTGCATCCTTGGTGTTTCTCTTGAAGAAAACCTCAGAATGATAGAAAGCACGATTGCTTATCTTAAAGCTAAGGGCAGAAAGGTAATATTTGACGCTGAGCATTTCTTTGACGGCTACAAGGCAAATGAAAAATATGCTCTTGAGGTAATAAAGACCGCAGAAAAGGCGGGAGCTGATACTATCTGTCTTTGCGATACCAACGGCGGCACCTTCCCCGATGAAATAACAGCCGCAGTAAAAGCGGCAAAAAAGCTTCTGTCTGTAAGAATAGGTATTCATTGTCATAATGATAACGGCTGTGCGGTAGCCTGCACTATGGCGGCGCACAAGGCAGGCGCTACACATATCCAGGGCACTTTTGTAGGTATAGGAGAAAGATGCGGAAACACCAATCTTTCCACGGTTATAGGTAATCTCCAGCTGAAAAAGGGAAAGAAGATAGTTTCATCCTCACAGATGCAGACGCTCACCGATACCGCAAGATATATCGCCGAGGTTGCTAACATAAAGCTTTCAGCTACCACACCCTATGTTGGTAGCGGAGCCTTTTCCCACAAGGGCGGAATGCACGCCGACGGAGTCGAAAAGAACCCCGTTACCTTTGAGCATATCTCTCCCGATGTGGTGGGCAACGAAAGAAAATATCTGCTGTCCGAGGTATCAGGCAGAGCGGCGGTCTTATCTGCAATCAGACGCTTTGACAGCTCCCTTGATAAGAACAGCCCCGAAACATTAAGCATTACCCGGAAGGTGAAGGAGCTTGAAGAAAAGGGCTTTCAGTTCGAAGCGGCGGCGGCAAGCTTTGATATGCTGGTTATGAAGGAATTAGGACAGTTCAACCCCCATTTCCATATAGATTATTTCAAGATAATCTCTGCCCGTGACAAGAACGGCAAGACTGAAAAAGCAACCGCTCTTGTAAAGATAAAGGTAGGCGAAAACTACGAGATAACCGCCGACGAGGGTTATGGTCCCGTAAACGCAATAGATATGGCGCTCAGAAAAGCTCTTAAAGTGTTCTATCCCGAGGTCGAGAATATGCGCATGTCCGACTATAAGGTACGAGTTATCGGTGCAGGTATTTCTACCGCCGCAGTAACCAGAGTTCTTATAGAATGTACCGACGGGGACGATGTATGGACTACAGTCGGTGCGTCAAAGGATATAATCAGCGCCTCTGTCACCGCCTTTATAGACTGTCTTGAATATATGCTTCATAAAAATGATAAGAAAAGAAAAAAGCTGAAAAATAAATAAATTACAAAAAATCAAATCGCTGTACTGTAAAAGGTACAGCGAATATTGTATGATAAAGCTGTAATAAAAAAGAGAGGTAAATATATGTCACCTGAAACAATTTTACTCATAGTCCTTATATTACTTATAGTTCTTACAGTCGCAGTTATCGTCCTTGGCGTGCTTGTTTTTATAAGAACAGGCAAAAAAGATGATAACAGCGAAAGACTTATGGAGGAGATAAAGTCGCTTTCAGCTACCCAGTCGGAGCTTAAAGAGCGCACAGCCGTGCTTATGTCCACCGTAAACGGCATTACAGCCGCCGAAGAGCAAAGGCAGTCACAGCTGAGACAGGAGATAACAAAGACAGTCACAGAGCTTGGCACAACTCTTTCAAGCGGACAGAAGCAGAGTGCCGACGGAACGGCAAATCAGCTCAGCCAGCTTGAAAAACGCCTTCAGGGACTTGAACAAGGCAACAATAATTCTATAGCCGAGCTTGGCAAAACCTTATCCGCAATGCTGAAGCAGAGCGCCGACGGTACGGCAAATCAGCTTGCTCAGTTTGAGAAAAGACTACAGGGCTTTGAGCAGGGCAATAATAACGCTCTTACAGAAATACGGGCTACTGTCAGCCGTCAGCTCCTTGAAATAAAGGATGATAACGGCAAACGACTTGACCAGATAAGAAAGACCGTTGACGAACAGCTTCAGACAACTCTTGAAGAGAAGATGAACCGCTCCTTCAAGACTGTAAGCGAACAGCTCGAACAGGTATATAAGGGACTGGGCGAAATGCAGAACCTTGCCAGCGGCGTGGGAGACCTCAAAAAGGTGCTTTCCAATGTCAAGACAAGGGGTATTCTCGGCGAAATGCAGCTTGGTGCAATTCTTTCCGAAATACTTTCTCCCGAGCAATATGAAACAGAAATCCCCACCATCCCCGACAGCAGAGAAAGGGTAGAGTTTGCAATAAGACTTCCGGGCAACGGCGATACTACGGTTTATCTGCCGGTTGACTCCAAATTCCCCGGTGATACCTATGCGGCGCTTCAGGACGCTTATAACACAGGTGATAAGATTCAGGTGGAAATCGCCTTCAAGAATCTCGAAGCAAGAATAAAGCAGTGTGCAAAGGATATAAGAGATAAATATATCCAGCCGCCTTATACAACAAATTTTGCTATTATGTTCCTACCTTTTGAGGGACTTTACGCAGAGGTTGTAAATCACGGACTTGTGGAAGTTCTGCAAAGAGAATATAATGTAAATATTGCAGGACCTTCTACCATGGCGGCGCTTTTAAACAGTCTGCAGATGGGCTTCCGTACTCTTGCAATTCAAAAGCGCAGTAACGAGGTGTGGCAGATACTTGGCGCAGTAAGAAGCGAATTTGAAAAATTTGAGGGCGTGCTTGATACCACACAAAAGCATATGAAGCAGGTTGAGGACGATCTGGAAAAGCTGATAGGCACAAGAACAAGAGCGATAACAAGAAAGCTCAAAAGCGTTGATGTACTGACAACCGAGAACAGCGCAGACCTGCTTGAAATTCAGTAAATATGTTGTCATAATTGATACTCCTTTCACAGAAGAGCTCAGTCATAAAGGCTGAGCTCTTCTGTTTGCAGGCAAAGTATTTGTCTGCAATCTGCCTGAATTTTTGTGGTGCGTGAGTTTGTCTTCAGGCTGAGCGATTATGTTCGTAATATTAAATAATTACTGTACCGATTTTTTGTTTATTTTAAATAAAAAACGAAAATATCTATTGCAAAGCGCATAAAAATAATGCATAATAGTCAATGTAAACCTTTACATACAAAATTTTAGTAGAAGAAGCAACGATAAAGAAAGGAAAACCAAAATGAAATTAAGAAGAATAACTGCTTTTCTTCTGAGTATTGCAACAGCGGTAGCTGTAGCAGGCTGTTCGGGAGATACAACCTCCTCAGAAAGCAAGGACAGCAACAGTGAAGGCGGTTCAACAACAAGCTCTGTAACATCTGATGTAAATTCAGTTGACAACAATAACAACAACAATAATAATACATCTTCACAGACATTGTTCGAATTCAGTCAGGTTGCAATGGGCGGCGGCGGATTCGTATCAGGCGTTTTTGCCACCAAGGAAGAAGGACTCTACTATGCAAGAACTGACGTAGGCGGCGCATACCGTTACGATAAGACGCTTGATAAGTGGGTGTGCATATCCTATGATATAAGCGAGGATGACAGAGGTCTTCTTGGTATAGACGGACTTGCATTTGCAGAAGATGCTCCCAATAAGCTGTATTTACTTTCAGGTACCGAATATTTCAGTAACGGCAAGAGCTGTCTGCTGATATCCGATGATTACGGCAAGAGCTTTACAAGAACAGAGCTTACCGACCTTATAAAGGTACACGGCAACGGTATGGGCAGAGGTAACGGCGAAAGAATAGCGGTTGATCCCAAAAACAGCGATATAATCTATATCGGTGGCAGAACGGGTGGTATGATAAAATCCACCGACGGCGGCAAGACCTTTACTGCGCTTGATATGGGAACAAAGACAGAAACCACAAACGGCAACGGCATCTGCTGTATCGTTATAGATTCCGCTTCAGGCGATATCTATGCGGCAATTTCAAGAAAGAACGAGGACAATCTCTATAAATCCTCAGATGGCGGTAACAGCTGGACAGCGGTTGCAGGCGCTCCTCAGTCAATGATGGTACAGAGAATGAAGTGGAACGGCGACGGAAAGCTTCTTATAGTATATGCCAGCGAAGAGGGTCCCTGGAATAATGACAGAGTAAACGGCGGCATAATGCTTTATGACCCTGCGACAGGCACATTTACAGATATCAGTCCTGCAAAGAAGTGCTTTGGCGATGTGGTTGTACATCCTGAGGATGCAAACAAAATGGTAGCCTGCACAGAAAACCTCTACGTTCCTCAGCCCAATGGTGCTTACGGCGATGAGTTCTATGTAACAACAGACGGCGGCAAGAGCTGGAAGCTTTTAAATAATTCAATGACTATGACTGACGGTGGTATGCAGTGGATTACCAGCAGCTCTATTCATTGGTGCAGCTCAATGTGTATTGATCCCAATGCCCCTGATAAAATCAAGGTAGTATCCGGCAACGGCATTTTTGCCAGCGATAATATATGGAGCGACAAGCCCGAATTCTATTTCAACGCAAAGGGTATAGAAGAAACCGTACCCTACGAGCTTGTAAGTATCGTTGACGGTCCTCTTGTTACTGTTATAGGCGACTATGACGGCTTCTGCCAGCCTGACGCAAAGACCTACGGCAACGTTCACAACAGCATCGCCGGCTCTATGACAAGTCTTGCAGTAGCAAGAAAAAATCCCGATGTATGGGTAAAGTGCGGCGGTGACGAAACAAAGCCCGGTTTCTGGTACACAGAGGACGCAGGCAAGACCTGGAAGAACATAAAAACTTCTCCTTTAGAAACAAAAAAGATTGCATATAAGGGTGCTGTAGGTGTATCTGCAGACGGAAAGACCTTCTATTGGGCGCCTGAAAACGGTATGGGCTTTATCTATTTCACCAGCGATAAGGGCAAGACATGGACAAAGAGCGAGGGTGGAATGGCAACAGAGTTTATCTCTGCCGACCCTGTAAACCCCGATTATGTATATGCAACAAGCTCAGGTAACTTCTATATGAGCTCTGATGGTGGTAAGACCTTCAAGCCCAATCATCAGCTTTCTGTATTCACAGCTACAAGACCTATAGTTACTCCCGACACAGAGGGAAGAATCTACTATGCGGCAATGGGACTTCAGATTTCCGATGACCACGGCGAAACCTTCACACGTGTGGATACTGTTTCTGCCTGCCTTTCTGTAGGTATAGGCAAGGGCAAGGATGAAAATTCTCCTTACGTTATCTATATCTGGGGCAAGCCCAAGGGCGAAGAAGAGCTCGGACTTTACTGGTCCGAGGACGAGGGTAAGACCTGGAGCAGAATAAACGACGCTGAGCACCAGTTCGGCGGTCCCGGTAACGGCGGCTTTGTACACGGTGACTTCAACACCTACGGAAGAGTATATATGAGTACAGTAGGTCTGGGCGTAGTTTACGGCGATTATAAAGGATAATAAACAATACCCTGAAAGGAAACAACCTTTCAGGGTATTTCATTGTGCCTGCTTCCTTTTCATTCTGTTCCAGCTGATATATCCGTAAATGTCGTTTATAAGAAATGCCGCAAAGCAGACGGTAACGGAGATGTAGCTTATGTCCTCTGTTGACGCCAGCGCCCACAATCCGATAAGAACTATATCATTTGCGGCATAGGCAAGGGCGTACAGCGGACTTCTTCTGGCGGTGAGATATACCGCCGCATAGCTTGTGGTGACAGACAGCGTGCTGAGCATAAGATTAGCTGTATTGAAATATTCCAGTATAAAATAAAAAGCTGTAGTGATAAGAATTGCCGTTAACGGCAGGATTATAAAATCCGTTTTTCCGATGTTGCTTACCCTGACTTCGGATTTGTTGTTTCCGTAAGGATTTCTCAGCCAGCATATGAGAGAATAAGCCGACATCGGCAACGTCATAAAAACATAGGTTATCATTTCTCCATAGTAGCAGAAGGAGTAGGATATTATACCATAAAGTACGCTGAACACTATCATTATCACAAGTCCGGCAGGATTTCCCTTGGCGCAGAATATCAGCGAGGTTGCACCCAGCAATGAGGCAAACAGCGACAAAAAGCTGTTGCGGTCGAATATAATAAAGAAAACTGTTATCGCTGTGCAGGAGCATATCCATATCAGCTTTTCGGTTGTTGTAAAATAGTTAAATAATCGTTTTATCATAAGCTCTCCTGAAATAAAAAAACATCCGCCTGATACATCTTCAAAGACCTAACGATGTACCTGCGAATGTGTTACATTCTCTACCCGGTGGCAGTACGTATTTCTTTCACGAAGATTAGTATATCACAAAGCGAAAATAAAGTCAAGCACTTGAAAAAAGCTGTGATAAACTATATAATATTATTAGTGAAGGAAGTGACCTTATGAAAAGAATACTCTACACCTTTTTCCAGCTTGTCTGGGGATTGCCTCAGAGTCTTGCAGGGTTTATCATATTTCTCTTTAATATAAAAAGAAGTTATTTTATATATCACGGAGCTGTAGTAACAAAGTGGAAGCTCAGCTCCAGCGTTTCGCTTGGACTTTTTATCTTTGTTTCGGAGAATTACCCTGCTCACTACGAAAACGGTAGGCTTGTCTATACAAAGGAGGAGATGAGCGGAAGGCTGCTGGTTCACGAATACGGGCATACTATCCAGTCGCTTATCTTTGGACCTCTTTATCTTGTTGTAATCGGATTGCCGTCGTTTATCTGGGCGGGACTTCCTCCCTGCAGAAATCTCAGATGCAGAAAGCATATTCCTTATACCGTGTTTTTTACGGAGCGCTTTGCAAATTATCTGGGCGAAAAGGTTACGAAGGAAAAATCCCTTGAAAGAATATTCCGAGGTTAAAATACAATTTACACAATGCTGATATAATCGAAAAAAACAAAGGAGAAGCCAATGCAGACAGACAGAAAAAACGATTTTGACATAATAGTAGCAAGCTTTGAGGACAAAACCGACCTCCAGGATAAATATAACCAGTACAGCACACTTATGGCGTATTTCAGATGCGCAATAATGGAGATACAGACAAAGTTCAACGTGCTCAATGAGGAGTTTTCGCTTCAGCACGACAGAAATCCGATAAATAGTATCCACAGCAGGCTTAAAAGTATAGAAAGTATAAGCCGCAAGCTTAAAATGAAGGATATCCCTCTTACTATCCCGAACATAGAAGAAAATCTCAGCGATGTGGCAGGAGTGAGAGTAGTGTGTTCCTTTACAAGTGATGTGTACCTTCTTGCAAAGGCTCTTCTGGATCAGGACGATATCACGCTGATATCCATAAAGGACTATATAAAGAATCCGAAGCCCAACGGCTACAGAAGCCTTCATCTTATTGTTACCGTTCCTATTTTCCTTGTGCACGAAAAAAAGATAATGACGGTAGAAATCCAGCTTCGTACCATTGCTATGGACTCCTGGGCTGCTCTTGAGCATCAGCTCAAATATAAGAAGGATAACGAGTTCTCACAGGAGATGACAGATGAGCTGTATAATTGTGCGAAAATCAGCGCTGACCTTGATAAAAGGATGGATATGCTCAGAGGCTCAGTGTACGAAGAAGAGCCCGAATACAGCCTGAGCGAATATGAGGATAGGATTATAGTGGTCTGATATTTTTCACTTTTTATTTAATTAACAATATTAATATTTCCCGTTGACAAAAATGTGCTTTTGCGGTATAATTATAGCAACAGATTGTCGGATATTGTCAATCTGAATATAATTTTCGGAGGAATATTACTATGTGGCCCATAATTTGCATCGTTTTGGGCGTTATTCTTGGTATTGTAGGAACAATAGTATCATTTATCCTTATTGTTCCCGACAAGAGAAGAAACGGCCTTAACAAATTCTTTAAGTTCTTACACGATCTTTTCAACTTCAAGTTCCTGACACTTGAAAAGATAATGCAGGCTTTCTACATTTTTTCAACCCTGTTTGTTATCGTGTACGGCTTCTTCTACCTCTTCACATTCGTTGAGGATTTCAGAGGAAATGTTTCATGGGTAGGTTGGGTAGGTCTTTTAATGATTCTGTTCGGACCTATCTTAATAAGACTCGCATACGAAATGCTTATGATGTTTATCATCCTTGTAAAGAATACAAACCAGATAAACAACAAGCTCGGCACATCCTATGCTGAGGACAACAATCAGGCGGCTGCTCCTATGACTCAGCAGACCTATGCTGCTCCCGAAGCTCAGCCTTATGTAGCTCCTATGGCACAGCCTCAGGCAGCACCCGTTCAGACAAATGGTTGGTTCTGCACACAGTGCGGTTTCCAGAACTCTGATATGAGCGCATTCTGCAACAACTGCGGCAAGGCAAAGTAAGTTTACATCCCGACATCCCGGACATCTGCGCCGGGATGTTTATTTTTTTTACAAAAATTATTTTTTGCATATTGCAAAAAAGTAGAAAGTATGCTAAAATATAAAAGTAATTCTATATGACACGGGAAGGATACCGCCGCATGAAAAAAATACTTATTGTTGACGATAACAACCTGAATCTCGTAATAGCAAAAAATGTACTGAAAAACACATATGAGGTAGCTACTGCTACCGGTGGAACAGAAGCGCTGAGTTATTTTGAAAAGGATAGCTGCGATCTTATCCTTCTTGATATTATGATGCCTGATATGGACGGCTTTGAGGTGCTGGAGCGCCTCAGAGAAAACGAAAGCACAAGGGAGCTCCCTGTGATATTTCTTACCGCAGATACCGACGCCGCTACAGAATCGAGATGTTTTCGTTGCGGAGCTATAGATTTTATTGCAAAGCCCTTTGTGGCAGAGGTAATGGTTTCGCGTATAGGAAGAGCACTGGAGCTTGAAGAGCTCAGAAAAAGCCTTGCGGACCGACTGGAAAAGAAAACTCAGGAGATTACAGATATGAAGAGTATGTCGCAGAGAGACGCTCTTACAGGTCTGTGGAACAGAAGCTATACAGAAGAATCGGTGAATACTCTCTTTGCAGAGGGCGTCGGCGGTGCTCTGATGATGATAGATATGGACAACTTCAAGGCAATAAACGACAATTACGGACACATTGCAGGAGACAAGGTGCTTGTGATGTTTTCGGATACGCTTCGCTATTATTGCTCCGAAAAGGATATACTGTGCCGTATAGGCGGTGACGAGTTTGTTGTTTTTGTAAGGGATGCGATGAGCAAATCCGAGTTATCCAACCTTGCAGGAGATATTCTTTCTGACCTTGCCCGCAAGCTTAATGAGTGTAAATTCGACACCAACACTTCGGTTTCTATCGGTATATCTCAGTTTTCTGCTGACGGCGTGAGCTTCAATGAGCTGTATAATGCCGCCGATAAAGCGCTGTATTACGTAAAACAGAATGGTAAGAACAGCTTCCACTTCTTCAGCGACAGAAGCGAAACAGAAAATCAGAGAGCAGGCAGGTCAGTAGACCTTGGCTATCTCAAAGATATTATGAGCAGAGCAGACAGCGGACACGGTGCGTATCTGATGGAATATGACAGCTTCCACCACGTGTATAATTTCATCCGTCGCTTTGTGGAAAGAAACAACCACGATGTGTCAACTGTGCTTTTTACAGCGATACCTTCCGCGAGCGAGGAGCCTGACACTACAGAAACCGAGCTTGCTCTGGAGCTTCTTGAAAAGGCTATATACACCTCGCTGAGAAGAGTGGATGTATCCACGAGATATTCCAGCAGACAGCTTGTAGTAATACTTATGGATGCTAATGCGGAAAATGCTGAGAAGGTTTCTGAAAGAATAGTAGAAACCTTTGAAAAACTCTACACGGGTGGAAAGATACGTATGGAATACGGTATAGCACAGATGGATAAAAGTAATCGCATAGTAACAGAAGCAGAATAAGAGAAAAGTCGGGTATTTTAACCCGACTTTTATTATTATTATTATATAGAAAAGCCGCCGGAAGCTTTTGCCTCCGACGGTTTTTCTGATATGGGGAAATTATGTTTACTTGTTATCAGACACTGCTGTGGTTCTTTGTGTATTCAACAACCTCGTCAACTGTTGTGAATGCCATAGAAACGCATGTGTCAGCACAACCATAGTAGATTGCGATTCTGCCTGTGTCAGCGTCACAGAGAGCTGCGCAGGGGAATGTAACGTTCTGAACGTCACCGATGCATTCGTATGTTTCACGGGGGTTGATAAGATATTCAGCACAACGATACTTAACAATCCAGGGCTTGTCGATGTCGAGGATGCAAGCGCCAAAGCTGTAAACGAAGCCGTTGCAGCTTTCGAGAACGCCGTGGTAGAATACTAACCAGCCTTCGCTTGTTTCAATCGGAATAGGACCTGCACCGATCTTCTTGGATTCCCAGCTTCTTAAAGGACCCATTACGTGTCTGTGTTCGCCCCAGTACTTCATATCAGGTGACTGTGAAAGATACATATCGCCGAAAGGTGTATGACCTGAGTCAGAAGGACGGGAGAACATAACGTACTTGTCGTTTATCTTTCTGGGGAATAATACGCCGTTTCTGTTAAAGGGAAGGAATGCGTTTTCGCACTGGTGGAATTCCTTGAAATCCTTTGTCCAGCCCACACCGATTGTAGGCTTCCAGCCGTAAGCGTTGCACCATGTAATCCAGTATCTGTCTTCAATCCATACGCATCTGGGGTCATAACCGTACTGCCAGGGGTTAGCTGCAGCTGTTTCGGGATCGTCGTTGATCCATTCAACTCTTTCTTCGTTGATGTTCCAGTGGATACCGTCATCAGAGAAACCAGCGTGGATAGCCATGTTTCTTTCCTTGTCGTCTACACGGAATACACCTGCGAACTTGCCTTCAAAGGGAACGACTGCACTATTGAAGATAGAGTTGCTCTTCTGAAGAAGATCACGGGGGATGATGGGGTTGTTATCTGCACGCCAGATAATATCCTTGCAGCCGGCGGGACGCTCCTGCCAGGGAATGTTGGGTAATGATGTACCATTGATAATTTTTACATTCATTGGTTTTCTCTCCTTAAAATTTTTTATTTTCCGTTTGAGCTTTATAAAGCCCGATACTTAAAGTATAGCATACTTTTTTCTAAATTGCAATAGGTTGATATAAAATTTTTACTTAAAAGTGAAACTAAATTTAAGTAACAAAGTAATAGAAAGCAATGACGCTTATTATAACATTTAAACAAAATTCTATCAGTTTTATAATTTTATTTGACTTTTGCGTGCAAATGTGGTAAAATTCTAATGATGAGATAATTTTTCTAATTGTCGGCAAATTTAATATCATTAACAAGAAAGGCAAAACCAATGGCTTATTGGAACAAAGACATTGAGTGCGCTCCCCGCAGTGAGATTGAAGCACTCCAGTCCTACAGACTCTCAAACACAATCAGAAGAGTTTACGAAAACGTAGCACCTTACAGAAAGAAGATGGACGAGGCAGGCGTTAAGCCCGAGGACATAAAGACTGTAGCAGATTTAAGCAAGCTACCCTTTACGACAAAGCAGGATTTAAGAAATAACTACCCCTACGGTATGTTTGCAGTACCCAGCTCCGAGGTTGTACGTATTCACGCCTCTTCAGGTACGACAGGCAAGCAGACTGTAGTAGGATACACGGCAAAGGATATTGACATCTGGGCAGAATGTGCCGCAAGAGCATTATGCAATATCGGTGGCTCCAAGGACGATTACGTTCACGTTGCTTACGGCTATGGACTTTTCACAGGCGGTCTCGGTATGCACTATGGTGCAGAAAAGTTAGGTGCTACCGCAATCCCGGCGTCTGCAGGCAACAGTATGCGTCAGCTTGAAATGTTCAGAGATTTCGGCTCTTCCATCGTTTGCATGACTCCTTCATATGCGATCTCCCTTATTGAGATGATGGAAGAAAAGGGCTTCAAGAAGGAAGACTTCAAATTAAAGGCAGGTCTTTTCGGTGCAGAGCCCTGGACAGATGAAATGAGAAAGCAGATTGAAGAAGGTCTTGGCATCAAGGCTTACGATATCTACGGACTTTCCGAAATCATGGGACCTTCAGTTTCCTGCGAATGTGAATACCAGTGCGGTATGCACGTTTGTGAGGATCACTTCATTGCAGAGATTATCGATCCCGATACTCTTGAAGTATTACCTGCAGGCAGTCAGGGCGAGCTTGTATTCACCTGTATAACAAAGGAAGCGCTTCCTCTTATCCGTTACAGAACAAGAGATATCGCAACTCTCGTTTATGATAAGTGCGAATGCGGCAGAACTCACGTAAGAATGCTGAAGCCTCAGGGCAGAACAGACGATATGCTTATCATCAGAGGCGTAAATGTATTCCCCTCACAGATTGAATCTGCGCTTCTCTCCGTTGACGAGAAGGCTACAAACTACTTACTGGTTGTTGACAGAGTAAACAATCTTGATACTCTCGAAATCCAGCTTGAAACAAGACCTGATATGTTCGGTGACGGCGTAAAGACTCTTGAAAACTACCGCAAGAAGGTTAAGGCTGCTATCGACTCCGCTATCGGCGTAGGTATCAATGTAAAGCTGCTCGAGCCCAAGACTCTCGCCCGTTCTATGGGTAAGGCTGTAAGAGTAATCGATAACAGACAGATAAAGAATAAATTTGAAAAGAAATAATCAAGGAGGATTTACTTATGCTTATTGATCAGATTTCCGTATTCGTAGAAAACAAGACAGGCAGACTCGCAGAGCTTATGGAGGTTCTCAACAAGAACGGGATTGACATCCGTGCAATGACTATTGCCGATACAGCAGATTTCGGTATTCTCCGCCTTATTGTTGATGATACAGAAAAGGCTTTAAAGGCTCTTCACGATGACGGTTGTACAGCGGCTATAACAAAGGTCATCGCTTTCACTATTCCCGACGTATCAGGTGCATTATATAATGTAATGGGCAAGATAAACGAATGCAACATTAACGTTGAATATATGTACTCGGTTATGGGTAAGACTGCTGGCAGAGCGGATATCGTAATCAGAGTAGAGGACACCGACACAGCAATCAAGGTGCTGACAGAAAACGGCGTTCAGCTCATCTGCGGCAAGGATCTTTGCAGATAACAGGTAATAAATAAGTATCAGCTCCGCACATAGGGCGGAGCTGATTTTCTTATATCTGTTGTCAGTCAACTAAAGCAGGATCGAAATCCTCTCTCCAGGGGAGTCCCCACTTGTTAAGAGCCTCCATAAAGGGATCGGGATCGAATTCCTCAATATTATATACGCCGGGCTTTTTCCATTTTCCTGTCATAACCATCATAGCGCCAATCATAGCAGGTACGCCGGTGGTGTAGCTTATAGCCTGGGAGCCTACCTCCTTGTAGCATTCCTGATGATCGCATACGTTGAATACCTTATAATTTACAGGCTTTCCATCCTTTACACCCTGACAGATACAGCCGATATTTGTCTTACCAACTGTTCTGGGGCCTAATGATGCGGGATCGGGTAATACAGCCTTTAAGAACTGAAGGGGAACTATTTCCTTGCCCTCGTACATAATAGGCTTTATTGACGTCATACCTACGTTTTCAAGACACTTTAAGTGTGTAAGATAGCTTTGACCGAAGGTCATAAAGAAACGTATTCTCTTTATGCCGTTTATATTGAGAGCAAGGGATTCTAATTCCTCATGGTGTAAAAGGTACATATCCTTTTCGCCCACCTCTTCAAAGTCATAGACTCTCTTTATCTCCATAGGCTCGGTTTCTACCCACTCGCCGTTTTCGATATAGCTGCCCTTGGCGCTTACCTCTCTGATATTGATTTCAGGGTTGAAGTTTGTAGCGAAGGGGTAGCCGTGGTCGCCACCGTTGCAGTCGAGAATATCTATGTAGTGTATCTCATCAAAATAATGCTTCTGGGCATAGGCACAGAATACACCTGTAACACCCGGATCAAAGCCTGAGCCGAGCAGAGCTGTGATGCCTGCCTTTTCAAACCTTTCACGGTATGCCCACTGATACTTATACTCAAATTTAGCCGTATCGGGATGCTCGTAGTTTGCGGTATCCACGTAGTCTGTCTTTGTTTCAAGACAAGCGTCCATAATGGTGAGGTCCTGATAGGGAAGTGCAACGTTTATTACGATATCAGGCTTCTCCTTATTTATAAGGGCAACAAGCTCGGGTACGTTGTCAGCGTCAACCTGTGCGGTTGTGACTACCGTTTTTGTTCCCTTTGCCTCTACCTGACTTTTGAGTGCGTCACACTTTGACTTTGTGCGGGATGCGATACAGATTTCTGTAAAAACCTCGCTGTTCTGACAGCACTTGTGTACAACTACACCTGCTACGCCGCCTGCACCGATAATTAAAGCTTTTCCCATAACTTTATGTTCCTTTCGTTTTAAGAATATAGAATAACGGAAAAAACACCGTAATGATGTAATTATACATTAAACTGATATAAATTACAATAGTTTTAAAAAATATTTTTTATTATGGTAGCTTAATGCCGTGCTAAAACGCTTCTTTATGGGAAAGAACGGATAAATTTCATTATATTAAGAAAAATGCTTGTAAAAATTTATAAGCTGTGTTATAATTATTTCAGTTTTAATTTTTCGGAGGTTATTATGGAAATTTTACTTCAGGTACTCCTTCTTGTAGTAGGCTTTGTTCTGCTTATAAAGGGAGCGGATTTCTTTGTTGAGGGAAGCGGCTCAATAGCAAGAAAGCTACAGATACCCGATATTATAGTAGGTCTTACCATTGTTGCAATGGGTACCAGTGCTCCCGAGCTTGCGGTAAGCGTATCAGCGGCTCTTGGCGGCTCAAGCGATATTGCAGTCGGTAATGCAGTTGGCTCGAATATTATAAATATACTTGTTATACTGGGACTCAGCGCAGTTATTGTGCCGATAATCGTAGATAAGAGTATGTTTAAAAGAGATTTTCCCGTGCTTTTACTTACGGCTGTGCTGTTGCCTGCTATTGCCGTTGTTTTCGGTAATCAGATAGGACTAGCGGCAGGACTTATATTTATTGCAATTTTTGCGTTATACATCTTCCTTACCGTAAGAGCGGCGATAGCCTACAGAAAATCAGGTGCAGGCGACGGCGAAAGCAAGATAAAGATACTCCCCTGGTGGCAGAGTATTTTATATACGATAGGCGGCGCGGCAGTTATCGTGCTTGGCGGTAATCTGTCGGTAGAGGCGGCCAAAAAAATTGCCGCAGCCTGCGGCATAAGCGAGGCTATCATTGGTCTTACGGTTGTAGCTCTGGGTACGTCACTCCCCGAGCTTGTAACCTCCGTAGTTGCCGCAAAGAAGGGCAGTAGCGATATTGCTCTTGGTAATATCATAGGCTCAAATATTTTCAATGTACTGCTGATATTAGGTGCAACAGCAATTATAAAGCCTATCAATGTGGCACAGACCAGTATTATAGATATGCTTATATTACTTGGTATAACTGTATATCTGTTTATTATCTGCGTTACCACAAAGAAGATAAACAGAATTGCAGGTGCAAGCTTTTTAGCCTTATACGTTGCATATGCTACCTATCTTTTCTTATCAATGCCTCCCCAGCCGGTAGCGTAAAATATTAAATCATGAGAGTCGCAGAGCGGCTCTCTTTTTTATAGGATTATAATGCCGTAATTAAGTCAAAATATTGAATTATGCTTTTCGATGTGCTAAAATCAGAAAAAAGAAAACGGCACGAAGGCGTGTACATACGAGAAAGGCGGTAATCAATATGAATATCTTTTTAACCGGCGGTACAGGAAATATAGGGCAGTATGTGACAAAGGCGTTACTTGAAAGAGGTCATAGCGTTAAACTGCTCACCCGCACACCCGACAGAATCCCTGCATATAAGACTATGAAAAACGTTACTCTTATAGAGGGTAATATCCTCGATTCCGATATACTGGAAGAAGCGGTAAAGGGCTGTGATGCGGTAATTCACATAGCACTCGGCTGGGGAAACGATCCCGTTTCCATGCTTGAAAACGATACAAGGGTAACCGCACTCTTGCTTGACGCATCAGAAAGGGCAGGGGTAAAGAATTTCATTTATACCAGCTCAACTGCGGCAACGGGTAATCTTCGTAACGGAATGGACGAGGAAACCGCTCTTCGTGTACCTACAGACCTTTATGGCTCTACAAAGGCGGCAAGCGAAATGTATATCCTGGGCTTCCGTCAGTATTACAGCAAGCAGGGCGGCTATGGTGAAAAGGTGAAGATGCGCCGTAATATTATCCGTCCCGGCTATACCTTTTCAAATCCTGCAGTACCCGGCGGTGCATCCCAGTCGGATACAAGATTCAAAAATATCGCCGAGGCTATTGTAAACGATAAGGACTTGTCATTCTCACGAAATGACGGAACACAGTTCTTATCATCGGCACAGATAGCACAGCTTTACGTAAACCTTGTGGAAAGCGAGCTTGATGAAGAAATATTCTTTGCACTTGGAAGGAACTTTATTTCCTGGTATGATATAGCTTTAGCGGCAAAGGAAATGATGCCTTTATCAAAGAGTAATATCATAGCCACCGATGAAGAGGGAGAGCATTATTACTACAATGTTTCAAAAATGGAAAGAGTTTTCGGCCTGTCCTTTGACGGCTGGGACGATATCAAAGAGCATTTAAGATGGAATATTGAAAGAGCGCTGGCGCAGAAGAACGGTGAGAATCTGCATAGCACCTTACATGAATTCTGTTAATGCGGCAAATTGAAATTTGTCGCTCCGCTCGGGTTATTGTAGCCCCAATCCCCCTAACCCCCTTTCCCCTGAGGAAAGGGGGAAAAATCGGGGGCTACCGCCCCTGCGACCTTGTTTGGGGCTACGCCCCAAACCCCGTGTAATATGGAGATTGCGAGCCTTTTATTATGGGGAATATATGGGGGCTACCGCCCCTGTAGCAGTCTGAAAGACTGCGACGGTCTTTAGACCAATGACCTCTGCTTGGGGCTACGCCCCAGCTGTCCAACGGACAGCAGCGCCCTTCAGGGCAATGAAACGTCCCGTTTATATCGATGTTTGTGGGCAGTCTTATCAAAGCGTTTTAATTTACGATTGTAGGGGGCGACCTCCCGGACGCCCCGCCGCCGAAGGCGGAATTGGGAGCGGTAGCAGTATGAAATACTGCGGCGCCCTTTAGGGCAATGGCACGCCGTCAAACTACAATTTATCTTGCAACCAATATGTGAAACCGCCGTCAACGAGGTTACGCCGACCACAAACATATTTAAAGGCGGAACTGCCCGCGGCGGCTCGCCGCAAAACTATAATTTACAAACAAAATTCCGCCTTCGGAAAATTGAAGGCGGAATTTATTTTTATACCTTTTCTCCTCTGAATCTGCCTACTATCTTGCAATTCTTATCAATAGTAGCCTCGAATCTGAGAGTGCATGCCTCGTAATGCTGGCTGTCACCATCACCGACAACCTCGTAGAAGAAGGCAAGAGCTGTACCGCCCTCCATTCTTCTTACAGCGCATTTGCACACGCCGCTGTTTATAGCCTGTTTTATGTAAGGAATATCTCTGTCAAAGGAGCAGAAATTATCTTCAGTTACGGGGATATTTACATCGCCGTCATCACACTTATTTGCTCTTAACATCTGCTCTAAGGGAGATACGTTCTTACTGCTGAAATCTGCAAAGGGCGCTTTCTTTGTAATTTCGCCCTTTCTTGCAGGTCTGCCGTTTATCTTCCAGCAGGGACGTACTACTACAGCAGTTTCACCAATATTGAAATCATTGTTCATCTGCTCGCTCTGGGCAGAGTAGAACTCCAGCGTTTCGCGATTTATAACAACTTCCTTGACATTATCTCTTACAACTCCAACAAGCTGGAGCATGGATAAAAGCTCGTCTGCCTTTTCCATATACTTTTCATCTGTCCATATTTCGTAGTTTACGAAATTATTACGCCAGTAGCTCTTTATCGGAGGATCGCCGATAAGGGACTGTATTCTCATTTCCCAGTCGAAAATGATACCGCTCTTTACTCGTACCTTGTTTTCCTTGATAGCGTTAAGCGGCTCTAAAAGCTGTGCAAAAAGCTCGATATTATCAGCGATATCCTGAGCGATTGCTCTTCTTGTATCACTGGTAGATATCATTTCCTGCGCCTTTTCTATCTTTTCATCCTTATAGTCGTCAAAGTCATCCTCATCAACGCTACCGGTATCAAACATCTTGAATACCTCGCTTGGATTTGTTATATCAGGCTCCGTTTTTGCTTCTGTTTCAGCAAGCAGGTCTCCGAAAAGGTCCTCCATAGATACCTCATCATCGGAAACGGTCTGCTTTAACTCATCCTCTTCGGGATTATCAAAGAAGTCAAGCGTTCTCTGGGGAGCATCGGGCGCTACAGCTATATCTGTAAGTAAATCACCGAAATCCGCGCTTATCATTGCATCCTTCATAGAATCTATAGCAGCATGGGTACCATCCGATTCTTCATCCATATCAGGCAGTGACATTCCCAGATTTTCCTCTATAAAGGGAGCAGGCTCGGCTATCTTAATAGTCTCCTCGGCTACAGGAGCTTCAGCTACTTCTACAGCTACGGGAGCTTCAACAACTTCCTCAACTACAGGAGCTTCGGCTACTTCTTCAGCTACAGGAGCTTCAACAACTTCCTCAACTACGGGAGCTTCAGCTACTTCTACAGCTACGGGAGCTTCAACAACTTCCTCAACTACAGGAGCTTCAGCTACTTCTACAGCTACGGGAGCTTCAGCTACCTCTTCAACTACAGGAGCTTCGGCTACCTCTTCAACTACGGGAGCTTCAGCTACCTCTTCAACTACGGGAGCTTCAGTTACTTCTACAGCTACAGGAGCTTCAGCTACCTCTTCAACTACAGGAGCTTCGGCTACTTCTTCAGCTACGGGGGTTTCAATAACTTCCTCAGCTACGGGAGCTTCAACAACTTCCTCAGCTACGGGAGCTTCAATAACTTCCTCAACTACGGGAGCTTCGGCTACCTCTTCAACTACGGGAGCTTCGGCTACTTCTACAGCTACGGGAGTTTCAATAACTTCCTCAGCTACAGGAGCTTCAACAGCCTCAGGCATCTGAACAGATTCTTCTGCTATAGTTTCTTCTGTTTTAGTTTCTACCGCAAGAGCAGGGATTTCGTCTATGGATGGTATCTGAGCAGATTCGGATGTTATACGCTCTGCCTCGCTTTCAGGGATAGCTGTTACTTCATTGACCACAAGCGGAACGGGTGCGACTGCAGAAGCAAAATCCCGGAATGCCTGCTGTTCATTATCGTCCTGGATAACTTCTTCTTCCTCTTCTACGGGTTCTTCTTCCGTGCTTTCAATTACGGGTTCATCAAGGAAGCTTTCGAATATGGTCTTTTCGTCCTCTTCTATTTCAGCATAGCTCTCTTCTTTTTCTTCCACTTCTTCATCAGGAAGTTCGACCGCCTTAAAGTGCTCCATTACATTTTCAAAGGATACGGGAGCTTCGTTTTCTTCTTCGGTAAAGGTAAAATCAACGGGAGCATAATATTTCTTCTGCTTCTGTTTTTTCTGGGGAGCAGGCTTTTTCTCTTCTGTTACTTCAGGAACAGAAGTTGTTTCTTCCTTTATTTCAGAAACAGGCACTACTTCTTCCTTTGTTTCAGGCTGTACCTGCGTTGATACTATTTCAATATCCTTTGCAAGTTGTGATACTATTTCATTTTCCGGTTTCTCCGCCGCTTTGATATCGGATTCTGAAGATTCTGTGCGAACAGACTTCTTTACAATTATTACATTCTTTTTATCCTCGGGCAGAGTTTTCCACTGAAAGCTCTTTTCGCTTTCTCTTTTTCCTTCCTTGCTATCAAGCTTTTTCTTAGCATATACAGCTGCACCCGCTGCAGCTGCGGCTGACGCGGCAAGCATTAACGCCTGACCTAATTTCATCAGTCACCATCCCTTTCATTTTTATTCGACGCTCTTCAGAGCCTCAACCATGTCAATATTTTTAAGGTGCTTATGCATAACCAGCATAACAATCACCGCAAATACAAGAGTTATTACTACAGATATAACAAAGCTGAACAGATGCACCTCTCTGCCGAACATTACCATATCAATCTCTATAGTCTTTACAACGAAATCCAGCAGAGTTCTGCCAAGAATCAGACCTGCACCCGAACCTATGAGAGTCAGAATCATTATTTCACGGAATACATAAACAGAGGTTTCTTTATCATAGAAGCCAAGCACCTTGAGAGTAGCAATCTCTCTTATACGCTCATTTATGTTGATATTTGTAAGGTTGTAAAGAACGATAAAGGCAAGTGCGCCTGCACTTACTATAAGTAGTATGATTACAAAAAGCAAGGACTCCAGCATTTTTGAAAAGGTGCCCGCTGTAGCTCTCTTATAGCTTACTGCCATCATTCCGTCTACCTTCATAAGGCGGGAGGCAAGCTCATCCCTTTCCTTGTCGGAAAGCTCTGTACCTTCCTTTGTCACAAAGAAGATGCTGTTATAGGGGACGTCCTCACCGACTGTATTGTTATAATATTCTTCCGATACATAAAGATAGTGTCCTGCATAGTTTTCGCAGATATCGGTTATCTTCATCGGTACAGTTTCTGTTTCGGAAATATATACGGTTATCTCGTCGCCTTTTTTTGCGTTTCCGAGTAAGGTGGCAAGCTTTTCGTTTATAATGATTCCGTCATCGGTAAGGGAGTATTTTTCGCCGCTGATACGATCCTTTACATTGACGCATTTTTTAAGCGCGTCATTGTCGCGGACTACAAAAATACTGCTGTCTGCCGATTTACCATCAAGCTTTACACTGAGATTCTTGATATAGACATCTACAGTATCCAGGTCCTTATCGCTAAGGAGCTTGTTGATAGCATCTGTATCGGCTTTTTCTTCGCCCTCATCGGAATATATTGCCATACCTGTATGAAGGCTTATTTCATCAAACTGCTTGTTCAGTATATCGCTGACGCTGTCGTAAATTCCGAAGCCTGTCAGTACAAGGGCTGTACAGCCTGCAATACCAACAACAGTCATAAACATTCTTCTCTTGTATCTGAAAAGATTTCGCATTGTTACCTTCTGGCTAAAGGAAAGATGCTTCCAGATAACGCCGATTCTTTCCAGCAATATCTTTTTACCTGTCTTAGGCGCTTTAGGGCGCATAAGCTGTGAAGGCTGTTCGCGAAGTATCGCCGAGCAGGCAAAGTAAACGGTAAATAGTACCAGTAATACCGCCGCAAGAATTACAAGTCCCATAAGGACTATGTCGTATGGCATCACAAGGGCATGGAGCTTATACATCATGCCATAGGCTATTATAATTACACCGGGGAACAGTTTAAGTCCCACAAGTGTTCCCACAAGTGCGCCTGCAAAGGCGGCAACAGCGGCATAAATAATATACTTTGTCATTATCGACATATTGCTGTAGCCGAGCGCCTTCAGAGTTCCTATCTGGGTACGCTGTTCGTCCACCATTCTTGTCATTGTAGTAAGGCATACAAGCGCCGCAATCATAACAAAGAATAAGGGGAATACAACTGCAATATGACTTATACGCAGTGCATTTTCGCCGTATTCGGTATAGCCCGGGTTATCGTCACGGGTAAATACATACCACTCTATTTCGCTGAGTTCTTCTATTTCCTTTTCGTTCTTGTCTATTTCCTCTTCGGCTTCGGCAAATTTTTCGTCAGCCTCTTTTTTACCATCCTCTAAAGCCTTTACGCCGTCTTCGTATTCTTTTTTACCTTCATTAAAAAGCTTTTCGCTGTCCTCAAACTGCTTCAGTCCTTCTTCGTACTGTCTGAGTCCGTTTTCGTAAAGGAGGTAATTTTTTTCATAGGCATCTCTGCCCTCTTTATATTCGGCATATCCCATATAATACTGGGAAAGTCCGTCATAATACTGAAAAAGTCCGTCATAATAGGCGTCATAGCCTTTTTCTATCTGCTTCTTGCCATCTTCGTAGAGCTTATAGCCCTCGTCAAATTCAGCCTTGCCCTTTTCGTACTCGGCATAGCCCTCGTCATACTGCTTTTTGCCTTCTTCATACTGAGCAAGCCCGTCATTGTACTGCTTTAAGGCGTCATCATAAATTTCCCTGATTTCTCCGACTGTCTTTGTGCCGTCAAACAGGGGACGTAATTCGTCTGCGGTTTCTTTATCTATAATTCCTGCTTTTTCGGCAGAATCGACAAGAGCGGTCAGTGCGTCTGTATTGATGGCGCTTCCTTCAAGACCTTCAACTATACTGCCGAAGAATTCTATAATCGGCTTTGTTTCGTCGAGCTGTGCCTTGCCCTCGTCAAGCTGTTTTTTTGCTTCATCAAGCTGGAGTTTTGCTTCTTCCAGCTTCTTTTTACCCTCTTCTATCTCGGGTTCCTTCGTTTCAAGCTCGGCTTTGCCCTCATCAAGCTGTTTTTTTGCTTCGTCAAGCTCCTTTTTGCCTGCGTCAAGCTGAGCCTTGCCGTCCTTTATTTCCTTTTCTGCCTCATCAAGCTGAGCCTTACCCTCGTCAAGCTGTGCTTTTGCGTCGTCAAGCTCTGCCTTGCTGTCTTTCAGGGTTTCAGCTCCCTCGGCAAGCTCCTTTTCGCCGTCCTCTATTTCCTTTTTTGCTTCAAGAAGCTTTTTCTCGTTATCGGCAATTTCGGCGTATATTTTAGCCTTTTCCTTGGCAAGCTCGGCTCTTGCCTCGGCTATCTTATCCTTTGCCTCCTGCTTTATTTCCTGAAGGCGTTCATTTTCTCTTACCTTTGCCGTGTCTTTCAGCTTATCGGTGATATTATCACGAAAGCCCTCGTACTCATCGGTATAACAATCCATATCACGAAGATCGTCGCAGGTAACAAACACCTGGGTATATACCTCTGTCTTGAAATTTTCCTTGGGGATATAGATAAGCATATTTACAGAGCCTGTACCTATCGTGGTATTTCCTCGCTCCGTATCGGAAATGAACATAGGACTGTCAAATCTTCCGACTACCGTATATTCGGTATTTTCCAGAGTGTCCGACACCTCAAAGGAACTGTCGCCACCGAGCGTTATTTTATCTCCAAGCTCGTAGCCTGTAACCAGCTTTCCTGCGTCTACAAGACATTCGTTTTCGTTTTCGGGGAATCTTCCCTCAGTCAGCCATAAGGAGCTGTGAGAGTTATTTTCCTTCATTTCGTCAAGGGAGTAGACTCTTGCTACCGTGTCAGAGCCCTCTTCACCGATAAAGGTATCGGTAAAATAACCGGGATATATATCAAGTCCCTCTATCTTTTCCAGCTCTTCGATATCCTTTTCGCTGAAGCCGTAGGTGGAAACCAGTCTGAAGTCCATCAGATTCTGAGAATCATAATAGGTGTCAGCAGTCATCCTCATATCGGGAGCAGATGCAAGCAGTCCCGAAAAGAAGCCTGTACCGATGGCGATTATTCCGAAAATGGAGAAAAAACGGTTTTTCGTCTTTTTTATTTCCGAAAAAGCATTTTTCAGCATTGTATTTTTCATAAGCAGTAACCCCTTACCATTCTATCTCTTCAACGGGGGTGGGATTTTCGTTTACTATTATCTCACGCACCTTACTGCTTTTCATTCTTATAACTCTGTCAGCCATAGGACATATTGCAGAGTTGTGGGTAACCAGTACCACCGTCATTTTTTCTTCTCTGCAGGTATCCTGTAACAGCTTTAATATCATTTTACCCGTATTGTAATCCAGCGCACCCGTAGGCTCGTCGCAGAGTAATAACTTTGGCTTTTT
Organism: Ruminiclostridium sp.; assembly: GCA_017942025.1. Lineage (GTDB taxonomy): Bacteria > Bacillota > Clostridia > Oscillospirales > Ruminococcaceae > Ruminiclostridium_E. The sequence continues at coordinate 5,229 of JAGAVH010000015.1, read as the reverse complement.
CGCAAGAGCTCTTGCTATAGCCACTCTCTGCTGTTCGCCACCTGAAAGCTGTGCCGGGAAATTGTTCATTCTTTCGGCAAGTCCGACTTTTTTCAGTATCTCCTCAGCAGGTATAAAATCCCTTACAGTCTGGGTAGAAAGCTCGATATTCTCCTTTGCTGTAAGGTTAGGGATAAGATTGTAGAACTGGAATATAAATCCGATATCAAATCTTCTGTAGGAGATAAGCTCTCTGCGGTTATAACCGCTTATTCTTGTACCGTCCACGTAGAAATCGCCTGATGTGGCTGTATCCATACCGCCTAAAATGTTAAGTACGGTAGTCTTGCCACTTCCCGATGGTCCTACAATTATCGCAAATTCTCCCTTTTCAATCTCGAAGCTTACCTTGTCGTTGGCGTTTATGGTTATATCACCCATGTGATATTGTTTCGTTATCTCGTTTAAGGTTATGAAGCTCATATTTTTCCTTCTCCGTCTCGCCTGTATATTTTTCTCTCTCAGGCATATAATTCTTCTGTTACTACTCCCAACAAACAACTATACTATTATAGTATATCATTTATTGTTCTTATTTGCAATAAATTTTGTGCCATATTTATAAATTTTTTATTTTCAGGGTGTTTTTATGAAAAAAATTTATCGTTGCCACTATCTCACTGTTTTGTTTTCCCTGAAAAAGTATTTCTGGGTGCTTCTGATTCCCGTTGTGAGAACGGTTTTAGCCGTTGGTTTTGATTACCATAATGCCTTTAAAGGATACGAGGCTGATATATTTCTGCTGAGTATGTTACTGCTTTACGCCTTTACTCGATGGCTTTTTACATCTGTTCAGATAAACGCAGAGAATATAACTATCAGAAAAGGGATAATATTTCAAAAGACTGTAAATGTCTGCGATGAAAATATAAGCTGTATAAAGCTCTGGTACAACCCGTTTTCTGTAATATTTTCGTGTTTTATACTAAGAGTATATGAAAATCCGACAAAAAAACCTATTATCAGCATATATCTTTCTAAAAAGGCTGTCGATGAAGTCAGAAAAAAATATTTTTCAGAAGAGGATAAACTGTGCAGTTATAAGACAAAGCCAATATTTCACGCCCTGGTTTTCGGAGGAAACAAGGAAGGATTTCTGCTCATCTCGGCGCTTTTCTCTTTTTTGGGCATTGCAACCGGCAAAACTCTGAGAAAGCTTGCAGAAGAAAATATTACAGCAATATCGGATTTCGTGCAGGATATTCCTTCTTTCCTTGTAATAGTCGGTGTGTCCCTGCTGATACTACGCAGTGTTTCGTTACTACTGGAGGCGGCAGCTGTTTCAGATATGCAGATATATGAACATAACAACACAATACTAATAAAAAGAGGTATATTCAGAAAAATTCTTTATCGTATAAGCACGAAAAAAGAAAATATGGGTTATATTTTGTTGACAAATAGTATATTGCTAAATAAATATTACTCTTTGTATGCAGGAATAACCGGATTTGGTCAGGGTAAGTATGATATTTCTCTCATACTCCCCATTATAAGGCTGAGCGAATTTTCCACGCCCGAATATGAAAACCATCTCCGCTCGTCCCATAAGGCTGTATCAAGCTATATTGCAAAATGGATAGCGGTTTTTATCTGTTCTGCCGTTGGATGTCTTCCGGCTGCTGTCGCTGATATACCACGTCTTTATTTCTATCTTCTGCTTATATTGGCTTTGCTATCATTGTTCTTAATTTTTCTTAATATGAACAAGTGGCGTCGCTGTTTTATAGCCTATGACAAGGAAAGTATCGCATTCTGTCATATAAGCGGTGTAAAAAAGCACATATATATTACCGAGCGTAAAAAATGTCGCAAAATACAGATACAGCAGAGTATATTTCAGAAAAGGAAGAATATTGCCGATATCCGCTTTTATTTAAAGGGATACAGCAACAAAAAAGTGAGAATAAGACACCTGCCTATGGAAAAATGTATGGAAATTGCTGAAAACCGCTGAATTTTCTTGACAACATACTTTATATATGATACAATATATTTGGAAAATTCCCTTATCAAGAGCGGTTTACATTTCTTTTAAGAAAAGGAGTCAGGCTCCGTAAACCCAGCAACCGTTTCACTTATAAAGGCTAAGGTGAAAAATGGTGCTAATTCCTACGGTATTACCGAGAGATAAGGAGCAAGCCACAGAAGGTACGCTCCGAAAGGGGCTTTTTTTAATGCAGAAAACAAAAATACAAAGAAGAAAGGAAAAATAAAGATGTCAAGATTTTTATTCACATCAGAAAGTGTAACAGAAGGACATCCTGACAAAATCTGCGACCAGGTTTCAGACGGTGTTCTTGACGCAATTTTAGAACAGGACAAGATGGCAAGAGTTGCCTGCGAAACAGCAACAACTACAGGTATGGTGCTCGTAATGGGCGAAATCACAACTACTGCTGATATCGATATCCCCAAGATCGTAAGAAGTGTAGTTAAAGAAATCGGCTATGATAACGCTGAGTACGGCTTTGACTGCAATACCTGTGCAGTGCTCACCTCCATCGACGAGCAGAGCCCTGATATTGCTATGGGCGTAAACAATGCTCTTGAAGGCAGAAGCGAAAATGCCTGCGATACAGGTGCGGGCGACCAGGGTATGATGTTCGGTTATGCCTGCGATGAAACAAAGGAGCTTATGCCCTTATCAATCTCCTTAGCTCACGCTTTATCCAAGAAGCTTACACAGGTAAGAAAGTCAGGTGAGCTTGACTATCTTCTTCCCGACGGTAAAACTCAGGTAACAGTCGAATACATAGACGGCAAGGCGGCAAGAATCGATACTATCGTCGTATCCTCACAGCACAAGGCTTACATAGATATGAAGGTACTCGAAAAGGACATCATCGAAAAGGTAGTAAAGACTACAGTTCCTGCAGAGTTTCTTGACGAAAATACAAAGTACCTCATCAACCCCACAGGCAGATTCGTAGTAGGCGGACCTCAGGGTGACAGCGGCGTTACAGGAAGAAAGATCATTGTTGATACCTACGGCGGTGTAGGCAGACACGGCGGCGGTGCTTTCTCAGGAAAGGACCCCACAAAGGTTGACAGAAGTGCGGCTTATGCGGCTCGTTACGTTGCAAAGAACATCGTAGCGGCAGGAATCGCAAAGCGCTGTGAGGTTCAGCTTGCATATGCTATCGGTGTTGCAAAGCCCGTATCGGTTTTAGTTGATACCTTCGGCACAGGCGTAACCAGCGACCACATCATAGCTGACGCAGTAAACAGGGTATTTGATTTAAGACCTGCGGCTATTATCGAAACTCTCAATTTAAGAAATACAAAGTATCGTCCTCTTGCGGCATATGGTCATATGGGCAGAGAGGATCTCGGTGTATCCTGGGAAAAGACAGACAAGACAGAAGCTCTGAAGTCCGCTCTCGGTATGTAATTCACAAACATAAAGCCGCTTGCAGAAGCAACGCCTTACGGCGAGCACGAAAACAAGCGGCTTTAAGCACTTTTTTAAAATGACAAAAATTTAACAGGAGGCATTATGTCCTTTGACGAAATATTAGCTAAAATAAGCGAATTTGTCTGGGGCTTACCGCTGATAATACTCATTATGGCAGTAGGTATCCTGCTTACAGTCCGCTTAAAGCTGTTACAGATAATAAAGCTCCCAAAGGCATTCAAGTTCATGTTCAAGGATGAAGAAGGAAGCAAGGGTGAGGTTTCCAGCTTCGGAGCGCTCTGCGTAGCCCTTTCCGCTACCATTGGCACAGGTAACATTGTTGGTGTTGCGACTGCTATTGCGGCAGGCGGCCCGGGTGCTTTATTCTGGATGATAATTGCCGCCTTTTTCGGTATGGCTACAAAATATGCCGAAGGTCTGCTGGCGGTAAAATACCGTACCGTAGATAAAGACGGACACATTCTCGGTGGTCCCTTCTATTACATAGAAAAGGGACTGGGAAAGAAATTCAGATGGCTTGCAAAGTTATTCGCCATATTCGGAGTTCTGGCAGGTCTGCTGGGTATCGGTACTATAACCCAGTGTAACGGTATAACCGACGTAGTACAGAGCTTTTTCGACCCCGAAAAAACAAGTGTGGTAAACCTATTCGGCACAAATTATTCCGTGGCGGCTCTTATAGGCGGTGCAGTAGTAACAGTATTTGCGGCGCTGGTTATTATCGGCGGTATCAAGAGAATAACCAAGGTATCCGAATTTGTAGTACCCTTTATGGCAATTATTTACGTAGTAACCTGCCTTACCTTGCTTTTATCAAATATAGATAAGATTCCTTCCGCCTTTGCCACCATATTCGAGGGAGCGTTCAACCCTGCGGCAGTAACGGGCGGTGCTATAGGTTCTATTATAGTAGCGATGCAGAAGGGTATCGCAAGAGGTATCTTCTCCAACGAATCAGGACTTGGCTCTGCTCCCATTGCGGCGGCGGCAGCAAGAACAAACGAGCCTGCAAGACAGGGACTCGTATCTATGACGGGTACCTTTATTGATACTATCATCATCTGCACGATGACAGGACTTTCAATAGTAATTACCGGCGCGTGGCAGGCTACCGACGCGGCAGGCAAATTGCTGGAGGGCGTAAACGTTACGGCATATGCCTTTGACCACGGTCTGTGGTTTTTACCGGAAAGTATCACTAGCTTTATACTTATGATGTGTCTTGCCTTCTTCGCCTTCACAACAATACTCGGCTGGAATTATTATTCCGAGCGTTGTCTTGAATATCTGTGGGGCGATCATAAAAAAGAGCTTGCACTTAAAATATTCAAGTTCCTCTACATTGCGGCAATATTCAGCGCTCCCTATCTTACCGCCTCTGCGGTATGGAGCATTGCGGATATCTGCAACGGACTTATGGCGTTCCCGAACCTCGTGGCGTTGTTCTTACTCAGCGGCGTTGTAGTAAAGGAAACAAAGGATTTTATCGCAAGGGATAATTTCAATACAAAACGAGAAAAGTTGAGAAAAGCTGAAAGTAAAAAATAAATAAAGATGATTTATACGGGGCGTCTAAGACGCCCCGTTATTTATATTACAACAACATGCCCGTCAAATTGAAATTTGTCGGGGACAAATTTCAAAGTGATGTTTCGTGCTTTGCACGAAGTGATGCACGGCTACGCCGTGTGATGTTCCGACTCCGTCGGAGTGATGTTTCGTGCTACGCACGAAGTTGTGGAATCAATTGCCTTTGGCAATTGATGGATTTT
>JAGAVH010000003.1 GCA_017942025.1 Ruminiclostridium sp. | reverse complement strand
TTACCGGCAAGTATATTATCTGTAATAACCGTATTGTCCCTTTGTAGCTGCTCTATAACTGAGGGCGGTACATCTGTGCCTGAGCTTACAAGTGAGCAGATATCATCAAGTGAACAGGTGTCATCGGATGATATTTCTGTGGCTGAACCATCAAATGAGCTTACGGAAAGTGAAAAGCAGATGCAGGAGCTTATGATGAAATCCAAAGCCTTATTCACAACTCTTGATATCGAAAACAACGATAACTCACTCGACATTTATGCTACTTCAAGCTATACCGAGTCTTCAGACAGCAAGCTGCTGAGTGATGCCCTGTCGGTAAGCTCAGGCTTTGTTTTTGCAGAAAAGGATAACAACGATAACGTTATAAATCCTATTGTAAGAATGACACGTTGTGATTTTATAGATACCCACCAGACTGATTTTATCCCGATGAAATATTATTACGAGGCGTACAAAAATACTGCAACGGGTGAGATTTATGAGTACTATCTGAAATTCAGCAAGGATGAAGATATACCAAAGGTCTACCGTTACGATCTTCTTACAAAGGATGAAAAAGCCGCACTTGGCGAAGTGATAACGCCCGTATTCAGCGAGTCTGTAATAATCGAGGGTGATGGCGGTGTTTCTATCCCTGAAGAGGGTGAATTTGTTCCACAACTGCCACCCGATTATGCAGTTACCGATTTTGATAAGCTTATATTGTCCTTCGATCCTTATATTGCCTATGACGTAAGCACTCTTGAAAAAAATGGCGAGCAATATATTCTCGGTAACGTTGTGCTCTGTGATACAGATAAGCTTAACGTTATTCCTCAGAATATAAACAGCATCGACAATGCCGCAGATTTTGATAAAAAGGGCAGATACTGGGGAGATATCCAGATGAATGCAGATAGCGAAATTTCTGATAATGCAATAACCGTAAAGATGGGAGATAAAGTAGGCAAGCTTACCGTAACAGATTGCTACAGTCTCTATAATTCAGGTATCAAAGGCTTTATGACTGCACCGGAAACAGAAACCTATTACAACGTGGGTGCAGAAAAAGAAGGCTATAGTATAAGCTTCAGCGGAGAGGTTACACTTGAAGGCTATACCGAGCTTTCCGTAAACGGACTATATTTTTACTGTAGCGGAAAATCTCTGAGTGATGAGTTCACGGCAGTTCCTTATGATTACGTGACAGACGTGCTTCACAGTACGTTCAGTACAAGCGAAAACAAAAAGTTTACCTTTGCTTATCGTGGACTACCCATATATATAACAGCAGAAGAGCTTTCTGATTTCGGATATGATATTGAAAAATTAAAGAATAACACCTCGCTTCAGCTAAGTCTCACACTTAAAGATCCCGAAATGTATTATAACAAGCATCAGGGCAATTCCTTCAGCGGAAAAATAACAGCTCTTCAGGTAATAAAAGAAATAAAGTAGGTAGCAAAATGTCAAGAAAATTCTTAACATTGATTCTGATAGCGGTAGTTCTTGTCATAACCGCAGGTTGCAGTCATAACCTTGATAAAGACGGTAATTATAACGGGCTGTGCAGACTATATGATTGTCGTGTACAGTACGGAACGCTGGATCTTACCTATGGATATAATCTGCTTTTCAGCTATGAAAATATGGAATACACGTATTTGTGTGCAATCCCCGGTTGCAATCACGGAATAGGCACTAACTGTCCGGCGGCAGAAAAAACGGGAAAAGAGTTTGTTCGTTATGGAAAGCACTACTGGTTTTGCCGTGACGATAAAGTAGTAGACGAAAAGATCGTTTATTATCTGAAGCTTATGAGTTCGGACGTTACGGGAGAAAATGAGCATACAGTATGTACGGTGAAAAATTATACCATTCAGTCAATGGATATCGGCGATTTTGTTACCGAATGTAATACGATATATTTTATTGCTCTTTTGAAAACTGAAGAAGCAACCGAAAATCGTCTTTGCTCAATAGAGCTTACAAGCGGTAGGTTTAAAGAAATCTGTTCTTTGGGAGAAGGTGACTTCTCATATTCGTTGCTGGGACTTTTTGATAATAAGTTATTCTTGTCAAACGGTACGTACTTTGATATGAATAGCAATAGCTTCGGTAAAAATGATAACATATCACGGACAGGATATTATATTATTCGGGACGGATACTACGGCTATTATGATGACGCAGATTTTGTGGTGTTAAAAGAAGACGGAAAAGAAATACGTGTGCCTGACGTGGCCTCTATGGATATTTTCCGTGATAACAGAATAACGCTCTTTGATGACAGGCTTTTTGTATCTGTGGATTCTGAAAAGCCCTACTACGTCAGACTTGATAGCGAGGATAACCGTAAAAATTATTACGACAGCGGTATTGATACGTCGGGTTATTACTACGTTTACGTTCACGATGAATATAAGGACAACCTGATATTGGTAGGCTATACGTCGGTAGAGGATATGCCGCCACAAGACGGAGTTTACTATTCTGTCGATTACGTGCCGACCTATTATAAGATACCAAAATTGCAGATATATGGGGAAGAGGTGAGCTGATATGACGCTGAAGCTTCAGAATATAAATAAGCATTACAAAACAAACCATGCTCTTAAAAATTTCACTTATAGCTTTAATAACGGTATATACGGACTTTTAGGACCGAATGGCGCAGGCAAGTCCACTCTTATCAACATACTTGCAGGAAACGTAATAGCAGATGACGATTCATCCATACTTTACGATAATCATCCTATAAAACGTCACAACAAGGAGTTTCGTTCTAAAATAGGATTTATGCCACAGCAACAATCTCTTTATGATAATTTTACCGCCCGACATTTTATGCTTTATATAGCGGCACTTAAAGGTATTAAGAGTAAGCAGGCGGAAGAAGAAACGAAGGAACTGCTGACTCGTGTAGAGCTTATCGAAACAGCCGACAAAAATATCGGATCCTTTTCAGGTGGTATGAAGCAAAGAGTTCTTGTAGCACAGGCAATGTTGGGGCAGCCTGAAATACTGCTTTTAGATGAGCCGACGGCAGGCCTTGATCCAAGACAGCGTGTTATTATAAGAGATCTCATAAAGCACTATGCCAAGGACAGGATAGTTCTTATCTCCACTCATATCACGTCGGATATCGAAACGATAGCGGATGAAGTTATAATGATGAATAAGGGCGATATTGTGTGCAGCGGCAAAGTGAGTGAGCTTTGCGGTGACAGTACAAATGGAATAATTACGCTTGAACAATTATATATGCAGATTTATAATGAAAAGGATGAAGAAAAATGAAGCTATTCTTTTATGAGCTATACAAGCTGTTCAGAATAAAGATAGTTTCCTTTGGACTTGTCATTCTGACGGCGATAGGAATATTAAGTGCTGTGGCTTTAAAACCAAACGGGATTCCCGAAGGGTATGAAGTCAGCGAAGATTTTTTAAAATACGTAAATATCCTGTCCTTTGAAGAAGAGAATCCTCTCACTAAGGCACTGAATGAATATGAAGGTCAGAAACCGGGCTTTGATAGTGGTGTCAAGGCATTGGGCGAGTACTTCAGATATACCGATTACAGCCAGAAAGCGGATGAAGCGATAAAAGGTCTTGAAATAAGTAAGCCGCTGAATGTTTATTACAGAGATGACTTTTTGAAAAGATCACTTCAGATGCGAATTGACAAATATGAGGCTCTGAAAGAAACGGTAAATAAAAAAAGCTTTTTCCCTTTCGGAATTGAGCTTCTGACAAAAAACAATATAGCGGCTCTTGTAACACTTCTTTCTGTGGTGCTTGCTTCGTTATTCGTGAGCTGTAATGATAAACAAAGCGGAATGTCCACTCTTATATTTACAACGAAAAAAGGACGACTTTGTTCAGCTCTTACAAAGATATCAGCAATATTTGCTCTTTCGGTGTTCAGCGTTATCGCTGTTTCTGTTCCGATACTTCTCATCGGTGAGCACCGCTTCTCTCTCGGCGACCTTTCCTGCAGTATACAGAGCCTTGACGGGTTTCTTTATTCAACACTCGATATGACGATAGGAGAGTATCTTGCACTATTTATCCTGATGAGAATTTTTACGCTTTTTTTAATAGGCGCTTTTATTTTCCTGGTTTCTTCTGTTTTTAAAAGTGTTCTCTCAGTGATTATAACTGTCGTTTCTGTCGGAGCTGCAGAGGTGCTTTTGTATTATAGCATACCTGATAATTCGGTTTTTAACGTGGCAAAACGAATGAACGTAGTTGCTCTTTATGATACAAATTCTCTTCTTTCAAACGAAGCAGTCATCTCTTTATC
>JAGAVH010000014.1 GCA_017942025.1 Ruminiclostridium sp. | reverse complement strand
GGGTTATTGTAGCCCCAATCCCCCTAACCCCCTTTCCCCTGAGGAAAGGGGGAAAAATCGGGGGCTACCGCCCCTGCGACCTTGTTTGGAGCTACCGCCCCAAACCCCGTGTAATATGGAGATTGCGAGCCTTTTATTATTTTGAATTGCCTCAAGATTTTATAGGGGGAGAATGTAGGGGGCGACGTCCTCGACGCCCCGCCGCCGAAGGCGGAATTGCCCACGGCGGCTCGCCGTCAAACCCCGATTTACAACCCCAACACAACCAAAAAAGCGTTCAGATTTTCTGAACGCTTTTTATAATCCCATCCGACGAAGTCGGATACCTTAACATTTACCGTAAGGCAAATACGTCACTTGGCGTAGCCATACATCACTCGGCAAAGCCGTGCATCACTTCGTGCAAAGCACGAAACATCACTTTGAAATGAGCAACGCTCATTTCAACCTATTCTCCTATTTTTATAACTCCCTGCTTTATAAGCTTCAGAACGTGTTCTACTATCGCAGGGTCAAACTGCTTGCCCTTGTTCTTTATAAGCTCGTCAAGGATTACTTCCTTTGTCAGTCTTGTGCGGTAGCATCTGTTGCTGTTCATCGCATCTAAAGAATCGGCAACACATATCATTCTTGCAATAACGGGTATATCCTCTCCCGAAAGTCCGTTGGGATAACCCTTGCCGTCATATCTCTCGTGATGGTATAATGCGCCCAGGCTCATTCCCTCTATTGAGGTGAAATCACGGAGCATTTCGCCACCGGTGGTGGTGTGCTTCTTGATTATCTCGTATTCTTCATCAGTAAGGCGGGAAGGCTTTTGCAGAATGTTTACAGGAACTGCAATCTTTCCGCAGTCGTGCATAAGCGCTATACAACGGATATCGTTGCATTCTCTTGAGCTGTAGCCCATTTCTTTTGCAAGAGCATAGGAAATTTCCGCTACTCGCTCGGAATGACCTTTGGTGTTGGGATCCTTTGCTTCTACGAAGTTGATAAAGGTCTTTATCGACTGTTCGATAATCATAGCGTCGTGCTGGCGCTGTTTTAAAAGCTTCAGTACACGGATATGTGATATGATAAAGCCGATGATAAGCACAAGCCATATAATATCAAGTCCCACAAGAGCTAAAAACGGACCTTCTGCCCATACGTTTTTACTTAAATAATACTTGAATACCACGTTGTCAAAAACGGGCGCATAGTCAAGCCCCTGATCGGGTACGTAAACAATAAAGCCAACGATTGCCGAGCTGTTTACCTCTTCCGTATCGGAATGGGGAACAAGAGGATATTCGTTATCCGCCTTGCTGGGTATATAAACCATCTTATCGCCCTTGTCAAGCGGAATCATAGGACCTGTATGATCTATGTAATAATCAAGGGTGATTTCTGCGCTCTGGTATTCACGTAAGTTTACAATCTGTATTCTTTCTTCACCGCTTGTGGTCTGATGAAATTCCATAAGACCGTTCCAGCCGTTATTCAGCCACATAAATTCAGGCATATAGATTTCCGCAGTCCAGTCTGTAATGGTGGCGTCGCAGGTGTTTTTCATAACTATCTCGTATATGATACCTACACTGGGACCGTGAAGCTCGTTGCCTTCCTCATCAAGAATCGGGTCTTTAAGCCATGCACCCGAATCGCCTCCACGTGGACCTATGGTAACGTCAAAATCTGAAAGGGAGTAAAGCGTTCCGTTGGCGGTTACCGAGGATACGTTCACCTCACGAAGATTTTTTGCGTCCGCTTTTACCGTAAGATAATAAGCCGCAATTATACCGAAATTAAGAATATAAAGAATCACCAGAACGATTATTGCAATTATATCTCTGCTGAGCTTTTTCATTTGACACCTCCGACAAATACGTATCGTGGTTTGATTATAGAAATATTGTGGAAATATTATAGAAATATTATAGAAATATTATACTATAGAAAAAAGTGGATGTCAATAAATTAGCGGTATAAAGGGTAAAATCGGGAAAAAAATTGCTCCGCTTTTTATAGCGGAGCAAAATATATGATATATATGGCAATCAGCTTATGTTCCAGAAATAATCTGAATCGCTCGTATATTGTACGTTTCTTTCATACCCATCGGTACTGTACCCTGTCGGAACAAGTTCTATCTGTGTATTTACCGAATCAGTTTCGTCAACGATATAATTTGCATTGAAGCGAAACAGATTTTTCGTCATATACTCTGCATACTCGTCGTAGCTAAAGCCTTCGCCGTTATAAGAAGCTTTTTTGCAAGGATGAAAAATCCTGCCTGATATAATACCTTCACGGAACTCCGGGACGGAAACGTATTTTCCGTTGTGATCGGTAAGATAAAGACGATACGTAGGATCCAGCATAATTCTTTTGCCCGAAGGCAGAAGGCAATCAACTACCACGTGGCAATCATTGAACGGCTCTTCGTAAGGCTTGCAGGTTACGTGTCTTGCTCTGATACCATTCATTCTCAGCAGTTCAGACAGTACAAGTGACAAACCTCTGCAGTTGGTCTTATATTCCGATTTCTCACAGCTTTTTATCATACTTGTAATATCACGTCGAGGGGGCAGAACAGCACAGCTGGTATGTCTGAAATGGTCACAGACAAAGTCAAGCATTGCAAATGCGATAGCGTCCTCATCCTCTGAATTTATATTACAATATTCGTCATAGCCATATTCCGACAGAATATCTGGTACGGGGCTGTTCATAATCATCTGTGTATCACGGTTTTCCTTTTCCGTACCATTATCATAATCTTTATACTTTTTCAGAATTTCGATGCGGGCTTCTGACGGAATAGCCTTCAACACTCTTCGTTTTTTTAGCGTATTGTATATTGCCAGCAGAATCATGCTGATTGATACGCCGATTAAGGCGGCGATTACAATTCTGAGGAAAGTATCCATAACGTCACCTGCCATTTCTATTTACAAGTTTATTTTTATTATACAGTATTTTTCTTCTTCTGTAAATATCTCATTATAAAGAAAAAGGTGAGGCACAGATTCTTTTTTAAAGTCAAGTTGAGAATTGGAGTGAGAATTTTTTCGGGTGGTCAGAACAGGCTTTTTCACTTGACTTTTCTCTGATATTATTGTATGATGATAGTTGAAATAAAGGATATAGTTTTAAAATTTCTTACTCAACCGACGGTTGGAACAATGTATTTAATCAACTTTACGGCATATCAACCGTTGGTGTGTGGTAAAATCTGCAATAATTTTGTATAATCGGTAATGAAAGGAGGGGTTCCCGAAATGAATCAGGAAAAAATCGGAAAATTTATAGCTGAATGCAGAAAAGAAAACGGATATACTCAGGCTTCTCTTGCTGAAAAGCTTGGTATAACAGACCGTGCGGTATCAAAATGGGAAACCGGTAAAAGTATGCCTGATGCTTCTATTATGCTGGAGCTTTGTGAATTATTAAGAATAAATGCAAACGAACTCCTGACGGGGGAACATATCATTATGGATAATTACAAGGAAATTGCTGAACAGAATCTCGTTGAAATGAGAACTCAGGAGGAAAAAGCAAACAAGAAACTGATGAAGGCGGAAGGCTTTTTAATAATCCTGACCGTTGTTGCATCGTTGGCTCTCATTTTTTCAGGAGTATTGGTTGCAGAATCGAATCCTATGACAGGCATTGTTCTATGCTCTCTCGGTTCTTTAATTGTGCTTCTTGGTGTCGCTTACGGTGTTAAGCTTGAACATGATGCGGGATACTATGAGTGTCCTGAATGTAAGACCAGATATGTACCTTCTATGAAATCAGTTGTTCTGGCGATTCATTGTGGGTCAACACGAAAAATGCGTTGTCCTTATTGCAACAAAAAAGGCTATCATAAGAAGGTAATGACAAAGTAAAATCAAAAGGCGTTTTCATGGACTAAGCAGTTTTAACTTGCAGCAATCGATATAAAATCGATATAAAAAAGAAGCGGCGGACAGCTTTAGCTGTCCGCCACAGACTGAAGACAAACTCACGCACCGCAAAAATGCATATTCTATATTTGATTTTAATGAGCTAACGAAAATTTCATTACATAAGTTTAGGGAAGCCGAAAACGGCTTCCCTAAAGCATTTTTGCTTACTTCGTTAATCGCCGTTTACTGTACAACCGTACACCTACAACGGCGATTGTCTCGTCTGCGTGCGTTTTTCATCGTCTGACAGTGTGTAGACAAATAACTTTGTCTACACACTGCGGCGGACAGCTCTAGCTGTCCGCCGTTTTCATATTTTTTATTACGCCCAGGGGTCTTCTTCCACGGGGATACGGATATCAGCAAGGCACTGGATGTCATTTAAGAACCACTGACCTGTTGAGGGCTTCTTTCTCAGCTTGATGGGACGGGGGTTATCCGCGCCGCCACTTGTAACGTAGAGAGTTGCCCAGTTTTCATCGTCAAAGGAATAGGGATTCTCACTTACCTGAATAGTATAGGGAGTTGTGGGCTTGTAGCCGTTTTCGGGAGTTGCACCTACAAAGAAGGAGAAGGTCTTGTAGAATTTGCCGTTAAGACGCTCCTTGATAAAGCCCTTTTCGTATGTACTTACTTCTGCGGGACCTTTGAGGAAGTTGAGCATTTCAATGCAGGCGTCGGGGTCCTTTTCATATGCGCAGAGTACAGCGATAGTAAGAGCTGTTGTCTTGAAGGCAGAATCGAGAGAAGCCTCGGGCAGAGCCTGTAATTCTGCTAAGTTGGTGGGAAGTGCATTGAAGGTAAAGCACTCGGTGTAGTTTCTGCCCTTACCTACAGAAGAAGCCACATTGCTTGCCGCCTTTGAAGCTTCGTCCTTGATAGCATTTCCTGCTGATTTCATAATTGAGTCAAATAATCCCATTTTTCAGTCCTCCTTGATAAATCTGAAATTCATAAAATAAAAAAAGCCGTTTTCATCAATGGGCTTTATCCAGCTGCTGACTTCTTCGTCAAAAACCTCGCCCTCTATTCCTGTATCAAACCAGAATTCTCCATCGCGGAGCTCCCAGTTCATAGGCTCGTCAACGATGGCACCGTCCATAACCTTTATTATTCCTGCCGCAACCGCCTGATCTATCTCCTCCTGTGACACTCCCTCGGGCAGAGGCGTCATCATATAGAGCTTGCCATCCTCGCAGACCTTGATTGACATACCGGCGATTTTCTTCCGCTCCTTTATCTCGTCTGCTACCGCTTCTTCATCGCTTTCGTCTACGTAGGGCATAGGCGAATTCAGATATTCTTCGGGTGTGAGATACACGTGCATATCGTTGTCGTCAAAGGACACTACGGAATGAAGCTTCCATTTTCCAACGTAATTCACAATCTTCTCCTTTCCTGAAACCGACAAGCATTTTCTGGTAATCTTGACTAAATTTCAGCAATATGATAAAATAAATAACGGGCGGTTCCTGTGACTGTTGGCGCATCCACAGGAACATAGAGTACCCTTATACACGCAGGATATATACTCTCTTTTTCCCTTGCAGGATTTATAATATCAGAAAATTCACTTTATTACACCACCCTAATAATAAAAAACGGGTAGGAAAATGGTATATAATCGGAAAAAAGGGTAGTAAAACGGACATAACACCCGTACAGAAAGGGAATATATTATGAGAAAAACAATCTCTTTATTTATAGCTTTTGCACTTATTATATTATGTTTTTCAGGATGTTCGGATAGGACAAGACCTGATGCAGATAATCCTGTCACGCTTACAATGTGGCACGTTTACGGCAGTCAGACAAAATCTCCGCTCAATGATATCATTGACGAATTCAATGACACGACAGGCAGTGAAAACGGTGTTACGATAAACGTGGTATCGGTAACAAGCTCTTCCGCAATCGACAAGGCTATTTCTGCTTCGGCAAATGGCGAGCCCGGCGCCGAAGAATTGCCCGACCTGTTTACTGCGTATCCCAGAGTAGCCGAAATAGTAGGCGAGGACAAGCTGCTTTGCTGGAATGATTATTTTTCACAGCAGGAGCTTTCATATTTCAGAGAAGAATTCGCAGCCGAGGGATATTTCGGCGACAAGCTGCTTATGCTGCCTATTGCAAAATCCTCCGAGGGACTGTTTATCAATAAGACCTTGTTTGACAGATTCTGCAACGAAACGGATGTATCCTACGATATGCTAAAAACCTTTGACGGATTCTTTAAAGCGGCAAATATATATTATGACTGGTCAGAGGGCAGTAATTTTACACAGATAAACGATTTTTATAACTATGCGTATATCGGGATGAAAGCCTATGACAGCGAGTTTATCAGAAACGGCAGGCTTAATCTTGCGGATAAAGCCTTTGAAAAGGTGTGGTATCCTCTGAGCAAGGCGGCGATATACGGCGGTATATGTCTTGACGATGGCTATGCCGCATCCCGTTGGAAAACGGTAGAGATAATCTCAAACATAGGCTCTACAGCGGATATTCTTTATCAGCCTGAGATGGTATTCTATCCCGATAACACAACCGAGAACATAACCTCGGCTTCCTTGCCTTACCCTGTATTCAGTGAGGGTAAATCCTTTGCTGTCCACAGAGGCGGCGGACTTTTCGCTCTGAAAAGCGAGGACGAAAAAAAGAATTACGGTGCATATATTTTTGCAAAATGGCTTACCGAAAAAGAAAATAATCTCAGCTTTGTCACAAGCGCAGGCTATCTTCCTGTAACAGATGAAGCCTTTACAAAACTTTTTGATGATACAGCTATCGCAGGAAAGGAAAGCTACCGCAATCTCTATGATATGATGAGCGGTATGATGAAAAGTCATGAGCTTTGCGCACTGCCGCTTTACAGCAACGCCTCGGATATTCAGCACAGCTTTGAGCAGAATGTAAAGCTTGTGCTCAGATCTGCACATAATCAGTATAAAGAGCGGACTCAGAAGGGAGAAGATAAGGAGTCCGTACTGGACGAGCTTTGCAAAGCTTCTCTTGAAGAGCTGAAAAGACTTTCGGACAAGGATATGTGAGGATGACTATGAATATACTGAAATATCTTGATATCAGGAGCCTTGTAAAGCAGTTAAGGTCCGAAGCCTTGTCTATGCGCAGAAGATTTGCCTTTTATGTTTTTTCGGTAATCTGTCTGTTTCTTGCGGTTATCATCATTCTGCTCAACCTGTTCGGTATTCTCAATCCTACCAACAGACAGATAATGAGCGACCTTGACGCCAGGCTTACCGCCTGCTCAGAGCGGATAGAACGTGATATTGACGAGCTTGCCGCCTGCGCCATATCCTTTTCGGGACAGCTGGAGCAGTCGGTCCGGGAATACCTGACAGAAAACAACATCAGCTTTGACAAGCTGAAAAACAATCCCGGGGCTATCGATTCCTTACAGAACAGACTGTATGATTCGGTTTATCTCAATATGCAGGTTGCTCCAGCCAGCGGTGCGTTCTGTATTCTTGATACAACCGCCAACAGCAGTTCTGAAGCAGAGCTTTACAGCGGAATTTATCTTAAATATATCAATCTGTGCTCCGAAAACACCGTAAACAATGCTTTTTCCATTTACAGAGGTTCCTTCTCCACAGGAAAAAGCAAGGGTATCAATTTCCACAGCGGCTGGAAAAACGAAAGCAGTACGGATTTTTTTGAAAACTGCAATGAAATATTCTCCGACGGAACACATTTTGTGCTCAGCTCCGTTGTCGAGATTCCAGATACGTGGGAAAGGGCAAGATATATCTATGTCCCTGTAAGAGATTATAACAAGAACATTATCGGTGTGTGCGGATTTGAAATAAACGATTTGTTATTTCAGCTTTCCAATAAGACCGTAAATGGACGGTGGGGCGATGAGGCGTGCGGACTGATTGATGAAAATAATGGCGTATATTCGGGACAGTTCAGCTCCGGCAGATATAACAGCATGGATAAAGGGCTTACTATCAAGGACAGAAAGGGATCACAGCTATTTGATTTCGGCAGTGAAAAGTGCGTCGGATTGACAAAGGGCATAAAGCTTGGTAACAGTGATTTCAGCATTGCTGTAATGCTGCCGCAGTCAAAGTATGAAGGCTTTGTCCGTAAGGGACAGATAAACATTATGCTGATTTTCCTTATTGCGGCAATCCTTGCGGCTGTATGTTGTGTATTTATGAGCAAGAAGTATGTTTCGCCCATTCTGAAAAAGATAGAGCAGGTAAAGGCAAAGGAGGATTATGGCGAACAGCTCCGTATCCGTGAGATAGACGACCTTTTTGCTTTCCTTGAGGAAAAGGATAATTATTATGAACAGCGGCTTGACAGTCTGGAGAACGCAAAACGATTTGCCGAAGAGGAGGCTCGCAAGGCAAAGGAAGAATACGAAAAGGCGGCGGAAAAATATGAGCTTGCCAAAAGCGAAATAGACCGCCTTGCTGAAAAGAACAAAGAGGAAATAGTGCCCGAAGAATATAATTTCTTTGTGGAAAATCTCGGTATGCTTACCCCTACCGAGCACAGAGTGTATGAGCTGTACCTTTCGGGAAAGACAGCAAAGCAGATTGCAGAAACTCTTCATATCACAGAAAATACTATAAAATATCACAACAAGAATATTTACAGTAAGCTGGGTATATCCTCCCGTAAGCAGTTGCTCCGCTTTGCCGCCCTGAAACAGCACAGGGACGGGAAAGAGGACTGGACGTAACATAAGCAGGCAGTGGAAAAATCCTTCCGATTGTCACACCGTTACTTGAAATATCCCTCAGACTGTGATACAATAGAATAAAACAGAAATTATTGTACCATTATAAGAGGTGGAATTGTGAATAAAAGGCTTGTAATAAATATAATCGGTATTGTATTATGTGTTCTTCTCTTTGTACTGGCGGTATTCCTCGGAATAACCTCTATGGCATTCTACAGCGGAGAAAACCAGAGCGCACCGAATATTTTCGGCTATAATATCTATATAGTAAAGAACAACGACTTCTATCAGCTTAAAAACGGCACAGCGGCGATGGCGCAGACGGTATGGCCCGATGAGGTTTACAGCGGTGAAATAATCATCTACCGTATGGGAGAGGGCAATGCTGTAAAGCTGGGAGTAGTGAGAACCGCAACTCTAAAAGAGGCGGTAATGAGCTATGAAATAGAAAACGAGATGGGTGATATCCTTACCCTTTCTCAGGGACAGCTTGTAGCAAAGGTCACACATTTCAGCGATTTTTTAGGCGGCTTTATCCGTTTTGCCACCTCTCCTTTCGGAGTTATGGCAATAGCCTTTCTGCCCTGCCTTGCACTTGTGATATTTGAGCTGGTCAGATTTATTATCAGCAAATTGCCTGCCCCCGAGGTTGAAACCGTAAAGAAGCAGGAAGAGCTCCCGACCTTTGTATCAAGAAGGGACAGAGAGGAGCTTATAAGAAAGAAAGAGCAGGAAAAGGAAGAAAAGAGGGTTCTTGCTAAGGAAAAGAAAATTCTTTCTACCGACAAGGGCACATCTGTTTCTAAAAGCGAAGAGTTTACAGAAAGAATGCGACAGAAGAAGGAAAGTCAGGAAAAGGCACAGCCAAAGCCTACACCTGCTGTAAAGAATCCTTCTGAGGTACGTGACCGACCTGATTTTTCTGCCGCCGCAAGACGCCGTATGGAAGAGGACAGCAAAAAGGCGGAGGAAAAGAGAATAGCCGAGGAGGAGAAAAAGCCTCCCGTGATAGAAAGACCTGCTCCCGTTATTCCCGATATCACAAAGGATACCGAAGGAGAGCCAGCCATATCCCAGGTATTCAGCGAGGAAAAGGACAAGGGCTATAATATAGACGATATTCTGGCGGATATCACAGGAAGAAAATAAAATGTAATATAATATAATTAACAGTGGCGAACACGGATGTGTTCGCCACTTGTTTTGTTTTCAATTTGCTGACAAATTGTAGTTTGACGGCGTGCCGCCGTGGGCAATTCCTGCCTTTAAAAATATCGGATGTACTATATAGGTTGGCAAAACGGCAGGGGTAAACATTGATTGTGTGTCAAATTGAAATTTGTCGCTCCGCTGGGGTGTGGTGTCACCCTAACCCCCTAACCCCCTTCCCCTCAAGGGGAAGGGGGAATACATGGGGGCTCGCCGCCCCTGTGCCCTGCTTGGGGCTACCGCCCCAGCTGTCCAACGGACAGCGGCGCCCTTCAGGGCAATGAAACGTCCCGTTTATATCGATGTTTGTGGGCGGTCTTATCAAAACGTTTTAATTTACGATTGTAGGGGGCGACGTCCTCGACGCCCCGCCGCCGTAGGCGGAATTGGGAGCGGCAGCAGTATGAAATACTGCGGCGCCCTTTAGGGCAATGGCTCGCCGCAAAACTACAATTTTAAAGCTTTGCATTCCACAAATTACAATAGAATATCATAAAAACAACTATGTAGTAAATCAGCGGATTTGAAAGGATAAGAACTATCCATTCCTTTATATTCTTCACTCTGGGGAAGAAATGCAACGCCTCGATTATAACGGGAAAGAACATAAAAATACAAAACATAGGATTTATAAAAAGCGCTACAAAAGAGGAAAGAAGTGCGGTCACTACCCCGATAACAAAGGCAATAATACGATGCTTGAAATATCCGCTTAAATCAATTTTTCCTGCGGTGATAAGAATCACAGGCAGTACGCCGCCCACAAGAAAAGCGGTTATCAGGGCAAAGCCGATGGCGTTAATGCCGTTATCGCTTATCCCACACAGGAAGAAGGCGGTTATTGCCGCTATCGCCGCTATAACCGGGTATATAAGCGACAGAATTATGCTTTGAGATTTCATTTTCATGCCTTTACCTTTCATCCTTATACCTTGACCTTATTTCGCACCAGGGTGCATAGCGGCAAAGCTCGTTATAAATATCCTCGTCTATATCCTCGCGGAAATAAACGTATTCGAGCTTTTTCAGGTTTTTTATCGTTTCGGGGTTTTGGGGAACATAATACGCCCAATATTCTATTTCCCGTATGTTGTTCCAATAGGGAATATTAAATTCAGCAAAATCAATATCCTGCCCCATTTCGCATATTACACTATAAAATCCGTCATAACGCTCCTTGCTTCTACTTGAATAATTGCGGAAGGATATTATATTTGACAGCCCTATAACGCCGTGTGGTCTCTCGCCACCGTACTGAATATGTACTTTTGCATTCTTATAATTGTCGTTGCTGTTTATGTAGTTATTCAACTTTTCAAGGTAAGCGAAAAGCTTTTGTGTCTCAGAAAGCTGTTGTGAGTTCTCTGCATTGATATAGGTTGAAGCTTCGAGTAGCAGATTTATGTGGGTATCGGTTACCGTGACATATTCTATATTATCCCATCCGATAAAATCCGCTAAATCTCTTATCTTGAAAATATCCAGTCCCCAACAGATGCCGACAACGGAAACGTGTAGTACTATCAAGGTCGCCATAATAGAAGTGACTATTATTAAAAAAGCATTAAAGA
Organism: Ruminiclostridium sp.; assembly: GCA_017942025.1. Taxonomy (GTDB): domain Bacteria; phylum Bacillota; class Clostridia; order Oscillospirales; family Ruminococcaceae; genus Ruminiclostridium_E. Next base: position 59,094 of record JAGAVH010000014.1, on the reverse strand, counting down.
CCTTTCGCATACAGCCACCTCTTTTACCTGATTTGCCTGAAATGTCGGGATGTCAAAACCTTGCTATACTGCAATTTTCAGAGAACTGTTTTTACAGTCTTTTGCACTTAATTTTCCATCAGCACTACCGCATGGGCGGCAATGCCTTGTCCTGCAATGCCGAGTCCCTCTTCGGTGGTTGCCTTTATGCCTATATCCGTTTCGGGAACGCCGAGAGCTTCAGCGACTGTTTTTCTCATCTGCTCTACATATTTCATCAGCTTTGGTTTTTCTGCTACTATAGTTATATCCGCATTGGAGAGACTTGCGCCCTTTTCTTTTATAAGCTCATTTACTCTCTTTAAAAGAAGAATACTGGATATACCCTTGAACTCTTCCTTATTGTCAGGGAATAATCTGCCGATATCGGGGAGCGCCATAGCGCCCAGCATAGCGTCCATAAGGGCGTGTACCGCTACATCTGCGTCAGAATGTCCGAGCAGTCCGATGTTTTCGTCATTCGGAATTTCCACACCGCAGAGAATCAGCTTTCTGCCCTCTTCAAAGCGATGTACATCGTAGCCGTGTCCTATTCTCATACCCATATCAGAAGCTTCTGCCTCCGCCGCCGTGACTTCTGCCCGAAGAGCTTCTGTGACTGCTTGAACCACCGCCGCTACTTGAAGAAGATTCTATCTTTACCTTACTTACGTGACGGTAGAGGTAAACATCGTTTGAGTTTGTGATATCAAGGCTGTTTGCCTTTACATAGTCAGATGCGGCAGGCTTGCTTCTTACTGTTTTGAGCTTGCTCTTCATACTGCCCGTACCTGCAAAAGCAACGATTACCGCCACTATAATTGCGATAACAAAGTTCATTATTGTTATCTGGAAAGGAGATGTTTTGTCAGAGCTTACGTCATAAGCCTCGCCGTTTTCATACTTAGTGTAATAATCGTCAACTATGTCGGCATATTCCATAAAAGCGTCGTAATAATCTCCGCTCTTGATATCGCCCTGAACCTTGTCAAAAAGTTTTTCTCTGCCGTAGTCTGTAACAGCCTTCAGACCTGTGCCGTGGGTGGTGATGTACATTTCTCTTGCACCCATATCAAGCAGGAATAAAAGTCCGTCGTCGTTACTGCCGTAGCCGTAGCCGTTATAGTCATAGAAATCGTCGGCATACGCCATATGGGATTTACCCTCTGTCGAATTTACCGTTACTACCGCAACCTCGCATCTGTGCTCGTTGCCTACAGCTTCAAGCTTTTCGCAAAGCGTCGCTTCTTCGCTGTCGGAAAGCAGGTCGGCATTGTCAACTACTAAAGGAAGTGTGCGTTCTACGGGAGTAAAGCTGTCTGCAAAGGCAGTTACTGAGCATATAGCGGAAAGTGTAACTGCAATAATAAGAGAAATTAATTTTTTCATAGTTACCCCTCCTTACGATAAGAACAGCTTTATTAAAAAGCTGAGTGCAAAACCTGCTACGCCACCGATGGCCGCGAGTATGCCGAACCACTTCCAGTAAGCGCTCTTATCCATAGGCAGATCGCCTACGAATTTACCTGTCTGACCATTCATAGCAAAGGTGTAAATCTGGTCGTTCCACTTAGTGCTGAGCATCCATACGGGGAGTAATGCATATCTTATCTTACCATTCTTGAACTGCACGCCTGAGCTTTCGGGAATAACGGTAGTATAGCCCTGAACGGTGCTTGCAAACACCTGTTCGGTGCTTTTCTTGATACGTTGGTTAGCTCTTTCTATGCTCTGTTCTGATGTAACGTCATATCTGTCGGCAAGATAGCCTGATAAGTATGCGGTTGCAAAATCTACCGCCTGGCTCATATCATAAGGCTCGATGGATTCCATCATATCATCCGCCATTCTTGAAGAGCCGTCAACGGGGACAGCCTCAAAGCCGAGAGAGCCTGCTCTGAATACCGAATAATAATTAGTTTCTGTGTATCTGTAGTCGCCGCTTCTCCAGCTTCTTGTTCTGGTTGCCTTATATCTGATTTTTGCGTCTGCCTCTGTATCAAAAAGCCAGAAGGGCACATATACGCCCTGAATATCTTCAATATAACTGCTTGTCTTAAAGGATGCAGGTAAAAGTCTTTTGCCTTCGAGGTGCTTTTTAAGAGCCGCCTTTGCCGCCTCCTTATCCAGCTTGAAGGGGATTACAATATCGGGCTTTATATCGCCTGAGAACTGTCCCATGATAACTACGGGACTGCCGCAGTAGGGACACTGGGATGCGCCTGTGCTTTCCTCGGTTATTATCTGACCGCCGCAGGAGTTACACAGATATACACACTTGCCGTCCAGCTCCTCCTTCATCCATTCATTACCTGGCTGGCTTGCCCAGTCCATTTTATCGGGAGCTTCCTGCTGTAATATGTCGTCAAAGCTTTTGAGTGTTTCTGCGTCAAATTCATTGTCACAATACTGACACTTCATATTCTGTGACATAGAGTCAAACTGAATGGGAGCGCCACAGCATGGGCATTTGTAATCAACAATAGAGCTCATAATTATCCCTTTCTGAAATAATTTATTACCGCGCTAAAGCGGTTAATTTTATTTTAGCATAAATAATATTAAATGTCAATTATAGTAATAAAAAAAGCCGAAGGTGTAAATACGCCTTCGGTTCGGACTGAATTATTGGTTTTTTAATAGCGTCTGTGCTACAAGAAAATCATCGGGCGTTGTCAGCTTTATGTTGCGATAATCGCCCTCGACGACTGCAACCCTACAGCCTGCCATTTCTGCCGCACTTGCATCGTCGGTGATTTCGGCAGGATTGCTTTTCATATATTCTATCGCCTTTTTGTAGACCTCTCTTGTGAATGCCTGCGGAGTCTGTGCCTGCATAAGATTTTTTCTTTCGGGTGTGGCTGTGATTATGCCGTTTTCCACTTTTTTTATAGTATCCTTTACCCATATCGCGGCGATAGCGCCGCCGCATTCTGCCGCCTTTTCAAAAACCTTGTTGCAAATCAGAGGAGAAACTAAAGGTCTTGCACCGTCGTGCACCGACACTATTTCAGATTTTTCGTTTATGGCATTAAAGGCGTTTATTGCGGATTCTGCCCTTGTTTTACCGCCTGTTATAACCTTCGTGGGTTTATCTGTCTTTATACTATCGGCAATGGTTTTTATTACATCAGAATTAGACTCTGACGCTACTATTATTATTTCGTCGGCGTTGCTTTCTGCCATAGCCTTTATACTGTAGGCGATAACGGGGAGTCCTGATAACTGTGCGGTGATCTTGTCAACGCCCATACGACTGCTGCTGCCTGCTGCCAGTATAACTGCGGACACGTATTGTCCTTTGGTTTTAAATAAATCCATAATTACTCCTGAAATACGAAAAGGCGTCCCGACGCAGATATGTCGCCACGGCAGTTTTCCGCAGACAGCAAAGGTTGTTATCTGCGGCGGTTATAACTGCTTTAAAGCAAACACATTAAAGCGACGTGACGCCTGTTTGTTTATTCTTCGGTTTCTCCGGCTTCAAAGCTTTCTGTATCTGAAGTTGAGGAGGATGTATCTGAGCTTGTGTTTGAGGCACCGGTCTTAACAGAATAATATACTGTAACCTTTTCAGATTTCTCAACGTTTATCTTGTCGCCGACCTTCTTGTTGCACTTGATTACCATATTGGGTTCGAGATCGTTATTAACCTGTGCAACAGTTGTAAACTTGATATTCTTCTGAGAAAGAATGCCTGTATATTGTTCAAGCGTCATATCCTTGAAGTCGGGCAGAGGAACCTTGCTGGGGCCCTTGCTGACAATAAGCTCGATTTCTTTACCTGTCTTTACTTCGGTATCAGCCTTGACATCCTGCTCGATAACAAGTCCTGCCGCCATATTGTCGTCAAACTTGTAGGTTGCTGTTATCTTTAAGAAGGAGTAGCTCTGATTTTCCTGGATGGAAGTAAAGATTCTGCCTACAAAGTTTGGTACTACATAGGTGGTATCATCGGGTGCCACGCTGTTTACGCCCGAAGATGTTTCTTCGGTCAGCGGAGGCAGAGTCTGTATCACTATGGAAGTGGTTTCGGAGGTTTCGGGTACCGAGTAATAGTTCGGGTCTGAGGAGTTTGTACCGAAATCCGATGAAGCGAAAATGCCTATAGCTATTGAAAAGGCGGTTACTACAGCAACGCAGATTATGATAGTGATAATAATCGCAGTTGTGTTGCTTCCCTCTTTTTTCTTTTCTCTTTTGGGGTCTGAAGCGAGTCTTTCGTAGCTTGTTTCTACGTGTTTTGTAGCTGCAGCGGCAGGCTTTATTGCATCTCTTTCCGCTGTGTTGAATTTAGGCTGTTCAAAAAGCTTTACAACAAGCTCGTTTATTGATCTTATACGAGCCTCTGTGTTGAGCTTGAGGCCGTTCATTATAACCTTGGAAACATGACTGGGTACATTTCTGTTTATTGCCATAGGCTCTGCGCAGGTGTCGTTGCCCATTCTTGATATAGCTTCAACGGGAGCACAGCCTGTCAGCGCTCTGTACAGTACCGCCGCAATGCCGTAGACGTCAGTCCATGCACCCTGCCATTCGGCGGAGGAATACTGCTCGGGAGCGGCAAAGCCGTTATACATTTCGCAGGCGATTTCCGAATTATTGGTTCTGCCTGCGCTTATCTGAAAGTCAATGAGCTTTAATTCGTTCTTTTCTGTTACAAGAATAGTCTGAGGGCTGATACCTCTGTGGATGATTCCTGCATTGTGAACAAGACCGAGTGTTGTCAGTATGGGAGGAAACAGCTCCTTTACCCTGTCCCAGGAAAGCTCGCCGGAGCAGTTGGAAAGATAGCTCTTTAATGAAATTCCGTTTACATACTCAAAAATAACATATGCGGTATTGTTTTCGGGGAAGATATCCAGTACAGTCTGGATATGCGTCAGGGTACGTGCCTTCATAAGTGCCTTGTTCAGCTCTATGAATTCTGACATATATGTTTTGTAGAGAGGCATCTGGTTCTGCTCTACTATAATGTTGGGGTCGCCCTTTTTTCTGCTGCAGAGAGTATCAGGCATATATTCCTTGATAGTTACCTTTGTGTCGGTTGCCTTGTCATAACCGATATAGGTAGCACCCTCTCCGTTATAGCTTAAAAGCTTTCCTGTGATGTATCTGTCATTCAGTACAGTACCGGGAGCAAGGTAAGAGGGGAGATATGGTGTATCTTCTCTGTAGCCGCACTGCTCGCAGGCGCCGTCTGAGGTTTTTTCACACATACAGCCAAGACAAAGCTTATTTATCTGTGCCATGATGACATCCTTTCTTTTTATCTGTATCTGATTATTTATCTTAATTCAGCTATTTTTCGACTATTATATAATAACCTAAAAAATTACCATTGTCAACGGTTTTAAGCAATTTGTAATAATATTGTAACCTTGCACCGAAAAACGATGTGATTTTATATAATAAAGTCCGACAGAGGTCACTTTTGCTTTGTGCAAGTTGACAAACGGCAATTTTGATATTATACTATATATAACAATATTGCAAGAGGTGACACACACTATGTTGTTTTCAAAGAAGAAAAATAAACAGAAGGATACAATGCCCCTGAAGGCAAAAATTGCCCTTGATAAAAGACCGCTTAAATATGTAACCATGCGTGACAGCGAAACCTATAAGGAGATAAGACTGGGTGAAAACGGAGCGGTCAATATAATGGACGGGGATTTCGTTCTCGTTTGTCAGGGTAAGGATGTAATGCGCTGTGACCTTGACGAAGTGAGAGTAGCGGAGCTTATGAATCTGTCGGGTATTACCGTAAAGGGATTTGATAAGACTACCGGGCAGGAAATGTCGGTAATAGCATATTTTGCAGACAAGTTCTGATATAAAGAAGCCTTCTGCGAAAATATGGCGGCTATAAAGAAGTAAATCCGGAGAAGAATCCATTTCTTCCCCGGATATTTTATACCTCTCATAAATTGAAGCTCATCAATTACTCAGCCTTGATTGCTGAATATTGTTCGGATTGCATTTCCAATAAAAGTAGCAGAATAAAAACATTTTCCCAAATGAAGAATGTCTGAAACAGCGGCTTGAATCTTGCAAAGTAAAGCACTATAAATGCCACTGCATATAATATAGACAGCAATGAAGCTATGCGCTGTTTCCGGGTTTTTGAAAATATAGCTGAAAGAATAAAAGAAACTGTAGTCACAAGCATCAGTCCTATTGCAAAATCGTTATGAAGATTGATAGTTATAGCAGTTGGTGCCTGACTGAAATGGTTATAAGGGAAAAGGGCAGTTCCCAGTATGCAAAGCAATACAACCGCATAAACTATTTTTTTAATCAGAATAATTTTTGTTTTTGCTATGTAATAGGTAAGCATTGTGATAATGATAACAGCACAGACAAACCATACGACAGAAATCGGACGGTTCAATCCGACATAAGCTGAAAATGAAATTCCGAGGTCGTATCGGTGAGTATCTGTTATCCAAGCGGATAATACAGCCATGACATTGACTAAAAGAAACAATATTCCTGCGATAGCCGGGATTTTATTCTTAAACTTATTCATTTGCAATTTCTCCGTAAATTTTTTTCATTAAACTGATTATAACAAAGCTTCTTAACAAAGTCAATTCCATAGGCAAACGCAAAGCCACTTCTGACATCAAAATCAAAAGTGGCTTTCTGATATTTCTATAAGACTACCCGACTGAATCGCAGGAGTTTTTATATTGTTGTGCTTTCTGTATCGGGTGTAGCTGTCGTTTCAGCCGCATTTTCCGTTACGATTGTTGTTTCGGGTATGCTTTCGGGAGATGCTGTTGTTTCAGCTGTGCTCTCTGCATTGGGTGTGCTCTCGGGTACAGATGAGCTCTCTGTTTCGGGTGCGGGCGCCTCGGTCTGAGGTGTGGTAACAGAGGTCTGCGCCTGCTCTTCCTTTTCGGGAGTGGTATCGCCGATAACCGGCGGCAGAGAGGTCTGCTCCGATGAAGATGAGGGAGTGTCCTCGGGAGCGGAGCTTTCTGTTGTGCTGACGCTTGTTTCAGGCATCTCGGGAGCGCTTACGTTAGTATCTATAGCGCTGAAGCTGCTGTCCTTGAAGGCGGCTTGTGTTTCTACAAGATATACATCCCTGTCCCTTGAAAGTCTTTTTATAAAGTTTCCGGGACACAGAATCTTTACTGCTACGATATTTTCCTCATCTGCATTGAAAAGCTCCTTGATGTTGGCGCTTCCGCTGACGGAGGTGTTATCATCGGTATATACTTCGATTACCTTTATTTCACCGGTACCGTCTGCACGGGCAAGAATATCCTGCATATCGGTGGGAGTTTCCTTCTTCATAAAGGTTACGTATAAAAATACCTCTTCGGTATTCTGATCTGCGGTTTCGTATGCCTCTAAGGCGAGCTTGAAGCGGTCCTCGACGGATATTGAATTTGTCGGGGTGACTGTCACAGGGTTTCCGCCTGATGTTGCGGCAATAATGCCGACTGTACCGACCGTAACGGCAACTACAGCAGCCGCACAGCCGCTGGCTATCCATTTCATCGGCGATTTCTTCTTTTCAGACCCGATAATCTTACCCATAGCGGCTTTTTTGATTTTTTCGTGGTCAAAGGAATATTCGCTCATAAGCTGTCTGTAAAATTCTTTTTCGTTCAAAATAAAGCCTCCTTTCGTAAGATTAAAGTCTGTATTTCTTTCTCAGCCGTTCGATAGTACGGTAGAGCTTGTTCTTGACGGTGGATAGGTTGACATCCAGAGCTGTCGCCACATCTTCAAGCTTCATATCGCAGACAAAGTGCAGGTAGAATATCTGACCTGTCATTTCATCAGTCTTTACGATATCGTCAAAGATTTTCTTTGCCATAAGCTTGTTGCACATAATATCCTCTAAGGATTTCTGAGGCTTTGACATCTCTGCTTCTATATTTACCATTTCCTCCTCGGAATAATCCGCAAAAGAGGATACCTTGTCGTTCTTTTTCTTTACTGAAAAATATGTTTTGCATTCAAACTTGGCTATGTTTATAAGAAAAGCCTCGGGGCTTTCGATATCCTCATAGCCCTTCTGTGATATGCGCTGATAAAATCTTGTATAGACGCTCTGCACCATATCCTCGGCGTCCTCAAAATTACTGCATTTGCTGACAATAAATCGGGTTACTGATTTTATGGTATCATCGTAAACCTTGTCAAAATATGCCGTTATGTCATTTTTGTGACTCATGCTGTGCCCTTTGGCTCACCTCACTTTGTCACCTACATTTGTAGTAGGGAGATTCTGCTTAAAAGTTTCAAAAAGCAATGTAGAATTTGTAACAAAAAATTTGTGTATTTTTACTATTCGCTTACACTCTTTCTATTGTACCCTAAAATGGCGCAGTAGTCAATAAATTCATAAAAATTTCAGTTAATTTACAAAAAAGTGCTCCCTCTGCCTTTCAGCAGGGGGAGCACCAATGCAGTAAAACTAAATTTGGACGTCACTCCAAATCAAGCCATAAATTAGTTGGCAACGATATTTACAAGCTTGCCGGGAACAACTATTTCCTTGCGGATTGTCTTTCCTTCGAGAGCCTGTGCCATTGCCTCTTTGGCGAGCCTTAAAAGCTCGTCCTTGTCAGCGTTTGCGGGAACGTTGATTCTTGCCTTTATCTTACCGCAGAGCTGAACTACTATTTCCACAGTTGCGTCCACACAAAGGGCTTCATCATAACTGCACCACTGGGATTCGTTTAAGATACCGAAGCCGAGAGAGTTGTACATCTCTTCTGTGATGTGGGGAGCAAAGGGGTTCAGTATAGTAAGAAATGCCTTCATTTCAGCCCTGTTGATTCGACCGAGTGAAGTTATTTCGTTGATAAGCGCCATCATAGCCGCGATTGCTGTATTGAACTTCATCTGTTCAATATCCTCGCTGACCTTCTTTATTGTCTTATGCATAAGAGTCTGAAGCTCGGGAGAGAATTCGTCGCCGTCTGTGAGTATGTTCTGTAATGCCCATACTCTGTCGAGGAATCTCTTACAGCCCTTCATACTGCTTTCGTTCCAGGGAGCCGCCTGCTCATAGTCGCCCATAAACAGAACATATACTCTCAGTACGTCTGCACCGTAGAGATCAACTATATCGTTAGGGTCTACTACGTTGCCTCTTGACTTACTCATCTTTTCGCCGTCAGGACCTAAGATAAGTCCCTGAGCAGTACGCTTTGCATAAGGCTCGCTTGTATTTACTACGCCTAAGTCATAAAGGAACTTATGCCAGAAGCGTGAATAGATCATATGTCTTGTAACGTGCTCCATACCGCCGTTGTACCAGTCAACGGGCATCCAGTATTCCAGCGCCTCCTTTGAAGCAAAGGCTTCTGTGTTGTTGGGATCGCAGTAGCGGAGGAAGTACCAGCTTGAGCCTGCCCACTGAGGCATTGTATCGGTTTCGCGCTTTGCGTCCTTGCCGCACTTGGGACACTTGCAGTTTACGTAGGAATCAATCTTTGCAAGAGGGCTTTCGCCGTCCTGACCAGGCTGGAAGTTGTCAACGGGAGGAAGTCTTAAAGGTAACTCCTCATAGGGAACAGCCACCATACCGCAATCGGGACAATGTACGATAGGAATAGGCTCGCCCCAGTATCTCTGGCGGTTGAATGCCCAGTCCTTCATCTTGTACTGTACGCCCTTTTCACCAACGCCCATCTCAGCAAGTACTGTAAGCACCTTTTCGATAGCGTCCTTCTTGTTGGTGATTCCGTTGAGAACGTCGGAGTTTACCATTTCGCCGTCGCCTGTGTAGGCTTCCTTTGAAATATCTCCGCCCTTGATTACTTCGATTATATCAATACCGAACTTCTTTGCAAAGTCATAGTCACGGCTGTCGTGTGCAGGTACTGCCATAATAGCGCCTGTGCCGTAGCCCATCATTACGTAGTCGGAGATATAAACGGGAATCTCCTTCTTTGTAAGGGGGTTGATGGCTGTAAGACCTTCGATCTTTACGCCCGTCTTATCCTTTACAAGCTGTGTTCTTTCAAATTCGCTCTTCTTACTGCATTCTGTCTTGTATGCGTCAAGAGCCTCTATGTTGGAAATCTTATCTCTGTACTTTTCGATTATGGGATGCTCGGGAGCGATTACCATAAAGGTTACACCGTAGAGAGTATCAGGTCTTGTGGTGTAGATACGGAGCTTTTCGTCAAATTCCTTGATAGTGAAGTTTACGAAAGCGCCTGTTGACTTGCCTATCCAGTTTTCCTGCTGGAGCTTTACATTGGGCAGATAGTCAACTGTTTCAAGTCCCTGCAGAAGCTTGTCTGCATATTCTGTAATACGCAGGTACCATACTTCCTTGGTCTTCTGTACGATATCGCTGTGGCATACGTCGCACTTACCACCCTGGGAGTCCTCGTTTGAAAGAACTACTTTACAGCTGGGGCAGTAGTTTACAAGTGTTGTATCTCTGAAAGCAAGTCCGTTTTCGAACATCTTTAAGAATATCCACTGTGTCCACTTGTAGTATTCTTCTTCTGTAGTGTCTATTACTCTTGACCAGTCGAAGGAAAAGCCTACTCTCTTTAACTGACTTGTGAACTTTACTATATTATTATCGGTTACCTGTCTGGGGTGAACACCTGTCTTGATTGCTGTGTTTTCTGTGGGCAGACCGTAAGCGTCAAAACCTATAGGGAATAATACATTGTATCCCTGAAGTCTTCTCTTGCGGCTTACTACCTCAAGACCCGAATAAGCCTTGATATGACCTACGTGCATGCCGGAGCCGGAGGGATAGGGGAATTCTACAAGTGCATAGAACTTTTCCTTGTCGCTGTTGTTCTTTGCCTCAAAGGTTTTGTGGTCGTCCCAGTATTTCTGCCATTTCTGTTCTATGGCGGCAAAATCATATTTTTTATCTTCCATTATCTCATTTCCTTTCAAAGCGTCTCTGATTTCGACGCTTCCCGTTTCTGCTTTACATATTATAATACATAAAAATGGCGTTGTCAATAGAAATAAGAAGAAAATAGCTCACCCTTATCCTTTGCTGTCGAATTGAGTCGGATGCTGACGAATGGGGGATGAATCGGAGCACAAAAAAGGCTATAGTTAATATTATTATTTTACATTGTTAATATTAACTGTAATAATATTACATCCGAGTTGAGGCAGAGAACTGAAAATATTATACTGATTTCATAAATCCCTTTGTGTAAAGGTTTTCACGGCGTTTTTGCTCTGAAAAAGCAACTACAAAGAGAATAATATTATATGTATAATTGTACAAAATTAACGAAAATATTAAAATACATCTATTTTAGTTGTTTTATCACAATTTAAATGGTACAATAAATAACGGAAGTATATAAGCAATACCGCGTCTGACAGCGGAATAAAGCACAAGGAGTAATTTAATGAAATTCAATATTGCAGTAGCACAGTCGGGCGGACCTACCGCGGCTATCAATGCCTCTCTCTGCGGCGTATTCGAGGGAGCGCAGAATTTTGATTGTATCGACAGAGTTTATGGCTCTATCAACGGTATTGAGGGAATCATAAACAATAATCTGATAAATTTAAAGCAGGTAATCACCACCGCTCACGACAAGGACCTGCTTATAAAGACGCCGTCCACAGTTCTCGGCTCCTGCCGTTACAAGCTGGCGAATGCTGATGAAAATGAGCTTGACTATGTAAGAATAGTGGACACCTTCCGCAAGAATAACATCAGAGCGTTTTTCTACATCGGCGGTAACGACTCCATGGATACCGTTATGAAGCTGGACGACTATCTTAAAAAGAACAATATTGATATAAAGGTAGTGGGCGTGCCCAAGACTATAGATAACGACCTGCCCGAAACCGACCATACTCCCGGCTTTGGTTCTGCGGCAAAGTATGTGGCAACCTCGCTCCAGGAGATAATCCGTGACAGCCGTGTTTATTCAATCCCTTCTATTACTATAGTAGAGATAATGGGCAGAGATGCAGGCTGGCTTACAGCTTCTTCCTGCGTGCTCCGTGCCAACGGCGAGCCTGCGCCTCATATGATATATCTGCCTGAAAGAGAATTCTCGGTAGAGAAGTTCCTTGACGATATCCGTCTTGCACAGCAGAAGTACAAGGCTGTAGTAGTTGCCGTATCAGAGGGCATTGACTGCTCAGGCGGCAAGACAGGCGTTGTTGACGCCTTCGGACATTCCTATTTATCGGGTGTTGGCAAGTATCTGGAAAATATAGCAAGAGAGAGAATAGGCTGTAAGGTACGTTCTATCGAGCTTAACGTAATGCAGCGTTGCGGCTCTCATATAGCTTCGCTTACCGACCTTGAAGAAGCGGAAAGAATTGGCTCTGAGGCTGTTACATCTGCTATAGAATACGGTCTTTCAGGTGTTATGATGACCTTCAAGCGTATCAGTAACAACCCTTACAGAGTTGACATTGTCCCCTGCGACGTAAGAGACTGTGCAAACAAGGCTAAATATTTCCCTGTTGAGTGGATAAATGACGAGGGTAATAATGTTACTATCGACGCTCTCAATTACTTCCTCCCTCTTATAAAGGGTGAGCCTGTAATTGAATATAAAAACGGTATCCCGGTGCATTTCAGACTGAACCAGTAATTGTAAAAATCTATTTAAAGAATAGTTATTTACTAATTTTACTTAAATTAACCAAAAATAAAGCAGAAAATTAACATCATTGCACAAAAAGGAAAAAATTATTTTATTCATTTTGCACATTGACATAGCTCTTTGCAAATGGTAAAATAAATGTACAATGCTACATATAGGTTGTAGTATTAAAAAACACTTTATAAAGTTTTTTTAACAAGGAGGACTTAACCAATGAAGTTAAGAAAAATCATGGCTGGTATCGCAGCAGCAGCTGTAGCATCCAGCTCACTTGCAGTAGCAGCAAGCGCTTCTCTTGTTGTTCCTGAAGGAACACTTGGTGGTGTAAGTGCAGGCACAACTATGTGGCTCGTTCAGGTTTACAACGCAGGTAATGAAGCAGAAAACAAGCCCGCAACAGATTACGGTATTGATCTTGCAGCAATCGACGGTGTAAGATTCACAATCGATCTCGACCTTGACAACGAAGATTTCGAAGGTATGGCATTAGAATTCTTCGAGGGTAACGTTGGTGGCGGTGTCGTAATGTCCGTTAACGGCGGCGATATCTATCCTTACCAGGGTGACCCCACAAAGGTTATCGAATATGATGCAGATGGAAACAAGACAACAGGCGAACCCGATTCCGATATCTGGAAGGCTTTCAACTGGATGTCACAGGAATGGTGGGGCGTTGATTATGTAAACGCTGCAGGCGAAGCAGTTTCTACAAATCCCAACACAAACAATGAAGATACAGCAGATGACCAGCCTGTTTCTGCAAAGGACCTCGGCAATTACAAGTATGAGCTCACAGCTACAGGCTTTGATAACCCCTTCAACAGCGCTGATTTCGAAGTAAACAAGGTTGATTGCTTCCAGATCGCTCTTCAGGAATGGGGCGCCGATGTCGTTCCTATGAACGTATTAAAGTGCGAACTTCTTGACAAGAACGGCGAAGTTATTATGGAATTCGATCCCCTCGGTAACGAAACAATTTACAAGACAGCAGGCGGCGCAGCTGATCCTGAGCCCGAAGCTCCCGCTGATCCCGAGCCCGAAGCACCCGCTAACCCTGGCGATTCTTCCAAGCCCAACGCTGGCACAGGTGTTGAAGGTGTTGCTCTCGTAGCTGGTATCGCTGTTCTCGCAACAGGCGCTATCGTAGTAGCTAAGAAGAGAAGCTAATTTAAACTGATTGTTTGAATTACATCTTAACTGAACAAACAGTCCCCCGCAGCTTGCTGCGGGGGATTTTTTGTTGTTGTGGAGCTTTTCGTTTGTTGTATATAAAAATCAGCAATCTATTTATTTTAACAAAAGTCCGTAATTATAACTTCTGGTCAGTTATAGTTACAGTAAGCGCCAAAGTCACATTGGGAAGGGGCAGACGGTATTTTGTAAGAAGCTCGGGGCCGCAGGAATTTGAGCCTACGCCCGCCATTCTGCCGTCAACACAAATAATGTTATCTTCACATTCTGTAAGCTCGTAGTTGTGTCTTTTACCTGCAAGCTCCTCTTCTGTATAACAAGAAGCATTAAAGGAGAAACAGTCCCCCTCAAAACGTACCTTTACATTATCGCTATAAACTGTCATATTACTGCATCCGTAGTGGGATGAGTTTTCCTGAGGTCTTATGTAGTCCTCGTGCATATCCTTTATATCTGCACTGAAATTGCCTATATATGACGCTCTGTGCTTATCAATATAGCTTTCGTAAGGTCCGTAGCCGAAATAATCCACTCTTTCAAAGCTTTTCGGCATAAACATTCTTACACCAAAGCGAGGGAGAAAGGTCACCTTGTTGGAGGTTTCTATACTGCTGTTTATAATAAGCTCGCCCGAATCGGTGATTATATATTCGCTTTCTCCTACGGCAAAGGGCTGGTATCTGCTCCAGCCGAAGGACTGCTTTGCGGTAAGCCTTATACCTTCATCACATCTGCTGATTTCCGTACTATACACTTTTACGACATAATCGTTAAGATGTGCCCTGTACCAGTCCCACTTGCTGTTATCGTTGTCGGTGGGTGCACGGAAGAAATTGTACTGCATCGGCTTTGAAAGAATTTCCGCACCCTTACGCTTTATGGATGTAAACTGCGCCGTTCTCTTGCTGAAGATAAATTCGTTATCGTTTGCAGTTATTACTATATCAAGGGGATTTTCCTGATATTCCGCCTTTGTTGTAACAGCCGCGGCTTCCTTTTCCGCCTTTACTTCTATAAGCTGTAACTGGTCAAAGCAGATTTCATAACCCTTTTCGCACCAGAGAGTGTTACTTTTTGCAGTAAAGATAAAACGGATATAGGCGGTTTTATCTGTGATTTCCGTAGCTTCGGGGATGGTTATTTCTGTTGTACCGAGAGGGGATACGGAAAAATCAAAATCTCCCTTTTTATAAACACCGCCGTCATAGGTTATCTCATAATGTCCATCAAGAGTTTCTCCTGCACTAGTAAAGGCAAGGAGATTTTTTATTTCAAAGGTGGCAGCACTTTTCCTTGTGATTCTTACGGGGCGGTACACCTGCTTTAATTCAAGCAGTCCCGTGTGGGGAGTTCTGTCGGGGTAGCAAAGACCATCCATACAGAAGTTGCCGTCATCGTGTCTTTCACCAAAGTCTCCGCCGTAGCCGTACTTTATTTTCCCATCATCGGTAGTACCGAGAATGCAGGCGTGGTCGCACCATTCCCATACAAAGCCACCGCAGAAGCGTTCGCTTTTGTGGAAGGTTTCGTGATAGTCCTCTAAATCTCCCGGTCCGTTACCCATGGCGTGACAGTATTCGCACAGCATTAAAGGTCTTGTTTCCTTTTCGTCGCCCAGATACTTCATCATATCGTCTGTATGCGTGTACATCTGGGATACCACGTCAAGCACATCGTCGGAGGTGTCGTCTAATTTGTGGGTGCTTTCGTAATGTACGAGTCTTGTATCATCGACAGATTTTATATATTCTGCCGCCGCTCTGAGATTTGTACCGTAGCCGCTTTCGTTACCCAATGACCAGAACATAACCGAGGGACGGTTTATATCTCTTGCTACAAGAAGCCTTGCTCTGTCTGTTATTGCCTTCTTAAAGAGTTCGTCGCTTGCAAGGAGAGCTATACCGTTATAGCCGCCCTCCCAGCTCCATTTAAAGTCATTGTACACTTCAACACAGCCGTGCATTTCAAGGTCGCCCTCGTCAATTACGTATAAGCCGTAAATATCGCAAAGCTGATAAAACTCGGGACTGTTGGGATAGTGAGAGGTTCTGACGCCGTTTATATTGTGGCGTTTCATAAGCTCTATATCCTTTATCATCTTATCCACGGGAGCGTAATATCCCGTGTCGGGGTAGCTGTCGTGACGGTTTACACCACGGAATTTTATAGCCTTGCCGTTTATCTTTACAACGCCCTTTTCGACTTCTATATATCTGAAGCCGACTCTTTCGCCGATAACTTCACTTTCCGTTTCAATAATGAGCTTATAAAGATAAGGTGTTTCTGCTGACCAGAGAAAAGGCTTTTCCACGTAAATTGAAAGAGTTTCGTTTTCTCTTGCTCTGCCCTTATAAATAATATTTCCGTCTGCATCCGAAAGAGTTATATCCGCATCATTACCCTTTACTGTAAATAAAAGCTCCGCATTATGGCTTTCCTTGTCTATAACAGTCTTTACGAGATAGTCGGAGATTCGCTTTTCCGGGCGGGATAAAATATACACGTCACGGAATATACCTGATAATCTTATCTTGTCCTGATCCTCAAGATAGGTACCATCGCACCATTTCAAGACCGCCACCGCAATTTTGTTATTTCCTTTTATAAGATAGGGAGTTATATCAAATTCCGAAGTATGGTGGGATACCTGACTGTAGCCGACAAATTTACTGTTCACGTAAAGATAGATACAGCTGTCCACACCCTCAAAGCAGAGAATCTTTGAAAATCCGTCGGGGGTATAGTTGTAGCTTCTTTCGTATATACCGACAGGGTTTTCGTCAGGCACGTAGGGAGGCTCGTAGGTTATCGGATAGCATACGTTTGTATATTGTGGTTTATCGTAGCCGTGTAGCTGCCAGTTTGACGGAACGGGAATCTTCTTATCTGTAGAAAGGGGCAGAAAATCATCCTCTAAATCTATAATACTATCATAGTATTTAAAATTCCATTCGCCATTCAAAAGCTCGAAATAGGAGGAATTCTTTCTATCGGAAAAGGCGTCTTCTCCCTTTGCAAAGGGAATAAAATAGGCGTGATCTTCTTCTGTGTTTATATGTAGCATTTCGGGATTTTCGTGATATATCATCCCGTTTTTAAGACTGCCTTTTTTTGAAATAAGAGATAAATCCATATTATTTTTCCTCCTGTACTGCCTTATATGCTGCGATAAAGGATAACTGCGGCTCGCACCTGCTGTCCTTTATTCTGATTCTTATTCTGCTTGACGTAACGTTCTTTAAAGGTACTATTCTCTTATAGCCTATAACAGTACCGGCATACACTTCCTTCCAGCCGTCCTCTTCCATAATGTCAACGGAAAACTCTTCTACCCTCTGACTGTTTAGAATATTTTCCTTTAAAACTATATTTCCGATATTCTGATTTTCCTGCCAGCTTATTATAATTTCTGCATTGTTCTTTCCTTTTTCGGGAGTATAGTAGCTGTCATAATTATCGGAAAGGGCGTTATCTATATCAAAGCCTTCTTCCGTACTGTCTGCCGTTAAGGTTGCGGTTGCCGTCAGATTTTCTTTAAAGGCTTTATCAAGATACTCTCCGATTTCAGAAAGTCTTTTTACGTCGTTTTCGTGGAAAAGTCCGTCCTTTGTCGGCGGTATATTCAGCAGAAAGGTTGCATTGCCGCCCACCGAATTGTAGTAGATATTTATAAGCTCATCGAGAGAACGCACCTTATCGTTTTCGCTTTCGTGCCAGAACCAGCCGGGACGGATAGAGGTATTGACCTCTGCAGGATACCAGATGAGAGCTTTTTCATTTTCTAATATTTCTCTGCTACCAAGGTCGCTATCTCTTGCATCGACTTTTCTCTGTCTGAACCCGGCATCATCCGTCTGCTGACTTTTCTCTGCGATAATCTCGCTGTCCTTTGCCCTTTCGGGAACTACGCTCCACTCGGCTTTTCTTGTATGCCCTGCCTCGTTGCCGCACCATCTGACGTCGGGACCGCAGACTGATATGCAGGCGTCAGGCTGTAATTCTCTTATTTTTGCATAGTATCTTTCCCAGTCGTAATATTGCTTTTTGCCGTTCGGCCCTTCGCCACAGGCACCGTCAAACCAGACGGAGAAAATCTCGCCGTAATTTGTAAGTAGCTCGGTAAGTTGATTTATAAAGAAATCGTCATACTCCTTACCTGTGCCGTAAAGCTCGCTATTCATATCCCAGGGAGAAAGATATACGCCGAATTTTATGCCGTATTTTTTGCAGGCGTCGGCGGTTTCCTTTACAATATCGCCCTTGCCGTTTTTATAGGGAGAATATTCTATCGTGTGTTTTGTATGTTTACTTGGCCACAGACAAAAGCCGTCGTGATGCTTGCAGGTGAGGATAAGTCCCTTCATACCTGCGCTTTTTACAGCCTTTACCCATTGCTCTGCATCAAGCTTTTCGGGGTTGAATATCTTTGGCGACTCCTTGCCGTCGCCCCATTCTCTGTCAGTAAAGGTGTTTACCGTAAAATGAACAAAGCTATAGAATTCTGTGGACTGATGTGCTATCTGCCTTTTGTGAGGAGTTATCCGCACCAGTCTTTCGTCGTTTTTTCGGTACATAATCATACCTCCCTGTAATTTATATTCTTATTTTATCCCCACTTGACATTAAAGTCAATAAGCGATATTATTATAATATAACGATTTGAACATCTGATAAAATTTTTTATAAAGCGGTTTACCGCAGAAAATAAGAATCAAGGAGAATGAAGAGTGGTTTTATACTATGATTTTCCCATCATCCGTTCAGAAGGGGAACTACCCTTATACCTTGTGGAAATGGGTGTGAATATAAGAGAAGAGCATTTTATAAGAAAAGAGGGCTATAAGCAACCCCAGATAATATATTGCACCAAGGGTAGCGGTACTCTTATCCTTGACGGAAAGACTTATATAATAAAACCCTCAATGGGTTTTTTTCTGCCTGCAAATTATCCTCACGAATATTATCCGAATGAAGAAATATGGGATACCCATTGGGTAATACCCGGTGGTAGCGCCGCAGAGCAGATTATGAAGCATTTCGGCTTTTCTAAAGCGGGAGTATTCGAGATGTCGGAGATAAAGACTATAGAGCATATCTTCCGCAAGATGCACGAGGCTATAAGAGATGACAGTATTTTCGGAAACTACCGTGCCGCAGGGTATCTTTACGATTTTCTGATAGAGCTTTACAGAGTAACGTCCTCAGCGGCAACAAGGAAAATAACAAGCTCCGCAGTTTTAAAAGCAGTAGATTATATAAACGCAAATTATAGCAGCTCTGTTACGATGGAGCAGTTATGCTTGGTAGCAGGGGTATCAGAGCAGCACCTGTGCAGACTGTTCCGCTCCGCTCTTGGCTCACGCCCTATGGAATACGTAGCAAAACGCAGAATACAGACCGCAAAGGAGCTGCTTAATTCTTCCGATTATTCGGTTGATGAAATATCTGAAAGGGTAGGCTTCTGCTCGGGCAGTTATTTCTGTAAGCTGTTTAAAAGATACGAAGGGATGACGCCGACGGAATTTCGCAGAGGCTGATGGTAAATTTCACTTTATAAATGGTAAAATATATCCTTATATGGGCGGTTTTATTGACAAAGCTTGCCACAAGTGGTAAAATTGTATGTAGCAAATAATCATATAAAAGCGGAGATGAAGTTTTATGAGCAGTGATATCTGCAGTAAAAATTTTATAGAATTTTATAACAGTATAGAAAGAATAGGACTTTCTCCTGACGAGATAGCACAGAGAGTAAGGGAAAGCCTTCCTCTTATAGCAGAGGATATATATCTTGGCAGGATGGAATGTAAATTCTATGCGCCTCCCACACCCTTTGAGAGAAAGGGACGTGAGGCCGAAATGGTACTGTATGAGCATGAATCAGGCTATAACGATGAGCTGTTTTTCCGTGAATATTCCACCAGCAACGGAGCAAGCGTAGCCTTTAAGGTAAACGCCGTAAAGGGACACAGCTGGAACGATGAGGAAAGAGAATACGTTGAATTTGTCTGCAAGAACATCTTTGCTATGTGTGGCAGAGCAAGACTGGCTGAAGTCATAAACAAGAGCCTGTCTGTTGATTTTACCACGGGACTGCTGAGCCTTGGCGGTTTTATGTCCACGGGTGCCGCTCTTTTTCATCAGGGACAGCTTCAGGATTATACAGCAATGTATATTAACATAAAGAATTTCAAATATATAAACGGTCAGATAGGAAACAAAAACGGCGACCTTATCATAAAGGAATACGCCCTTGCTTTAAGCGGAATGCTCCTTGACGATGAATATGCCGCAAGACTTGGCGGTGATAACTTTACTCTCCTTATCAAAAAGGAAAGAAGAGATATAATTGCCGAGGGACTTTCCTGCATCAGTATAAATACAAAATATGGCGGTATGGAGCATCATCTGAACATTTCTGCCCGTATCGGTATGTATGACATAATGCAGGGCGATGAAATGCCTCACGTTATGAACTGTATTTCTGCGGCTATAGGTATGGCGAAAAGAAGAACAACAGAGGATGTTGTGCTTTTCAGTCAGGCAATAGTAAGCCGCATGGCAAGGGAACAGGCGATAGCTACCGATTTCCCCTTTGCAATAAGGGAAAGGGAATTCGTCGTTTATTATCAGCCTAAGGTTGACGTAAGAAACCATGAAATATGCGGCTGTGAGGCTTTAGTGCGCTGGCTGAAAAACGGCAAGCTGGTGCCGCCGCTTGAATTTATACCTCTTTTTGAAAGAGACGGCAGTATATGTACTCTTGACTTCTACGTTTTAGACCAGGTATGCAGAGATATAAAAAAGTGGACTGATATGGGCGTTGAGCCGGTTACCGTATCGGTAAACTTTTCAAAGATGCATCTGCAGAATCCTGATGTTGCACAGCAGATTCTTGACGTGGTGGATAAATACGGCATAGAGCACAGATATATTGAGATAGAGCTTACCGAGATGTCGGATTACAGCGACTATGACGCAGTAAAGAAACTTGTAAGCGCAATGAAGCATAACGGAATTGTGACTTCGATTGACGATTTTGGTACGGGTTATTCTTCTCTTAATCTGCTTACCGATTTTATGTTCGACGTGGTAAAGCTGGATAAATCCTTTATCGATAACGTAATAAAGAACGGCAGCAGAACCGATGAAATAGTAGTTCGCAATATGGTAAAGATGTTAAGAGAGCTGGATATGAAAACTGTAGCCGAGGGTGTTGAAACTCCCGATCAGGCGAGATTCCTGAACAGCATCGACTGTAGCGTAGTGCAGGGCTATCTTTATGACAAGCCTTTATGCGAGGAGGAATTCTTCGAGAGATTAAAGACAAGAAGATATTCAGGTAAAATAGAAATATAAAAGAAAAGACAGGTGCGTTTGCATCTGTCTTTTTTATATCGTTATTCTCCGAAAAGATAAAAATCCGTAAAATCGGTATTATCGCCGCTCTTTTCTCTGTCTGCTTTTATTTCATCTATAAGAGTCAGCGCCCTTTCGACGTTCTCTTCCCTTATACCTATGTAGACAGAGTAGATATCCAGCTTATCAACCCACACGCCGTAGTCCTTGCTATAATCATATAATCCGTTTTCGCCCAGCTCAACAAGTGACATAAGCTCTCTGACCTTTTCGTTTTCAAAATCCCTGTGTCTTATATAAAGGAAACGATCGATGTCGGATTTCTTATCATACCAGTAATTATTGTTGCCGATAATTACTGCTATTCTGTCAGCTCTCGGTATATTGTCGGTGGTGCGGTAGAAATCAGACTCCTCCTTTATCATATAGTTGTTTTCATCTCTCAGCACCTCAAGAACGTTTTCGCTGTTTTCTTTTACGAAAACAGTACCACGCTGATGACTCATCGGACCGTCTTCCCAGCAGAATGACACACGGCCTATTGTTTTTCCTTCAAGGAGCGTTCCTTTGACATAGTCAAGTCTGATTGCCTTTAAAAGCTCTGTTATACCCTTCGGCGAGAGGCGGTTTGTCACAGTAGTGCCGTCAATTAAAATGAATGAGCCGTAGGAATCAGGACCGATTTCGTATTCCTTCGGTAACAACTGCTGCATAGTCATCGGAGAGGAAAGCAGACCATTGCGTACCTGCGAGCCTACCGTACTGCCCTTTGCGCCGTCCTCATAGCTTCTGACAACGGTTTCTCCGTTTTTCAGCTTATAGGTTATTTCAAAATCGAAGCCTGTCTGTACCTTTTCTTCAACACATTTCTTGTGCAGGGAGGTTACAAGCTCTATATCACTTCTGTGGATAAAGGACAGATTATTATCAGAACGGATACCCGTTATCATATTTGACACTTCAACGCTTTCTATCTCATCCGGGGACGGTACGTAATGTGCCGCACCGAATCCGTCGGAAAAGGCAACGCCGACAAACACCGCAAAGAATACCGTCGCCGATATGCCGAAATGCAAAAGTAACTTCGGCAGCTTTTTTATGCTCTTATAGTGTATCAGTTGTACCGTAAGATAGATTATAAGCGCAATTATCATAGTGATTATTGCAAGCGTTACGTTTATCGTGTAGTAAAACGCCGTAACGGCAACTACTGCGCTTACAAGAAGTGCAACGAAAAGTGTGATTATTATTTTGTAGACAAATTCTATTGCAAAGGGCCTATCTGTATTTTCCGCCTTTCTTTTAACGGCGCAGATTAAGGCACCCAGTAAAAACAGAAGACAAGCTACTATGTGAGTGATTATTATGCCTGAAGGAATATTCAGCTCGGATACATCTATGACCGACGTGTAGGTGGTTACGTCGTTAAATCTTTCCCACCCTGTTTTAAGAATGCCAAAGGGTGCTATATAGGAGGGGATTTCTTGCACTTCCTTCCAGCTTGTTATTCCGTGAGCCGTTCTGCCAATAAGCATTGATGTAAATATGCCGATACCTGTAAGAATTAAGGGAGTTATGATGCTGTAAATGATACTGGTGGATTTTTTACTCGTACAACCGGCAAAAAACAGAGAAACAAGATATACACAGCTTATAAAGATAATACCCACGACAGCCACATGGTTAAATAGCTCACAGGCGTGACTTACTGTAAGATATGATGATTGAGGCATTACTATCCCGTTAAAGGCGCCTGATTTTTCTGCCAGCACCTGCGCAGTCCTGCCTGTCAGGAGGACACCGCCGAAAAAATTAAGCGCAAGAGGGAAAAGCGAGATAATTGCACCTGCAAGGGTATCTGCGAAAAATCTGCTTTTTGTGGATATCGGCAGACTTAAATACATATCCGAGTCAGCTTGCTTATAGCTGTAGCTCATTACGGTGGACGGAGTGATAAGTGCAATAACGGCAATAACGGCAAATGCTATAACGCAGATATTAAAAGCGTTATCTATAGGCAGAGTGAGATTATAAAAGGCGTTCTGAAACTCCTCTGTTCTGCGCATAGCATCCGTTGACGATATAAGCAGATCGCATACCTTTTCTGTATTGACAGAGGTAACAAGAGCCATCAGAGGCAGAGCCAGTATATTCGCTACAAGAGAAACTATTAAAAGCACTTTATGTTTTAATAGCTTGTAGCCAAGATATCGGGAGAAATATGAATTTTTAGCCTTCATAATCTGATCCTTTCATTTTTTCGTTATCAGCCGAAAAGAAGACAGTCTGTAAAATCGGGCTTATCACCGTTCTTTTCTCTTTCTGCTTCTATTTCCTTTATCAGCCTTTCAGCTTCGTCGGCATTTTCTTCTGAAACGCACATAGATATGGTGGATGCATTTACTGCAACGTGATAAGGCTGTGTAATCATGTAGCTACTAAACTCCATAAGCTCAAAAAGTGCCTTTACCTTGTCGTTTTCCTTATCCTTGTTTCTGATATAGAAGTTTTTATCCGTTGAAAAATCATCATCTGTCAGATTTTCTATAAACATACAGATAGAATCAGGCTCTGCGGCTTTTTCGGAGGAGGCGTAGAAATGATTGAAGCGTGAGTAAACGTAATTTTCCTTGTTATTAAGAACGGAAATTATATTTTCGCAGTTTTCCGTTATATCCAGCGAAAAGTTGTTATAACTGTCTTTATCAGACCAGAAAAGCTCGGCGGCGCCTATCACCTTACCGCTTGTAAGATTTTTGGCGTTGCCATCAAGCTTTATAGCTTCCATAAGCTCTTTTGTACCTTCCTCGGAAAGTCCGCTTGCTGTAAGGCCTTCTTTAAGAATAAAGTTACCCTCTACGTTGGAGATTTCTCCACCGCCGAATACCTGATCTATAGTAGCAGGAGAAGATAAAAGAGTGTTTCCTATTTCTTTGCCCAAGTCTACGTGTACGTTAATAGCGTCTATATAGCTTCTTGAAACTACAGTACCGTTTTTCAGCTTATAGGTAATTCTGAACTGGTGACCGGTCTCTATGTTATCAGCAACACACTTTTTATGAAGCTGTGACACCATCTCTATATTTTCTTTATCGGTATAGATAAGACCGTCACGGTTAATGAAGCCTGTATATGATTCGCCCACGGTAACGGACTGGACTGCATCAATATTGGGGATATATTTGCCGTAGCCAAAGCCCTCGGATAATCCGATGAGGGTAAAGCCGCCGAAGGCTATAGCCGAGGTCAGTACAAGATGTAAAAGGTGCATCGGTATTTTCTTTATGCTCTTGTAGTGGAAAAGCTGTAAAGTCATATAAATTGCAAAGAGTATAAGGATAGTAACAGCAAGTCCCGACTGGTTATTTCTGAAGGATACCACCAGCAGACCTACAAAGCATACCACAAGAAGAGTCATTATCACCTTGTATATAAGCTCTATTGCAAAGGGCTTGCCGGTGTTTTCCGCCTTTCTCTTTTTAGTGCATATATAAGCGGCAAAAAGCAGTAAAAGGCAGATTATTATTGCGGAAATTATAACTGATACCGGGAAAGCGAGAACCTCAGGCACCATTTCAGAGGTTACCGTACGTGCCTTTGTAAATCTGCCCATACCTGCAAAAAGCGTGCCGAAAACGGGCATATGCGCAGGAATATTTTCAAGCTCGGGCCAGCTCGTTATTCCCCGTGTGGTATTTAAAATAAGGGTAACGAGATTATTAATAGTGAGTAAAGCTACAAGGGGAGTAGCTAAAGAATATATAATGCCTTCCGCTCTTCTGCCGGTACAGCAGGTAAAGAAAAGGGATGTGAAATATACCGCAGTTACGGTAATTATTCCCGTAGTTGCCGCAAAAAAGAACATATCATAGGCGTTGCATACGCATAAGCGGGTAAGGTCGGTAACGCTAAGAGAATTGAATAATTCAAAATGCTCAGATAATACCCCTGCCGCCTTCTGTATGAATATAAAGCCGCCGAGAAAATTGATTGCAAGCGGCAATACAGCTATAACAAAGCCTGCAAGAGAGTCGGCTAAAAATCTGCCCTTTGTCGATATCGGCAGACTTAAATACATATCCGAGTCGGAGCGCTTGCTGTTGTAGCTCATAATAACCGTAGGTGCGGCAAGGCTGATGATAGTCAGTGCGGCAAATACGAAAATGCAGATTACAAATGCATTTTCCGCACTGCCTGCAAGGTTTTTAAGTGCAGTTCTGGTTTCAAAGGAAAGGGGACCTTCTTCAGTAAGATTTGCCAGGATATTATATATTCCCTCTACCGAGGATGATGTAATAATAGCCATCAGAGGAAGAGCAAGAATGTTCGCTACAAGAGAAACTATTAAAAGCACCTTGTGTTTTGCTAGCTTGTAAAAGAAATAGCGGGAAAAATATCTGTCAGTCAATTTCATAATTGTAGCCTGCTCCTTTCATTTCGTAGATGAATATCTCTTCAAGAGATAAGGGTATAATATCGCAGAAACGGGCGTTTTTGCCTTCCATTGCCTTTTCGATATCCTCGGTGCTACCCTTTATTACAAGGGCGGTAACGCTACCGCTTGACTTCAGGGACAGAATCTCGATATTGTCAATATCGGCAAAATCTTCCTTGCTTACTTCTTCAGGGAAGGAGGTCTGCACTTTATGGATATTACCCTTTACGCTGTCAAGCTCACGGCTGAAAATTACCTTGCCCTCGTGGATAAGTCCTACGGTATCGCAGAATTCTTCAATTTCCTTTAGGTTATGAGAGGAGATTATAACGGTAACGCCTCTGTCAATGATAGCGTCAACAAGCATCTGCTTTACCGCATATCTCATAGCTGGATCCAGTCCGTCAAAGGCTTCGTCAAGGAGCAGATATTCCGTGCAGGCTGAAAGTCCGCAGATAACTACTGCCTGTCTTCTCATACCCTTTGAAAAGTCGGAAAGCTTTTTATCTAAGGGTAGCTTCAGTATCTCCCAGAGGGAATTAAATACCTCTTCGTTGTAGGTCTTATAGAAGGTCTTTACAAAATCCTTCATCTGTAAAAGCGTCATACCTGTAAACTGGGCGGTATCGTCGCTGACAAAGAATATCTTTTCTTTGAGTGCGGGGTTATCATAAACGGGAATATCGTCAATGGTTATACTGCCGCTATCCTGAATATATATGCCGGATAAAAGTCTTAAAAGAGTGGATTTTCCTGCTCCGTTGGAGCCGAGCAGACCATAGGCACAGCCCTTTTCTATTTCAAGGGTGAGGTTATCAAGCGCATTCTGTGCTCCGAATTTTTTTGTAACGTTCTGAATCTTAATCATAGTGCAGTTACTCCTTTTCTCCGATATTTTTAATGATATTTATAAGCTCTTCGGCGTTCAGTCCTTTTTTAAGAGCCTTTGTCACAGCTTCTGTAAAGTCCTCTGTGGCGGTCTGCCGCAGCTCGTCCTGATAATCGGCTCTGCCCTTTACGTAGCTACCCTTACCGGGGAGTGAATAGGTAAAGCCCTTCTGTTCTAAAAGCTGGTACACCTTCTGAACTGTGTTGGGGTTTATGGCAAGCTCCCTTGCCACCTCTCTTACCGCAGGGAGCTTTTCGTTTTCCTTTAAAGCTCCGCTTATGATAAGGTCTGATATATGTGTGAAAAGCTGTTCGGATATCGGCGTACCACCCGATATTTGAATTGCAAACATATTTACTTCCTTTCAGATTACAGATTTACTAATGCATTAAACTGTACTATCTGTGTTAGTACAGTTAGGATTATAGCATACAGTTTATGATTTGTCAATAGGCGGGAAGAAAAAAATTTTGTTGTGGTAATTTTTGGGCGTCAAATTGAAATTTGTCGCTCCGCTGGGGGTGTGGTGTCACCCTAACCCCCTAACCCCCTTCCCCTCAAGGGGAAGGGGGAATACATGGGGGCTCGCCGCCCCTGTGCCCTGCTTGGGGCTACGCCCCAAACCCCGTGTAATATGGAGATTTCGAGCCTTTTATTGTTTTGAATTGCCTCAAGATTTTATAGGGGAAATGTAGGGGGCGACCTCCCGGACGCCCCGCCGCCCCTGTGCCCTGCTTGGGGCTACGCCCCAAACCCCGTGTAATACAGAGATTGCGAGCCTTTTATTGTTTTGAATTGCCTCAAGAATTTATAGGGAAAATGTAGGGGGGCTACCGCCCCTGCAGCAGTCTGAAAGACTGCGACGGTCTTTAGACCAATGACCTCTGCTTGGGGCTTCGCCCCAATCCCCGTTTATATCGATGTTTGTGGGCAGTCTTATCAAAACGTTTTAATTTACGATTGTAGGGGGCGACCTCCCGGACGCCCCGCCGCCGTAGGCAGCAGTCCGAGAGGACTGCGGCACCCTTCAGGGTATGTCCCCTGACGCCCCGCCGCCGCAGGCGGAATTTAAAATCCATCAATTGCCTTCGGCAATTGATTCCACAACTTCGTGCATAGCACGAAACATCACTCCGACGGAGTCGGTACATCACACGGCGTAGCCGTGCATCACTTCGTGCAAAGCACGAAACATCACATTGAAATTTGTCAAAGACAAATTTCAATATCACAATCCCGGCATCCGGCATATACTAAAGAAACCGAAAGGAGTGGTATTTATGTGCGGTATAGCAGGATGGATAGATTATAATGAACTAATAAACCCCGAAGAGAGAATTATAAAAATGTCAGATACGATGGTACCAAGAGGCCCGGATAGTGGCGGTACTTATATCGACGAGGTATGCGCCTTAGGACACAGAAGGCTTGCCGTTATCGACGTAGCAGGCGGCGTTCAGCCTATGGAAAAAAGCGACTACATAATAGTCTACAACGGAGAATTATATAATACCGAGGAGATAAGAAGAGAGCTTAAAGCAATAGGTCACAGCTTCAGGTCAATGTCGGATACAGAGGTGCTTCTTACCGCCTTTATACAGTGGGGAGAGTCCTGCCTTGAAAAACTGAACGGCATATACGCCTTTGCTGTATGGGATAAAAAAGAAAAACAGCTTTTTATCGCCCGTGACAGAATGGGTGTAAAGCCGTTTTTCTATTATGAATATAATGGTGGAATTATCTTTGCTTCAGAGATAAAGGCGCTTTTAGCTCATCCGAAAATCCCTCATATCATAGACAGAGAGGGTATTGCGCAGATAACTCTGCTAGGTCCTGCAAGAAAGGGCGGTAGCGGTGTAATAAAAGGGATAAAGGAGCTTCTGCCGTCAGAATGCGGCTTCTTCAATCGCTACGGACTGAAAAAGCGCACCTACTGGAGCCTTCGTGCCTGCCCTCATACCGAAACACCCGAGGAAACGGAGGAGCATATTGCTTTTTTAATAAAGGACGCTATAAAAAGACAGCTGGTCAGCGACGTACCCTTATGCACCTTTTTGTCGGGCGGACTTGACAGCAGTATCATTAGTGCGATAGCGGCAAAGCAGTACAAGGAGCAGGGAAAGGTTCTTACCACCTATTCGGTTGACTATGCCGACAATGATAAGAATTTCGTAGCAAGCGCCTTTCAGCCTGATATGGATGCGCCCTGGATAAGAGAAATGTCTCAGTATATCGGCTCAGAGCACAGGGATATAGTTCTTGACACCTCGGATATAGTGGATGCTCTTTATCCTTCAACGCTTGCAAGAGACCTGCCCGGTATGGCGGATGTGGACAGCTCGCTTTTGCTTTTCTGCAGGGAGATAAAAAAGAATTATACCGTAGCGCTCAGCGGCGAATGTGCCGATGAAATTTTTGGCGGCTACCCCTGGTATCATAATGAAAATATTCTCTATCAGTCAGGCTTCCCCTGGGCGAAAAGCACTGATGACAGAGCAATGCTTTTAAGAGAGAATGTTTTAGGTGATATAAAGCCTGCCGATTATCTGACATATTGTACCGAAAGCACTCTTAAAAACACCGATTATCTCGATACCGACAGCAAGAAGGACAGACGTATGCGTGAAATGTTCATGCTTAATATCTACTGGTTTATGCAGACCTTACTTGACAGAAAGGACAGAATGAGTATGGCAACGGGGCTTGAAGTGCGAGTGCCCTTCTGTGACCACCGTATAGCGAAATACGCCTATAATATCCCTTGGGAATTAAAGAGTATCGGCGGCAGAGAAAAGGGACTTATCCGCAGAGCGATGAACGGCATTCTGCCCCACGATGTGCTGTGGCGTAAAAAATCGCCCTATCCCAAGACACACAATCCCGAATATCTTAAAGCGGTGATAAACAAGCTCCGTGAAATATTACGGGATAAGAACTGCCGTATCACGGAGATTTTCGACAGAAAGCGACTGCTGGAGCTGTGCGACAATCCTGCGATATTCAAAAATAACTGGTATGGTCAGCTTATGACCGCACCCCAGACCTTTGCCTATATAATCCAGACAGAATACTGGATGCAGATGTATGATATCGGGGTAAGCGTATAGTTCAGAATCGCAATGGGCAGACTGTTTTTGCAACAGTCCGCCCTACTTGAAAATCCTTCCCGTTTATTATATAATATATAAAGAAAGAAGGTGGAGTATGAAAACACGAAAAGAGGCTATAGCCTTCTGCCTTACCCTTTCCGATGTGTATGAGGATTATCCCTTTCACGATGATAACTGGACGCTGATGCGGCATAAGGGTACAGCAAAGACCTTTGCAACGATATATGAACGTCAGGGTAATATCTGGCTGAATCTTAAATGCGACCCCTTGCTTACGTCAATGTGGCGGGACGTGTACAAATCTGTCATACCTGCCTATCATATGAATAAATATCATTGGAATTCGGTTATTCTTGATGGCACTATACCTGATAAGGATATAGAAATAATGATAAGGGACAGCTACAAGCTTACCTATAAAAAGCCGAAGGAGAAAAAATGAAAAGCTTATTTATAATAGATAAAAAGGATTATGAGAAGAACTGGGCAGTATCCGAAAGACCATCGGCAAGAGCGATAATAATAAGGGACAAGCTGCTTGCTATGGTGTATAGCGAGAAATATAAATATTACAAATTCCCGGGCGGTGGTATAGAAAAGGGCGAAAATCCCGAGTCTGCTCTTGTACGGGAAGTCGGCGAGGAAACGGGACTTGCCGTTATTTCCGACACTATAAAGGAATATGGCAAGGTGGATATACTCCGTAAAAGCGATATACTTGAAAATACCATATTCCGACAGGAAAATTTATATTATCTTTGTGATGTAACGGATGATGCCGCAGGTCAGTCTCTTGACGATTATGAACTGGAATCAGGCTTTACCCTGCGTTATGTGAGCGCCGATGAGGCAATAAGAACAAACAGGGAAGAAGCAACCACCGACGACATATATATGATAGAAAGAGAAAGCCGCGTGCTGGAAATATTAAAAGGAGAATTTGATTTATGAAAATAGTTTTTGCAGACGCCGATACACTCGGTGCAGATATTTCTCTTCAGAAATTCAACGAATTCGGAGAAATTGACGTCTACGGCTTTACAAGACCTGAACAGTTAAAGGAAAGATGTAAGGGAGCGGATGTCATTATTACAAATAAAGTCTGTGTAAACGAAAAGACCTTAGGTGAAAATCCTACCGTAAAATTTGTGGGGGTTACCGCAACGGGTACAAACGTAATCGACTTTGACTATACAAAAAAGCATGGCATTACTGTTACCAACGTAAAGGGCTATTCCACCGAGTCGGTAGCTCAGCATACCTTTTCTCTGTTGTTCTATCTTTTAGAAAAGAGCCATTATTATGATACCTACGTAAAGCAGGAAAAGTATGTGGAAAATGAGCTTTTTAACCACCTCGGTCAGACCTTCAACGAGCTTTGCGGCAAGACCTGGGGTATCGTGGGACTGGGCGAGATAGGCAGAAGAGTAGCGGATATTGCAAAGGCTTTTGGCTGTAAGGTCATCTACTACTCCACCTCGGGAAAGAACAATAACGAAAATTATACCCGTGTAGATTTCGACACCTTACTCAGCACCTCCGATATAGTTTCTGTCCACGCTCCTTTAAACAAGGATACAGAAAATCTTTTCGGAAAAGACGCCTTTGACAAAATGAAAAAGAACGCAATCTTCATAAATGTCGGCAGAGGTCCTATAGTGGATGAGCAGGCGCTTTACAACGCCCTCTGCGACGGACAGATAGCTTGTGCTGGGCTTGACGTGCTGTGCGAGGAACCTATGTCTAAAAATAATCCGCTGGTGCAGTTCAAGGACAGCAACCGTCTTATAATTACTCCCCATATCGCCTGGGCAACAGTAGAAGCAAGACAAAGACTTATAGAAGAGGTATATTTGAACCTCCTTGCCTTTACAAAGGGTGAAAAGAGAAGCGTGGTAGAATAAGATATGTCGGTTATCAACGAAATCAAGTAAAGGGCGACCACAAGTCGCCCCTATGAAATTCCGCAATATAATGCGGATTCATTGTAGGGGCGAACTGTGTTCGCCCGATTTGTTTACGATAACGTTTTTAGTTTTGTCGAAATAAGGAGGATTTTCATTCCCTTTGTTTTACGCCTTTGGTGTTACATTTACTGCGTTTGAGTAGGAAACTATATCTCCGTTTATCGCCTTTATAAGATACGTGTACTGATAACCGTTGGCAAGTGATTTAACGGTGGCGGATGTACCGCTTATATTGGCTACAAGAGTATATTTGCCGTTGTGATATCTGATAACCTGATAATATTCGGCACCGCTTACGGCTGTCCAGGTAAGAGTTGCCTGCTTATTGCCGGCAACGGCCTTGAGCTTTGGTGCGCTGAGTGATGACATCGGCGTTACCGAAACACGGGCGGAAAGAGATGCTATATTGCTTCCGACAGCTTTAATTACATAGGTGTAGGTGAAATTATTTGTAAGTGATTTCACAACAGCGGATGTGCCGTTTACGTTAGCAACAAGGCTGTATGCACCGTCCTTATAGCGGAGTATCTGATAGTAGCCTGCGCCCTTTACCTCAGTCCAGTTCAGCTTTACCTGTCCGTTTCCTGCCTTTGCGGTAAGAGAGGGAGAGGCAAGCGATGCTACGGGAGTTACTGTCACAGCGTTTGAAAAGGCTGTTATATTGCCGTCACAGACAGCTTTTACAAGATAGGTGTATTCGTAGTTGTTGGCAAGGGATTTTACAACTGCAGATGTACCTGATATATCGGCAACCTTTGTATATACGCCGTCCTTATAACGTATTATCTGATAATATTCTGCGCCGCTGTAGGCTGTCCAGCTGAGTGTAACCTGCTTGCTTCCTGCCGCCGCTGTCAGAACGGGAGCGGTCCTCGGAGTTGCGTATATTGCGTCCGAAAGGGTAGAAGTGCCGCCGTTTACGGCTCTTACAAGATATGTGTACTGATAGTTGTTTGTGAGTGAGCGTATTGAAAGAGAGGTTTCCTTCAGCGTAGCTATAGTGCTGTACACGCCATCCTTATATCTTATTACCTGATAGTACTGGGCGTTATTTACAGCCTTCCAGCTGAGGGTTATCTGCTTATCGTCCTGAACGGCAGATACTATCGGCTTGCTGAGCTTATCCATTATATAGCTTAAAGATAATACTGTCGTATAATCGCCCTTTACTCTGAGGGCTATGCTGTTTGTGATAAAGGAGGCAACGTCGGAGGTACCGCAGGCTGCGGCACAGTCTGCATAGCTGAATTTTGAGTAATATTTATTTTCTGTCAGACCTGTTTCGCAGGGCTGTACAGTTACTGATTTTTTTCCGTTCAGCACAAGCTCCAGACTGTCCAGATTGCTTGTGTAGGTTACATAGAAATAACCGTTCTTTCCTATTACAGCAGGATTAAAGCTTCCTTTACCGCTGGTTGTGGTGTTTACCGTTACAGCGGTAGCGCCTTCATATTCAAGGGTGTTACCGTTATATATCTGAATAATTTCCTTTGATTGCTTGCTGTCTGAGAAAACATTGTCGGGATTAAGACGGAACAGACGGGCACCGCTTGTGTCTGATACGAACCAGCATAAAGCTCCGTCGGAGAAAATAACCGGCTTGCAGTCGGAAAGCTGCATATATGTATCTACAATATCAGATGTCAGGTTTCCGTTGCCATCGATAAAGCAAAGTCTTGTATAAAGGGTATAATCCTTTATCTCTTCCCACATGACAAGAAACTTGTTGTTGCTTATTTTAACAAGATGGGGAGTACATACTTCCACCTCGTCGTCATCGGTATAACTTGTAAGATATTTTATCTTAGTGGAGGAAAGATTCTTATCGGTAACTGTTATAAAAATGTTTCTGGAGGAGTAGTATCCTATGAAGGCGTCGGACTGATCGGCAGAATTACCTGCAATAAGCAGATTGCTGTCTGACATTTCAAAGCCACCTATGCTTACTCCTGTAAAGTTATCGCCGACAGCGCCTGATATAGGGAATGCGTCGGTATAGCTTACCTTTGTTATCTTGCCGTTTACTGCCGCTTTTGTTATGCAGACTGATCTTGGGAATGCGTCGCCGTGATCCGCTCTGTAGATGTATTCGCCGTCGGTGATTATAAACTGGTTGAAGGAGTGACTTACATAACCGTATCCTATATTCATCACCTTGTACCAGGAATCCACAACCGTCATAGTGGCTGTATCCACGACAAAGGTCATATTTGCCTGATGGTGCAGTCCGTCATCGCTTGCATACATCTCGTGGCTTGTGTGTATGTAGAGCTTGCCTGCGGTTTCTGTCATACGAAGAGAGCCTGCGTCAAAGGGGATATAGGTGTTTGCTCCGAATACCTGAGTTTTGCCCTTTAAGGTTTTCCAGTCCTTTGAATATTTTTCTATAAGCAGAACTTCCTTTTCATCGCTCTCGTCGGGGTTTGTCTGTCCCCATACAAGGTAATTATTCTGCGCTCCGATATAACAGCCGCCGAATATATAGCCTGTTTTCTCAAAGGTAAGAGTTGAAAGAAGAGTATAATCCTTATTGTAGTTTTCAATATACAATACTTTGTCATAGTCGTAGTATTCTATTCTTCTGAAGCCGTTGTCGGTTTCTTCAATATAGGATTTTACAGTCCTTGCGTAGTTGGTGATATAATCGTTTGCGGAAAAATTGTAGCCTGCTGTACCGCCTAAGTCCTTTGCAGGCAGATCGGGTGCGTCGGCAGACGCGCTGACTGCTAAAACTGCAGTCATAACAACAGATACTAAAAGTGTTATAAGCTTTTTCATTGCTTTCTCCTTTACAGCTTATCAGAAAAACAGATTGTTTCTGATTTCTTTTGTGGCATATGCACCCTGAAGTGCCTGACCGTTTTCCTTAGGATGAAGTCCGTCCCTGAGATATCTTCCTTCTCCGCCAATAACCTCGAATTTTTCACAGATACCGCATTCGTGGAAGCAATCAATCATCTGCGCTCCCATACCACCTGCAATCTTTCTCATAACAGTCTTTATCTGGAATTTCGTCTTTTCGTTATGTTCAGGATTTGCTGTCTGTAAGGGGGTGAGAACAAACACTCTTGCAAGAGGATATTCCTCCATTATCTTCTGAATACACCAGCGCATAGCTCCCGCTTCTGTAAAAAGGTCGATGTTGGGGTTATTGTCAAGACTTTTTCCCATAAGAGCAACTTTTGAGTTGCCAAGACAGTTTACATCGTCGTTTGTACCCATAGCGAAGGCAAAGACATCGGGAACGGGATATTCTCCGCTTTTTACTTCTTCTATGAATTTCTGAATGTGAACTACCGCGCAGTTGTTCATTCTCTTCTGTAATTCGTTTTCGTCGTCGGTAGGCTCCCATCCGTCGCTGATACCTGCAAAGTCAGGGTCTGTGTAATTCTGGGTAGTGATAGCCTTTCCGTTTACTGTGACGGTTCTTTTGTACCATACCGCACTTCCCACAGCTACATTATGATGAGATGCCATACCGAGATTGTTGAATACGTGGTATGACCACTGATTGTGCTGTGTTATGCTGTCGCCGTCAACACCAAAATTGAGCTTTGAAAAATCCATTTTAATTTTCTTCCTTTCTTGTCTTTCTGTCGGGGATAAAGAATATGAATACAAGTGAGCTTAAAAGCAGAGCAAAGGGGTAGAAGAGCATAGGCATTATGTCAAAGGCACTTATATTTCCGCCAAGCTCCGATACTGCTGAAACAGCTACCAGCATCTGTGCTCCGTAGGGGATAATACCCTGAAAGATGCAGGAGAAGGTATCAAGTATTGATGCTGTCTTGCCTGCTCTTACGCCATAATTTTCCGACATCTTTTTTGCTATGGGATTTGCCATTATGATAGCTACAGTATTGTTTGCGGTGGCGATATCCATAACGCCTACCAAAAGACCGATACCAACCTGACCTGTTTTCTTTGTTTTGAACAGTCTGCCTGCAAGGTTCAGAAGGGCGTCAAAGCCGCCGTTTTCTTTTATAAGCTCGCCCAAAGCGGCAACAAGTACAGCAACAATAGCGGTTTCAAGCATTCCTGCCATGCCGCCTCCGATATTGGCGGTAAGCGTCATAAAGGAAACTGTGCCTGTGGCAAGCATAATTACTGCGCCTGAGAAAATGCCGATAAGCAGCACGATAAATACGTTTATACCGATAATGCCGCCGATAAGCACTAAGATATAGGGGATTATCTGAATAAGGTTGTAGTCCTTTATTTCAATCTGTGATATATTTTCTCCCTGCGAAACAAGGAATATGGCAACAGTGGATATGATTGCCGCAGGAAGAGCAATGAAGAAATTTTCCTTGAATTTTGTTTTCATGGGACAGCCCTGACCGTTACAAGCGGCTATAGTTGTATCTGATATAAAGGACAGATTATCGCCGAACATTGCGCCGCCCATAACAGACGCTATGCAAAGAGGCAGAGAGTAGCCGGATGCCGCTGATATTGCATATCCGATGGGAGCTATAAGTGTAATGGTGCCTACCGATGTACCCATTGCAGTTGATACAAAACAGCTTACGACAAAAAGCACCACAACTGCAAACTGGGGCGGTATTACAGAAAGAAGAAAATATGCAACACTTTCTGCACTGCTTCTTCCTGCCACTCCGACAAATACACCTGCAACAAGGAATATAAGTATCATTGTGATTATATTCTTATCGCCGACGCCCTTTGCCATTATTCCAAGCTTATTATCAAAGTTCAGCTTTCTGTTCTGAAGGCAGGCTACAAATATTGCAATCAGAAATACCGCAATTATCGGGACATTGTAAAAGCCCATTTCTATTTTTAAAATATATTCAAATACTATTCCTGTACCGAGGTACAGCACAAGGAATACCCCTATCGGGATAAGCGCAAGGGGATTTCCCTTTTTTTCGTTCAAAAAATATCACCTTTTCGTTTTCTTTAATTAAAATAATTCTGCACCATAAAGGCACAGAATTATTTTATACTTTAATGATCTCAGTATGTTACGTTTACTGAATAGTTGTTGAAGTTTACCTTTGTGGGGCAGGTATATTGCAGGCCGAAGGATATATTCTTGCCGGGCTCAATTCTGTCATTCCAGCCGGAAGGATTGGTTACAACAAGTTTAGTGCCGTTTAAAGTAAATACGCCGCTCCAGCTACCTGTAAGCTTGAATCCGCTTGGTACCGTAAAGGTTACAGTCCAGCTTGTTACTGTCTTGCCTGTATTGTTTGTAAGGGTAAGATTTGCACCGCCATCCCATGCGTCAGCCGTACTTACAATAAACTTTCTGGGAGTTTCGATTTCGTCACTGCCGGGTAAGAATTCATCCTTTTTGGTTGTGGTTGTAGTTTCGGGCTTGGGTGTGGTTTCGGGCTTCTTTGTTGTAGTTGTTGTAGTTGTAATGGTTGTAGTTTCAGGCTTCTTTGTCGTTGTGGTCAAGGATGTATCGGGCACGGGTGCTTCTGTTCTTGTGGTTGTGGATGTATCAGGAACAGGTGCAGGTGTTGTCGATGACGACGAAGAAGGCGTTTCGGGTGCAGGAGTTGAAGGAGCACCATTTACTGTAGTTGTAGAAGGCTTCTTTGTGGTTGTAGTAGAAGGCTTCTTGGTTGTAGTGGAGGAAGAAGGCTTCTTTGGTGTGGTTGAAGTAGAAGGCTTCTTTGTGGTTGTGGTGGAGGGCTTTTCACTTCCTCCGTTGTTGTCAGAGCTTTCGGGGTTTTCGTTACCCTCGTCGTTGCCTGAGTTTTCGGGGTTATCTGTTGCGTCAGGCGTATCGGTGGCGTTTTCGTTGTCGTTTTCTGATTCTGTACCTGAATCGGTTACAGAGCTTGACTGACTTGTATTGCCGCCTACGGAGTTGCTTCCGTCATCTCTCTTGTAGTTCAGCATCATAACAAGGCATACGATAAGAACAATAAGTGCCGCCGCGCCAAGTATTATGTAGAAAATAGCTTTTTTCTTGTTGCTGTCGTCCTCTTCTTCAACGGGAAGCTCAGTAAGCTCTTCCTGGACCTCTTCCTTTTTCTCGGGAGGACGGTAGTTTGCGTAGAAAAGTCTTGCCTCTTCAATGGTTCTGGGCTTTGTTATCTGAGAAATATCTCTTGGCGGTTCAGCACCTGATACAATACCCATAGCCGCAAAATAGGCGGCGTCATCTGTAATGATTTCAGTAGTTTTTGCTGTGCTCGCTTCTTCAGCAGGAGCGGCTTTTTCAGCAGGAGCAGCTTCTTCAGCAGGAGCAGCTTCTTCAGCAGAAGCAACTTCCTCAGCAGGAGCGGCTTCTTCAGCAGAAGCAACTTCCTCGGCAGGAGCGGCTTCTTCAGCAGAAGCAACTTCCTCGGCAGGAGTGTCATCAGGAGCTACAACATCCATAGGCAGAGCCTCTTCTGCTATTGCTGTGCTGTTTGTAACGGAAGGCTGAACGCTGTCCATACCTACTGCCGATACCGAAGCGGCTACAGCCGCAGTTTCCATAGCCTTGATTTCTGAGGGGCGCAGTTCAGGTGTAAGGTCAATGCTCGGCATTGCTGAGTCGTCGTCACCTGCTGTCACCTGCATGAAATCTGTTGTATTTTCTGTAACAACGATGCTTGGCATAGCTTCGTTGGTTTCGGATGATATCATCATAGCTTCGTTAACGGGTAATGCTTCTACCTCGGTAACCTCATCGCCGTCGGATGCAATTTCTGTGACACTACCGAAAAGGTCTTCCACAGAAGCTTCTTTTACAGTTTCTTTAGCAGCTTCTACTGTTTCGGTGGTAGCTTCTGCCGTCGCTTGTGCTGTATTCTCCGCCTTTACCTCGGGCACAGGCTCAGCAGGCGTTTGTGCGATGGCGTCTGCACCGAAAAGCTCCTCTGCTGATACTTCTTCGGCAGGGGAAGAGACTTCTTTTATTTCGCCGGCAGATGCGTTTATATTAGTATTTTCAGATACAGTGTGATTTCTGCTTCTGTTTTTCTTTTTCGCCATATTTATGCTCCTTCCACAGCTAACATATATAAATTAGTATAGCACAAAAAAACACCCTTTTCAATTAAAAAAACAAGAAAAGAACGTTTACAGCTTAAAATAATACCTTTTGCACAAATAAGCAGCTTGTTTACTGTGAGAAATACCCATAAAAAACCGCCCCGGTGGTTGTCCCGGAGCGGTAATAATCATATTCGGATTACTGAGCTAAAAGTTCGTTGATGAACTGTGTCATTCTTGTGGCAGCCTTTGTGTGAGTCTTTTCTGTGGGGTGCCAGTCAGCGGCATATCCGTCAGCGGCTGTCTGTGTGGATAAAAGAACGGTTTCCACATTTGTATCGCCTGATTCTTCCTTGTACTGGGTGATACCCTTTCTCATAGGGAAGAAAAGCTCGTTGCCCATAATGCCAAGTGTGCAGATTATTTTAGCGTTGGGATTATTCTTTCTTATCTGCTTGATGAATTCGATATAGCCTGCCTTATATTCTTCTTCCTTTTCCTTGACCTTCTTTACATAAGAATTGTCGTTTGTACCAAGGTTGATTACGATAATGTCAGGTGTAAAACGTGAGAAATCCCAGTCATTTTCTACTATCTTACTGCCGGAATAGTTTCTTGCAATCTTCTCATAGAAGGGGGGAACTAACTGCTGATCCTGTTTCTTTCCGTCGCCTGTATAACCTGAGATAATGCCGTGACCGCTGAAGGAAACGAGGCTGTAATCTGCATCAAGATTCATAGCAGTCTTATATGCATAGGCTCTCGTAGCGTCCTCGGTTGCTGTGGAGAAGTGATTTTCCTTTACCTCGTCGTCAACACCGTAGCCGCAGGTGATGGAGTCGCCGATGAATTCTATTTTAAGATTCTTCTTTTCGGTAGGTACGAGGTCTGTTGTATTCGCACTTACAGACTTTACGCCGAAAATACTGTTTGCAGCTTCGGAAAGCTTGATTATCTTTACCTTTGTTTCCTTTGCGCTGTCAGCGCTGTAGAAGTCAATGGTCTTTTCCTTTTCTTTAAGTAAGATATCCTGTACTCTTTCATCGTCTACATATACAGCAAACCTGGGTTCGCTGCCTGCGCCGTAAACAATATCCTCACACACTGTAACAGACGCCTTTGTGCCTGTGAATGTAAATTCGAGAGCAGTAGCAGAGTGGGACAGCCATACCGTTCCCTCGCTGTCTGTGTAAGTTCTGCCTATGTGCTTTGCATTATCTTCTGAAAGCTTGAATGTGTTGATAGTATCTGTCATTTCACTGCCCTCCGCAGGAGTGGATTCAGGCTTCTCTGTTTCGGGAGCCTCTGTGGTAGTTGTCGTGGTGGTTTCGGGAGCTGAGGTTTCAGGCTCGTTTGTTGTGGTTTCAGGAGCGCTTGTTTCAGGCTCGGAGGTTTCTGTAGCAGAAGTCTCTGTCTTGCTTTCTTCCTTGCTTTCTTCCTTGCTTGATTCTTCCTTACTGCTTTCGTCCTCGCTTACTTCGCTTGTAGTGGAGCTTCCTTCACTTGTAACAGAGCTTGTCTCATTACCTGAGCAGGCTGTTACGCTGAAGATGGTAGCTACTGCGAGAAAAGCCGCAATAAATCTTTTTAACTTCATAGTTACTTCCTTTCGTTAAGTTTAAACTCAGTTGTTTTTACTTAAAAAACAGTATATCACAGATTATTCGTCTTGTCAATGCTTTCCGTAACCGTCACAGCCGATGCATATACCACTAT
Organism: Ruminiclostridium sp.; assembly: GCA_017942025.1. Classification (GTDB taxonomy): domain Bacteria; phylum Bacillota; class Clostridia; order Oscillospirales; family Ruminococcaceae; genus Ruminiclostridium_E. The sequence continues at coordinate 18,856 of JAGAVH010000014.1, read as the reverse complement.
AGCTGTAGCAGGAATTACAGCGTATTCCGTCTCCGACGGTACTGAACCAGCCTGTTCCGTTACAGCCTCTGCATTTTCCTGTTCCGTTGCATACCATACAGGTTTCATCATATATTCTCTGCGGCGGTTCTGCACCGGCAGTAAAAGGAGCGCTACCCTTACCGCTGATGCGGTAGGTGTTTCCGTCGCCGCCCACAAAGGTTATATCAAGCGTAAAGGTTATCTCTTTAAGCGGCTCGACATACTCTATGTAAACAAGACTGTTTCCGAAATTGTCGGGATAGTTGGCGTCATCTATTGTTACAGGACCGTTGTCTGACACCAGATGCACCAAAAAGCTTGGTGGCTTATAGCTGTCATAAATAGTGTAGGTTGAACCTGACGCACATAAAACTCCGTCCAATATCACTTCGCCGAGTATGCTACAGCCCTGCGCGCCTTCAACATCGTGTCCGCCCAGAGCAATAGACGCCCATCCGTCTGACTGGGTATATATTGCTGTGTCGTTGAACAGGTTATAGCTTTCACCCGTGCTGAGGTTTGCGAATATTACAGCATTGTTATTTGTATCCGATGACGGCGGCTCGCTTTCGGGAGCCGTTGAGGTAGTGGTTTCAGGTGCCTTGGTTGCATTGGTTTCGGGTGCTTTTGAAGTTGTAGCTTCTGAATCCTTTGTCGCGACCGATTCGGGTGACTTCGTGGTGATTGTCCCTGAATTTCTTGTTGTTTCAGGCTTGCTGTCAGGCGTCTGTGTTGCAGAAATTTCTGATTTACTTGTCGTATCTGCTACTGAGCCGTTGCCTGCATCCGAGCAGGCTGTAATATTAAGGACAGCGGTTGTAATAAGTAACGATGCAAGAAAATTTTTTACCTTCATAACAATTCCTCCGTTTTATCTGCATCCGGCTTCGTAAAAATCCGCTATCAGCTTCATAAGTCTGTAATCTATCTCGAAATACTCCTTTTTGTCGGCGTTTTTCTGATAGAAATCCCGTTTTGCTCTGCTGGTGGCGTTCTTACCAAGCTCGTCATAGCATCTGTCGTCAAGTCTTTTCTTATATTTAATAGCCTTGTCGCTGTCAAGGGAATCGTGTCCCTTGTGCTTTTCTGTAATAAGGGTTATATTATCATTCTTTATAACGTTTAATAAAACGCTGTTTGTAAGGCTTATGGTCTTATCGTCAAGGCTGTGCAGAATAAGAAACTTCGTACCTCTTGCGGTAGCCTTTGCTATACCCTGCATTGCGGTGTAATCTGCCGCCTTGCCGAATTTTATTCTTTCGTACATCTTGATATAGGGCATAAGGGCAAACATCCATTTTCCAAAGCGCTTTACCGCCTCTGCTACCACCATATCACAGCATCTGTTGAAGCCGCTCTGAACGAAAACGCCCTTTATATCATACTGATTGTAGCAGCTTACCGTCGATACCGCATAACCGCCCCAGCTATGACCGAAGAGGAAAAGCGGTAACTTTTCTTCGGCATTTATTTCTCTTGTAACGTAATTCAGAGCAGTATCTAAATCCTTTGCTGACTGGGGAAGTCCACGGAGGGATTTACCCCCTGACAGATGACTGCCGGTATTATCAAAGCCGAATACCTTGTAGCCTCTTTTTGCAAAATAGTCTATCTCCGGCAGATAATTCAGCTGACCGTCAAATATTCCGTGGGAGAAGACTATAAGTCCCTTGAATTTCGGCACGTTGTTATAATAATAGATAGTGCCGCTGTAGTTGTAGCCCTTTTCTGAAGGGAAGGATACCGGGTCACTTTGTAATTCGGGATAATCCTTGAAATCGGGGAGCAAGGGAGAATCGTATATTTCAAAGCGCTTGCCGAATACGCTTTCGTAAAGGGTGGATACCATAAGAAAGCATATAAAGGTAAATATTGCTATAATACCGAGTATTATCCCGATTCCTATCAGTATTGTAAGAAACGTATCCAGAATGATAACCCCCTTTTGTTTTTTAATTTGCTTTGCAAATTAAAAAGTGATGTATCTGCTACGCAGATATGATGAATGATGTTTGTCCTGTCGGACAAATGATGTCGCTTCGCTAATTGTGGTATCAATTGACCGATTTTTAGCCCCTAACCCCCTAACCCCCTTTCCCCTGAGGAAAGGGGGAGAAGGACGGGGGCTGCCGCCCCTGCGACCTTGCTTGGGGCTTCGCCCCAAACCCCGTGCCTGTCAAGGCTTGAGGACTGTTTGTTACTTTGGCATAAAGAATATAGCCCGCTTTATGCTTTTCTATGTTTAAAATTTGATTTACAGATATGCCGATATCCGCAGTTAAGCCTTTCTTTTACGCTTGAAATTCTTTTCCCAGTTTTCGATTATTTTTGTTTCGGCTCTTTCTACGGCGAGGGCGTTTTCGGGGACGTCCCTTGTAATAGTTGAGCCTGCGCCTGTGCTGGCGTTATTGCCTATTCTTACGGGTGGTACGAGATTTGTATTGCAACCGATAAAGCAATGATCTCCGATAACCGTTCTGAATTTATTTATACCGTCATAATTTGCGGTCACGCATCCGCAACCGAAGTTTACATCCTTGCCAACGTCGCTGTCGCCTACGTAGGTGAGATGCGCTATGCAGGTAGCAACGCCGATTTCGGAATTCTTTACTTCTACAAAGTCGCCTATTCTTATCTTGCTGTGGAGCTTTGTGCCGGGGCGCAGATGTACGAAGGGACCTGCCTTTACGTCATCGTCAATTTCGGTATCGTAGGCGTGTACGTTATCAAGGGCAACCTCGTTTCCGATAGTGCAGTTTTCTATGTATGAGTTAGGACCTATCTCACAGTTCTTGCCGATAATAGTCTTACCCTTTATGATAGTGCCGGGGAGAATAACGGTATCCGCTCCTATAACTACGTCCTTGCCGATGATTATGCCATCGGTAAGAGGAATGTCAACGCCATTATCCATAAGTCTTGAAAGTACATTGTCACGGGCGGTCTTATTGAGTGCAGATAACTGACTGCGGCTGTTTGCACCCAGTACCACGTTGCTGTTTTCTGCAGTATATACGCCCTTCTTTTCTGCAAGGGCTACTGTATCGGTAAGGTAATATTCCTTCGCCGCATTGTTGCAGGTAAGGGAGTCTAAAAGTCCGCCGAGCTTTTCTGCCCTGAACCAGTAGATGCCCGAATTTATCTCCTTTACCGCCTTCTGCTCTTCAGTACAGTCCTTCTGCTCGGTGATGCTTATAAACTGTCCCTTTTCCTTTATAATTCTGCCGTAGCCGAAGGGGTTATCAAGAATAGCGGAAACTACCGTAACATCGTTTCCCTGCTCCTTGTGGCATCTGTAGGAATTTTCAATGGTTTCCTTATCAACAAAGGGAGCGTCGCCGCAGGCTACCATAATATCAGCCTTTTCCCCTGCCGCCTCTTCGATAAGCTCTCTTGCCATCATAACCGCATGGCCTGTACCCTTTCTTTCACTCTGGGTAAAGGTGGGATATTCGCCACGGGATTTAAGATAAGCCTCTACCATTTCCTTATGTGCTCCTACCACTACGCCCGTCTTTTCTGCGCCTGCGCTTTCAGCCGCATCCAGTACCCAGCCCAGCATAGGATAAAAAAGCACCTCACACAGAACTTTGGGCTTTTCTGATTTCATTCTTGTGCCATCGCCTGCGGCAAGAACAAGACAATATTTTTTAACTGACATAGAAATTACTCCTTATACTTCACAATATATATCTATTTTAGCATATTTTTACGGAATTTTAAAGGGCTTTTTATTAAATAATTGCATTTTAACGCTTTATGTGATACAATATTATATATATTTTCGCAAATTTCATCAAAAAAGAGAGGTAATCAATCATGCCTGATAAAATAAACATCGAAAAAATAAAGGAGCTTGCTCTGACAGAGGATATAGATTTTCTTTCCGATTCCTCCGATAAGGAGAGAGTTTTTGCCGCTTGCTACAAGGCTTGCCAGAAGCATTTAGGTATAACTCCCTATGAGGAACAGCTTTCAGCCGCTTATGAGCTGAGCGAGGGTAAAATTGCAGAAATGAAGACGGGCGAGGGCAAGACGCTTTCCGCCGTTTTCGCCGCCTGCCATCACGTAAAGACGGGCGGTAAGGTGCATATACTTACCTTCAACGATTATCTGGCAAAGCGTGACTATAACTGGATGAAGCCGATATATGACGAGCTTTCGGTATCGGTAGGCTTTATCACCCAGGACACCTCAAAGGAAGAAAAGCAGAAGGCGTATGGCTGTGACGTGCTTTATATCACCGCAAGAGAATGCGGCTTTGATTTCCTCCGTGACTTTGTTGCAGAAAGAATAGAAGATACCGTTCAGCAGGGCTTTGATTTTGCCATTGTTGACGAAGCGGACAGTATAATGATAGACGAGGGACGAATCCCTCTGGTAATTGCAGGACAGACTGCGGTTGAGCCTGATGAGGACGTACCTGCCATATATGGTGAGGTAAGCAATTTCCCTGATGACCATTACGAAAAGGATGAGGAACTCGGCACGATATTCCTTACTCCCGAAGGTGAAGATAAGTGCGAGGAATTATTCATAGAGGACGGCTCGGGACTTTATGAGCTTCAGAACAATGAGCTTCTTACCAAGATAAACGACTGCCTTAAAGCCGCATTCCTTTTGAAAAAGGATATCCACTATATCGTAAAGGATGAAAACATCCGTATAATTGACGAGTTTACAGGCAGAGCGGCAGAGCACAGACGCTATCCCGGCTCTCTCCAGGCGGCGGTTGAAGCAAAGGAAGGCATTACCGCAACGACACGTGGCGTTATTATGGGCGTTGTGCCGATACAGTTCTTTTTAAGACAGTACGTGAAGGTATCGGGCATGACGGGTACTGCAAAAAGCTCCGAGGAAGAATTCTTGAAGATGTACGATCTTCTTGTAACCGAGATACCTACCCATTCTCCCTGCAGAAGAACCGACTATCCGAACGATATTTTCCTTACAAAAGAAGAAAAATGGAATGCGGTGGCTGACTGTGTGGAAAAGGCTCACGCCAAAAATCAGCCTGTGCTTATCGGTACGGCAAATATCGAGGACAGCGAATATTTAAACCAAAAGCTCTCTGAAAAGGGCATTGAAGCGGCAATTTTAAGCGCAAAGAACGACGAGCTGGAAGCGGATATAATAAAGGACGCAGGAAAGCCCGGTGCGGTAACCATTTCTGCCAATATGTCAGGTCGTGGCGTTGATATAAAGCTGGGCGGCGCAGACGAATCGGAAAAGCAAATGGTAGAAGAGGCAGGCGGTCTGCTGGTAATAGGCACCTACCTTACCGAAAGCGAAAGAGGAAATATGCAGCTTCGTGGTAGATCGGGCAGACAGGGTGACGTTGGCGAAAGCAAATTCTTTATCTCCCTTGAAGACGATATAATGATAAAGTACGAGGCTGAAAAGCTCATCCCCTCCCGTCACTATCCGAAGGAGGCAACGGGTATGCCTATCACCGATAAGGTGGTTATAAGAGAATGTGCAAGAGTACAGCGCATTGCCCATGGTGATACCTATGAGCTACGTAAAAGACTGCTCAATTTCACTCTGATAGGCGAAAAGCACCGTGACGCCGTATTCGGCAGAAGAAAGGCGTTTTTAAGCGGAGAAGCAAAGGTTTCCATATGGCAGGATAATTTCCCTGACGCCTATGAGGACGCGGTATCAAAATTCGGTACTGATGCGGTAAACGAGCTTCAGCTGAAGGTTATTTTACAGACTATAAACGACTATTGGTGCGATTATCTCGACTATACCTCCTACCTTCGTGACGGTATCCACCTTATGAGAGTAGCGGGTAAGAATCCCGCCGATGAATATAATATCGCCTGCGAGGATTTCTTCTCTGGTATGGAGGAACAGGTAATAGCCTGCATGGGCGAGGAACTGGAAAAGCTCTGCGCTATGGAGGATATTTCGGAATTTATAGTAAATACCCCCTCTGCTCTGTGGACTTATATTCTCAACGAAAGCGGAGAAGAGCTTTTAGTAAAGGGCTTTGTTCAGCTTATGCTGGAGGACGCTCCTTTAGAGGATACCAGCAACGCAGAATACTGCGACGACGATTATTATGACGATAAGCCACCGACAAAGAGAGTAGAAGAGCCGAAATCTGAAAAGAAGGGCTTTTTCGCAAGACTTTTCGGTAAATAAGAAAGGATACGGATATGGACTGTATTGCCGCAATATCCACTCCCCCTGCATCGGGCGGAGTTTCAATGATAAGAATATCGGGTGAGGATGCCTTTGAGGTTGCGAAAAAGGTGTTCAGACCGAAATTCCCCACAAGCGATATAGATAAAATGAACGGCTATACCGCAAGCTATGGTGATATTATAAAGGACGGGCAGAAGATAGACGACGGCGTTTTACTTATATTCCGTGCGCCCCATAGCTATACGGGTGAAAACGTGGCGGAGATAACCTGCCATGGAGGTATATGCATAACGAAATTAGTTCTGCAAAGCTGTCTTGATAACGGAGCAAGAATGGCGGGAGCGGGCGAATTCACAAAGCAGGCTCTGATAAACGGCAAGATGTCACTTACCGAAGCCGAGGCGGTGATCGACCTTATAAATGCAGGTAGCGAACAGCTCATCACCTGTGCCAAGGCACAGAGCGAGGGCGCTTTATACCGCAGAATAGAAAAGCTCTGCGAGGATATTATAAAGGTCACGTCTGAAATTGCAGTATGGATAGATTATCCCGATGAGAGCGAGGACGAGGACGAGATAAGCCGTGCCGACTGGACTGTATCGGTAACCGAGCTTAAAAACAAGATGGATGATTTACTCTCTACCTACGATAGCGGTCAGATAATGAGAGAGGGTATCACGGTAGCTATTGCAGGTAAGCCCAACGCAGGAAAATCCACTCTTATGAATCAGCTTACCGGCGTACAGAAGAGTATCGTTACCGACATCGAGGGTACTACAAGGGATATCGTTGAGGAAATGGTAATGCTGGGGGACATAATGCTTAAATTATCCGACTGTGCAGGAATCCGTGAAACCACCGATACCGTCGAAAATATCGGCGTACAGAGAATGCTGCAAAGACTCGACACCTCCCAGCTTATACTGGCACTTTTCGATAGCTCAAGAGAGCTTTCTGAAGAGGACTACAGATTTATAGATATAGTAAAGGGCAGAAACGTGATTCCCGTTATCAATAAATCCGATCTTGACACCGCCATTGATACGGCGTATATTGAGGAAAAGCTCGGAAAAGCCGTTACCCTTTCCGCTAAAATGGGCGAGGGACTTGACGCCCTCGAAGAGATGGTACGGGAAAAATGCAATATCAGAAAATTAGATCCTTCCGCAGGCTTTCTTGCCAACGAAAGACAAAGACAATGTGCCTTATCAGCGGCAAGGGCGGTAGACAACGCCTATAACGCTCTGATGATGGGAATGACTGCCGACGTTGCGGGACTGGAGCTGGAAACCGCACTTTCGCATTTATACGAATTATCGGGAAAGAGTGCCAGCGAAGAGGTTATTGCAAGAATTTTTGAAAGATTTTGCGTGGGAAAATAACTTTTTTCAATTTAACTATTGAAATTCGGTTAAAACTATGATAGAATATAAACGATAATAAAAAACGGAGGTACGCTATTATGAAGCACATCAAGACAGTTAACAAGGCTAACTTAAAGGCTACAGCTGCAAAGGGCGGTTGCGGCAAGTGCCAGACTTCCTGCCAGTCTGCTTGCAAGACAAGCTGCACAGTTGCTAACCAGAAGTGTGAAGCAGTAAAGTAATCAGACTTGGATAAACACACGCACCGCAAAAATGCGGAATGCGGTAATTTTATCTTCGAAAAATTAAAAAAGAGAAAAGTTTTGCAGAGCCCGAAAAGGCTCTGCAAAAGCATTTTTGCTTACTTCGTCAAAAACCTCTTGACCGCACCTGATGTGAACGCCTTGCTGTGCATCGTCCTGATGCACATTGTTCGTTCACTTTATGGCATCCTTGCCGTTTGTGCGCCTGGCGAGGCCTTTTCCTCGTCTGACGTGCGTTTCTCTGCGTCTGATTGATGAGATTTAAAACGAGGACTTCTTGACTTTTAAACAAAATAAAAAGGATGAAATCAAATGATACATAAATACGAACAGAACGGTAGCTATATCGTTCTTGATATCTGTAGCGGCGGCGTTCACGTAGTGGACAAGCTGGTATATGATTTACTGGACTATGCAAAGCCTCCCTTTGCCGATAAATGCCCTGATGAAATTATCAGCAAGATGGCAGACTATGACAGCGAAGAGGTAGCAGAGTGCTATCTTGAATTAAAGGAATTATATGATGCCAAGATGCTCTTTACCGACGACGATTACGCACAGTATGCGGCTATGGCAATGAAGGCACCTATAAAGGCTATGTGTCTGCACGTTTCCCACGACTGCAATTTAAGATGTAAATACTGCTTTGCCCAGACGGGTGATTTCGGCGGTAGCAGAATGCTTATGGACGTGGAAACGGGTAAGAAGGCTATGGATTTCCTTATCGAGCATTCAGCGGACAGGGTGAATCTTGAAGTCGACTTTTTTGGCGGCGAGCCTTTAATGGCCTGGGATACTGTAGTTGAAACAGTAAAATATGCCCGTAGCATTGAAAAACAGCACAACAAGAATTTCCGCTTCACCATCACCACAAACGGCATACTTCTCGATGATGAAAAGATTGATTATATCAATAAGGAAATGTCAAACTGCGTACTTTCCCTTGACGGCAGAAAGTGTATAAACGACAATATCCGTCCTACTCCCAACGGTAGCGGAAGCTATGATATAATAGTACCCAAGTTTAAAAAGCTGGTAGACGGCAGAGGGGACAAGGATTATTACGTAAGAGGTACTTTTACAAAGTACAATCTCGATTTTGCCGATGACGTACTGCATATAAACGAGCTTGGCTTTGAGCAGTTATCGGTAGAGCCGGTAGTAACCGATCCCGAAATGCCCTACGCTATCACAAAGGACGATCTTCCCACCATCTTTGCGGAATATGACAGACTTGAAAAGATAATGGAGGAGCAGAAGGTAAAGGGAGAAAGAAAGTTCAACTTTTTCCACTTTATGATAGACTTAAATCAGGGACCTTGTGCAGTAAAGAGACTTCGTGGCTGTGGCTGTGGCAACGAATACGTTGCAGTTACCCCCGAGGGTGATATTTACCCCTGCCATCAGTTTGTAGGTATTGAAGAGTGGAAGATGGGTAGCATCTACACGGGCGAAGTAAATCAGCAGATAAAGGATTACTTTGCAGGAATCCACATCTATAGCAAGGAAGAATGCGGCACCTGCTGGGCAAGATTCTACTGCAGCGGCGGATGCAACGCAAATAGCTTTATCTATGAGGGCGATGTAAAGAAGCCTCACAAGCTATCCTGCGAAATGCAGAAAAAGAGAATCGAATGTGCTATCGCATTAGCGGCGGCAGAGAAGAGCGAATAAAACGTAACGGGTGACCAATGGTCACCCGTAATTTTTATATTCCATCCGCAAGGCAAACTACCTGAATTTGCTACCGCAAATTTATGCCTCGTCCATCCACACTCTCATCTGATTTTCACCTCTGTTGCCCCATATATAATAGGGGACTGCAATGGCGGTGATTTCTTCTTCTGTCGGTGGTTCAAAGGAATAAAGACTGTCCGGGGCGGTTTTTCTCACAGCTTCTACCCCTATTGCAATGCTCTCACAGGGGAGGTCGTCATTTTCCGTAACCATAGCTCCACAGCGTTTTTTAAGGGCGATTGACAAAACATCGTTGTCATTATCAACACCCTCAAAGCAATAAACAAGAGGACCTCTTGATAAAGCCACCTTACCCGTAAGGTCATGTACTCTTGTGCTGGCGTAGTTTGTTCTGATGCTATCGTCAAGAGTGATTATAAGAGTATCTCCGTCGGCTACATCTACATATATATAGCCCTTTACCTTTTCGGTTCTGACAGGTCTTTTGTTGAGAAGAACCAGATAGCTTTCGCTCCAGGCGGGAATTCTGATTGCCATTTTTCCGCCCTTTTCTATTTTATAGGTAACGGCAAAGCCGTAGGGATATCTTGTTTCGCAGGTGAATTTCATACCGTTTGAAAATTCAACCCTGCCGCCAGCAAAGAGATGGCAGAAGGCGGTATTCTCATTTTCTCCGTAGGCATACTTGCCGAAAGAAGTGATAAGTCTTGCCACGTTGGGAGGACAGCAGGCACAGCCGTACCAGCCCGGGCGCTGAGGTCTTGCGTGCCAATGGGTTGCAATTACGCCTGAAATTCCGGGGACTACTTCAAGGGGGTTTACGTAGAAGAATCTCCTTCCGTCAAGCTGCATACCTGCAAGAACGGTATTATAAAAGGCTCTTTCCATCACGTCGGAATATCTGCTGTCCACATCCTTTTCCAGCATTCTTGCTGCAAAGAACATAAGACCTATAGAAGCGCAGGTTTCTGCATAGGCTGTATCGGAGGGTAAATCATAGTCGGTGCTGAACGCCTCGCCATGAACGGTTGAGCCTATTGCACCCGTGATATACATTTTTCTTTCGGTGATGTCCTGCCACAGTCTTTCGCAGGCGGCAAAAAGCTCCTCGTCATCGGTTTCTCCCGATAAATCCGCCATAGCCGTGTAAAGATAAACAGCACGTACTGCGTGGCCTGTAGCCTTGTCAAGATTTCTTACGGGAGCGTTGCTCTGCTGATAATAGTTATCCTCGGCGTTGTTGCCCCATACGGTCCAGTCACGTTTTTCCTTTTCCTGCTTGTAGAAATCAGTATTTACGCCTCTTGTATCAATGAATTTCCTGCAAAGCTCAATACAGTCCTTGTCGTCCGTGATACGGTACAGCTTTAATAGAGCAAGCTCTATTTCGGGATGTCCCGGAAAGCCTTCGTTGTTGTCGGTGACAAAGTGCTTATGTATATGCTTTACGTTCTTTAGCATAACGTCAAGGAATTTTCTTTTTCCCGTTGCTTCATAATAAGCGCAGGCGGCTTCGATAAGATGTCCAGCTGTGTAAAGCTCATGCGCCTCTAAAAGATTTGTCCAGCGCTTTTCCTTATCCTTTATAGTAAAGTATGTATTGAGATATCCGTCCTCTTCCTGAGCACAGGCAATTACATCAATAAATTCGTCTACGGTTTTTTCAAGCTGTTTGTCAGGATAGTTCTGGAGTGAGTATGCCGCCGCTTCTATCCATTTTCCGGCGTCGCTGTCCTGGAATACCATTCCGTAAAAGCCGTCCTTTACGTCTTCGCCCTTTATTGCCGCCGCCGCATTTCTGAAATTATCTATAACGTGGCTTTTTTCCACATCGGGCAGTTCGTCGTTCAGTACCGAATACTGATACGGAATCACGACCTCCCTCACAAGCTTCTGATACTGACCTATAAATCCCTCTGCTTTATAGCCGCTGTTCTTTATCATACTTTGCTTTTTCATAACGTACCTCCCGGAAATCTGTGAAGCATAATAATTTTTTTAACTATATCATAAACGACAAGCTGTGTCAAGTAACTTTATAACTTATAACTATTGTTAATTATGGTTGTGTGAAACATATGACAGATGAAATGACAGCGTTTGAAAGCAGAATATGCATATGCTGACTGTAAATTTGTGAATAAATTATGAAAAATGATAAAAAATCTTGACTAATTGAAAGGTTTATAGTATAATACTATAATGTATAAAAATAAAAACCTATGCACTATTGTGCAGGAACGGAGTGAAACAATTGAAACGAGTATCAAAGCCTGTATTCTTTATAGTATTATTACTTATACTTGCATTCACAGGCGTAGTATTTTTCGGCATACATACCCAGTATGGCGACTTTACCTATCCCGTTATAAGAGGTGTGGGTGATATCCGCTGGGGTATTGATATCAGAGGCGGTGTTGACGTATCATTTACCTCTCCCGAGGATTATGATGCAACAGACACAGAGCTTGACGCGGCAAAGTCTATTGTAGAAACAAGACTTGTTGCAAGCAACATCACAGACTACGAGCTTTATGTTGACTACGGTAATGACAAGATTATCGTAAGATTCCCCTGGCAGGCAGAGGACGAGGATTTCGATCCGGAAGAAGCTGTTAAGGAGCTCGGAGAAACTGCACTCCTCACCTTCAGAGAAGGTCAGGACGGTAGCTGGAAAGAGGGAGAAACATACGAAAGTCTTCCCCTTATCATATCAGGCTCTGATGTAGAAAGCGCTACTGCACAGTATGCTCCCAAGAGCGGCAGCAGCACAGAATTTGAGTATATGGTAGCCTTAAAGCTTAAAGACAGCGGCAAGCAGAAGTTTGCAGAAGCTACAGAAAAGCTTGCAAAGAACAAGGGCTACATCTCCACATATATGGATGGCGAAGCTATTTCCGTTGCAGTTGTAAACGAAAAGATTGAAAACGGCGAAGCGGTTATCAGCGGTAGCTTTACTGCTGAAGAGGTGCAGGATTTAGCCAACAAGATCAATGGCGGTGCGTTACCCTTTAAGCTTGAAACAGCTTCCTTCAGCACAATCTCTCCCACACTCGGTACAGGTGCAAGAGACGCTATGGCTTTAGCCGGTCTTATTGCTTTTGCATTTATCGCAATTTTCATGATTGCCTTCTATCGTCTGCCCGGTGTTGTAGCGGTAATCGGTCTTATCGGACAGGTTGCAGGTACATTCTGTGCAATTTCAGGCTTCTTCCCCTTCGCAAGCAGTCTTACACTTACAATCCCCGGTATCGCAGGTATCATCCTTGCGGTAGGTATGGGCGTTGACGCAAACGTAATCGTAGGCGAAAGAATCAAGGAAGAAATCAACGCAGGCAAGACAGTACAGAGTGCTATATCCGTAGGTTATAAGCGTGCATTCACAGCGGTATTTGATGGTAACATCACAATGGTTATCGTTGCTATCATTCTTATGGGTGCCTTCGGTACCCCCGACAGCCTTGCATCTATCATTTTAAGACCTATATTCTTTATGTTCGGTGCTTCTACAGAGGGTACAATCTACTCCTTCGGCTATACTCTTATGGTCGGCGTAATCTTAAACTTCTTATTCGGTATCCTTGCGGCAAGACTGATGACAAGCTCACTTTCAAACTTCAAGATATTCAGAAATCCTGCATTATACGGTGGTAAGAAAGACCAGACCACTATGGCACAGCAGAAGACTACAAAGGAAGGCGGTGCAGTATAATGGAAAGAAAAACTATTGATTTTATCGGTAAGAGAAAGATATTCTTCATCATTCCGATTATCTTCCTTATTGCAACTATCGTTGGTACTTTTGTACTGGGCATTGATATGTCTATTGAATTCAAGGGCGGCACAATGCTGACCTACAGCTACGAGGGTACAGTTGATACAAATGCAATCAAGTCCACTGTTGAAGGACAGGGCTTTGGTGCAGTAAACGTAATTACAGGTAGTGCTGTAAACGGCACTATGGAAACAGTTCAGGTTTCTTTCTCTTCGTCAGAAGGTCTTACAGCGGACAAGCAGACAGAGCTTACAAACAAGCTCCAGGAAACCTACAAGGATAATAAGCTCGAACTTGTAAACAGCCAGGATGTAAATCCCACTTCAGGTCTTGAGTTCTTCTTAAAGTGTCTTGTAGCGGTTCTCTTCTCATTTGTTCTGCTGGTTATCTATATCGCATTCCGCTTCAAGAACATCGGCGGTCTTTCCGCAGGTGTATTCTCACTGGTTGCACTTATCCACGATATCGTTATGGTTTATGCGGTGTTCGTGTTCTGCGGTTTCCCTATTGACGCAAACTTTATGGCAGTTATCCTCACAATCCTCGGTAACTCCATCAACAACACCATCGTTGTCTATGACCGTGTAAGAGAAAACCGTAATCTTTACGGCTCTTCAATGAATCTTCGTGAGCTTGTAAATTTAAGTATCACACAGTCAATCACACGTGCGATAAACACAACTCTTACAACAGCCTTTGCAGTTATCACAATCTGTGTAGTATGTGCTATCTGCGGCGTTACATCAATAATGACATTCGCAATTCCGATGGCGGCAGGCCTTGTATTCGGTACCTACTCATCTCTCTGCATAGCAGGTCCCCTTTGGGTACTCTGGCAGGAAAAGTTCGGCAAGAAGTATTCCGATAAGAAGGGTAGCAAGGGTGAAAAGAAGTCAAAGAAGAATATGGCTTCTACCCAGACAGACGCCAAGAAGCTTATGGTTTAAGGACTTTTATCTGATTCCTCCCTCGAAAAAGGGAGGAATTAGTAGTTTTAACGATGGAAATAAAGGTATATTTTCTTACAATATAAAAAAGATAAAGACATTATGAAAAAAAGTTTTTTTAAAAATCCACTCGCATTGTTGACATTCATAGTCCCACCTGTTGCGGTGGCAGTGATTCTGCTCATTGTGTATGCGATAAGCGGAATGTATCCCTTTGGCGATAAAACTCTTGCCTGGTGTGATATGCATCAGCAGGTAGTGCCTCTGCTGCTTAACTTCAAGGATATTCTTGAGGGCGAGGGAAACTTCTTCCTTAATATGCAGAATGCCTCTGGTATGAATTTCTACGGTGTATTTCTGTTCTTTATATCCAGCCCCTTCAGTTTTTTAGTTGTGCTGATAGAAAAAGCGGATATAATGAACTTTATGAATATTCTGACTCTGCTGAAGATGATGACCTGTGCTGTGACGGCAAATATCTATTTCCGTCATTGCCATAAAAAACTGCACCTTTTCTGGGGAGCATTATTCAGTGTTATCTATGCTTTCAGCGGCTATGCTATGCTTTTCTATCAGAATACGGTCTGGCTGGATGTGATGTATTTCTTCCCGCTTTTACTGATTTCTTTTGAAAGCCTTATAAGAAAAAAGAATATCGGAGGGCTGATATTCTGTCTTTCAGGTATGCTGGTGCTGAATTATTACCTCAGCTATATGGTGGTAATTTTCACTGTTATTTTCTTTGGCTTATATCTTTTTATGAACAGAAAAAAGGATATAAAGGGTATAGCGCCCAGGTTTGTCATAGCCTGCGTAATCGCCGCCGCTGTTACGGCTGTTATCTGGTTGCCCTCTTTCGCTCAGTACCTTTCTTCTGCAAGAGGAAAGAATATAATTGAGGGACTTGTAAAGTCCAACATCTTTACAAAGATGGATACATGCCTTCCTTTCCTTTTCTGTACGGGTATAGGCGTTGCGATATATGTGATTTTCTTTGGCAGAAGAGTAACGGCGCAGAGCAGATTCTATGTCGTCTTATCTGTTCTTACTCTGTTACCTGTGGTGTTTGAGCCGATAAACAAGATGTGGCATACAGGCGATTATATGGCATTTCCTATCCGCTACGGATATATGACAACTATGATGCTGTTGATTTTCTGCGCGGTAAAGCTAAAGAGCATGACTGCTGAGGATTATGCCACAAAGACGAAAAAGAGATATGCTGTTCCTGTATCCATTCTGATAGCTGCTTTCGGTGTATTTTCCGTATGGTATTACTTTACCTTCAGAGAAAATCTTGACAGCTACAGCACAACTCTCTGGGGAGATACAACCTCCTTCCTGTATCTTGTGATTATAACCTGCATTGTTATGGCGATATATACGCTTATAATGGCCTTCGGCGTATTTAAAAAGATTGCATTTCCCGTGCTTTGTGTAATGCTGTCGGCAGTTGTAGCCTTTGAATGCTTTTTCAATGCCAACGTTTATATAGCGGCGGCAAGCTATACACCGGGCAAGTTCAATAATGCTATTGTACTCGAAGATAAAATTCAGGATGACGAAAAATTCTGGCGACTGAAATTAGGTCAGGGACAGTACAAGCACTTTGACGCAAATCTCATAGGCGGACTTGGCTACAATTCTCTTGCTCACTATACTTCTCTTACATCAGAGGATTATATGTTTGCTATGAAGAGACTGGGTTATTCCTCCTACTGGATGGAGGTAACAGGTAACGGCGGTACTCTTCTTACCGATGCTATGATGTCGGTGGGCTATACGGTGGAAAAGTTCACCGCAAGAGAACCTGCCATATACAGAGATAAATATTATTCTGTGTTTGAAAACGAGTATTTTATGCCGCTTGGTATAGTCAGCGACAATGATCTTTCGGCTGTTCCTGAATTACCTCTTGCCGAAAGAGCGGATATTCAGCAGTTTGTAGCTGAACAGCTTTTTGGCGCAAAGGAAGAGCTGTTTATTGAGTACCAGCCTACAGGCAAGAGAAACATCCACTTCTATAAATTAGAGGACAAGTATCACTTTGTTCCTGATATGGCATCAAAAAATGCCGCTCTTACCTATAAAATATATGCAGAGGGTAAGCAGACGCTTTATTTTGATTGCTTCGATCTGGTAACTACCAATGTAAAAGAGCACATTTACGGAAGCTTTGACGTATATGTGAACGGAATCAAGCAGAATCTTTCCTTCCCGGGACAGGATACAAACGGCTTCCTGGAGCTCGGAACTTATGAGGATGAATTTGTTACGGTAGAAATATCACTTAATAAGAAAACTTATTGTTCAAGCTTCGGCGTGTACGGACTTTCACACGAAAAATTGAGCAAAATCATAGATACCACAAAATCTGCAGGACTTGAAGTGGCGGGTGCTTCTATAAAGGGAAGCTATTCCTCTGAAAAGGATGGACAATATCTGTTCCTATCCGTACCCTACGACAAGGGCTTTACGGCTTATGTCAACGGTGAGGAAACGCAAATCAGCCGCACACTCGGTGGATTTATGACAATAAGACTTAGCGAGGGTGAAAATAATATTGAGTTCACCTTCTCACCATCCGGCTTCAGGGTGGGTATGCTCATATCCGTTGCAGGCGTTGTGATGCTTGCTTTGTGGATTATCTTCAGGAACAAGGCAGAAAAGATAATAGCAAGGACAGAAACGCTTTGCCGCATAGGTATTTATGTGCTTTTCTCTGTGGTTCTTGCAATGATTTATCTTGTACCGATGATTTTAAGCATCACCGGTAATATAATAGATATGCTATAAAAATTATGAAAGGAAGAAAACAAATGGATGTAGGTGCTTCAACCGCCTGCCTTTATCCTCTGGAAACAGAAAAGGCGTTATATGAGCTGGCTATAAGAGGAGTTAAAAACGTAGAAATATTTATCAACTCCGTGGATGAGCTCGAAGGCGAAATATATGCGGATATGAAGAAAACAATAAAGGATTACGGAATCAGCGTCAAGTCCTTCCATCCATTTTCTTCTCCGATGGAATCTTTGTTTCTTTTCGGCAATTACCCCAGAAGAACGACTTACCTTATAGATATATATAAAAGATACTTTGAAAAACTGGCTGAACTGGGGGCGCGGTACTTTGTGCTTCACGGTGCAATACTCAGCTCTCACGTTCAGGACGATATTTATATGGAGAGATATCTTCGCCTTTATCGCATAGCGAAGGAGCTTGGTATAACCGTATTGCAGGAAAACATCTGCTATTGTAAGAGCAAGGACCTGGACTTTGTAAGGAAAATGTCACAACAGCTTGGCGACGAGGTGAGATTTGTTCTTGATACAAAACAGGCAAGAAGAAGCGGAGTAGATGTTTTCGATTATCTTGATGCGGTAGGCAATAAGGTGGAGCATATCCATATCAGTGACTGTGATGATAACTGCGACTGTCTTCCTATAGGAAAAGGTGTGTTTGATTTTACAAAGCTCTTCAGAAGACTGGATGAGCTCGGCTATGATGAATCTATGATAGTAGAGCTATACAGAGAAAATTACACAAGCTACGACGATCTGAAGGATTCGGTAACAGCTCTTCAGAACAAACTGGACGCCTACAGATTACAGCAATAATTTTTATAAAAGGCTTGAAAAAGACCATTTTATATGTTAAAATTAGTTTATAAAAAGGGTATCAGAAGGAAAGAGAGTGATATTTGTGAAATGTCCCGAATGTGGATTTGACGACAGCAAGGTTATAGATTCGCGCCCGGCAGAAAATAAAATCCGCCGCAGAAGAGAGTGCCTTGAATGTAAATGTAGATTCACCACCTATGAAATAGTGGAGAATATTCCGCTTATGGTTGTGAAAAAAGGCAATGTTCTTGAAGCCTTTGACAGAGAGAAGCTTATAAAGAGTCTGACTATAGCTACAGCCAAGCGTCCTGTAAAGATGATGGTGCTGGAGGATATAGTAGAAGATATAGTGCAGGATCTTAAAAATCAGTTCCGTCGTGAGGTTACATCCTATGAAATTGGCGAGATGGTTCTGCATCGTCTGAAGGCAATCGACAAAGTTGCATATATCAGATTCGCTTCCGTTTATAAAGATTTTAACGATATTGACAGCTTTGTAAAGATAATTTCAGAGCTTAATAACGAAAAACAATAATCAGGTACATCGGGCAGAGCAGCCGTAATAGGTTGTTCTGCTTTTTTTATCTTTCTATCTATAAAACAATGACTTCATCAAGGTGAAAAGATGCTTTGCCGAAGCTACTATATATTGTGTTGAAAAGCCTGTATTTTGTGTTGATTGTCGAAATTAACAATCGTCGCTTTAAAAAATTATATTGTTTTTAGGCAAAATTTCTGCAAAAAAACTGTTGACAAACCACGAATAACGTGATATAATGTATAAGCACTCTTCGAGAGGGGCAAGCAAAAAGAGCAAAAAACGTGATGCTAAAGCGGATTTGGTTATCGCAGCGGAGCAGAACGAAAAGAAAGCTCAAAAAACTTTTTTAAAAAAATGAAAAAAAGTGCTTGACAAATGTTTGAAGATGTGATATAATAAATAAGCTGTCCGCTGAGAGGGCAGAGAGAGTTCCTTGAAAATTGAACAATACAGAATTAAAACATTTACCTTGAG
>JAGAVH010000013.1 GCA_017942025.1 Ruminiclostridium sp. | reverse complement strand
GTATTTCAAATTGAAATTTGACGGCGGGTTGCACCATTAAAAATGCGGAAATTTATGCGGGGCGTCCAGGAGGTCGCCCCCTACAATCGTAAATGAAAACGTGTTGATCAGCCTGCCCACAAACATCGATATAAACGGGGTTTGGGGCGAAGCCCCAAGCAGGGCAAAGGGGCGGCGAGCCCCTCTATTTTCCCCCTTTCCTCAGGGGAAAGGGGGTTAGGGGGATTGGGGCTACAATAACCACTGCGGAGCGATAAACTACAATTTATCATTTTCCCCTCATCCGTCACCTGCGGTGACACCTTCTCCCGAGGGAGAAGGCTTTGAGACGCATCCAATATGTGAAACCGCCGTTCACGAGGCTTCGCCGACATTGATTATGTCCAAAGGCGGAATTGGGAGCGGCGACACGCCGCAAAAAGGGCGCTCAGAAAAACCTGAACGCCTTTTATACATCTGTTTACTTTTTAAGTGATGCAACATGGATTCTGTTGATAGCTCTCTTCAGCTTGTATTCGGCAATGTCGAGCTTACGTCTGTCGTTTTTGTAGCGCTCGATGTTTTCCTCTGCCGTCTGCTGAGCCTTTTCTGCACGCTGAAGGTCGATTTCGTCCGCCCATTCAAAGGACTGTGCAAGTAAGGTGGTCACATCCTTTGATACCTCGATACTGCCCGATGAAACAGCGGCGATTCTTGTTTCGCCCTCTATACGCACCTTTGCCTGACCGATACCGAGTGCCGCCACATAAGGCTCGTGACGTGCCAATATGCCCTTATCTCCGACGGTAGTGCGGACTGTTATCATTTCAGCCTCTCCGTCAAAGACAACACCCTCGGGAGTCAGTATTCTGAGTCTGAATGGTGTCATATACTATGCTTCCTTTCTCGCAGTATTTATTTTGCTTCCTTTTTCGCCTTTTCTACCGCTTCTTCGATAGTGCCGACGAATAAGAAAGCAGATTCAGGCAGATCGTCGTGCTTACCTTCGATGATTTCCTTAAAGCCACGGATTGTTTCTTTAAGGGGAACATACTTACCTTCCATACCTGTAAACTGTTCTGCAACAGAGAAGGGCTGGGATAAGAAACGCTGAATCTTTCTTGCACGGGCAACAGTCAGCTTGTCCTCTTCGTCAAGCTCGTCCATACCGAGAATTGCAATGATATCCTGCAGCTCGTTATAGCGCTGAAGAATGGACTGTACAGCTCTTGCTACTTCATAGTGCTCCTGACCTACGATTTCGGGAGTCAGGATACGGGATGTGGAGTCAAGGGGATCAACCGCAGGGAAAATACCCATTGAAGAAATAGCTCTTGATAATACCGTAGTAGCGTCAAGGTGTGCGAAGGTGGTCGCAGGTGCAGGGTCTGTAAGGTCATCCGCAGGTACATATACCGCCTGAACGGAGGTGATAGAACCCTTCTTTGTGGATGTGATTCTTTCCTGAAGCGCGCCCATTTCTGTAGCCAGTGTAGGCTGGTAACCTACCGCTGAAGGCATACGTCCGAGAAGCGCTGAAACCTCCGAACCTGCCTGGGTAAATCTGAATATGTTATCGATAAAGAGAAGAACGTCCTGTCCCTCTTTATCACGGAAGTATTCCGCCATTGTAAGACCTGAAAGAGCAACTCTCATTCTTGCTCCCGGAGGCTCATTCATCTGACCGTAAACAAGAGTTGTTTTTTCGATAACTCCTGATTCCTTCATTTCTTCGTAAAGGTCGTTACCCTCTCTTGTACGCTCGCCGACGCCGGAGAATACCGACAGACCGCCGTGCTGCTTTGCGATGTTGTTGATAAGCTCCATGATAAGAACTGTCTTACCAACACCTGCACCGCCGAAAAGACCGATCTTACCGCCCTTTAAGTAGGGTGCGATAAGGTCAACTACCTTGATACCTGTTTCAAGTACCTGTGTAGAGCCTTCCTGCTCTTCAAAGGAAGGAGCGGGACGATGAATTTCCCACTTTTCTTCTGTTTCGGGCTGGGGCTTGTTATCAACCGCCTCGCCTAAAATGTTGAAAATTCTGCCGAGAGTTTCTCTGCCGACGGGTACACGGATAGCGGCGCCCGTATCAACGGCAGGCAGACCTCTTACAAGACCGTCTGTGCTGCCCATAGCGATACAGCGTACAGTATCGTCACCGATATGCTGTGCTACTTCTACGGTAAGCTTTTTGCCGTCGTGTTCAATTTCTATTGCGTTAAGCAGATCAGGCAGATTTTCAGGGGGGAACTTGATATCAAGTACCGCACCGATTATCTGCACTACTGTGCCTATGTTCTGAGGCATAAGACTGAACCTGTCCTTTCATTAGTTTATAGTGCGTCTGTGTGTCAAAGCACCTGCACACTGTTATTACAGTGCATTTGCACCTGATACGATTTCGTTAAGTTCGTTTGTGATCTTTTCCTGTCTTGCACGGTTGTAGAGGAGTGATAATGTTCCTATCATCTCTTCTGCATTGTCCGTTGCGTTTTCCATTGCAGTTCTTCTTGCGCCCTGTTCTGATGCATAGGACTCGTTTACTGCACAGAGTATTATACTTGCTACAAGTCTTGGAATAACTCTGTTGAATACCGCCTCGGGACTGGGATCGTAGGTGGTGCCCGCCTTATTTACGGGTACCGATGTGCCTACGGGAGGCGTTACGGGAATTATACCCATCTGGGTAGCAGTCTGTACCAGCGCCGATACGAACTGGGTATAGAATATCTGAATCTCGTCAACTGCGCCCTCGGTAAACATATCAAGAGCCATCATGGAGATATCTGCCGCGTCTGCAGTCTTTATATCCTCTGCAATACCGGGATATTCTGCCACCACATCATAGCCGTGCTTGGTGTAATAATCCACCGCTTTTTTTCCTATGGCAATAATCTTCGGCTTTACCTTATCATTTTCGTAAGCCTGAGCTACAAGCTTTATGATATTTGTATTATAGCCGCCTGCCATTCCTCTGTCGCCTGCAATGACGATGAAAAGTCTGTTTTTAACTTCTCTTCTGCGGGTAAAAACAGTGCTGAAGCCTTCGGTTTCTCCTGCTATCTTGCACATAAGCTCATACTGTGCCTCAAAGAAGGGACGTGCCTCCTCGGCTCTCTTCTTAGCCTTACGTAGCTTTGAAGAGGCTACAAGCTCCATTGCCTTTGTTATCTGCATGGTGGACTCAACGCTTTTTACTCTGCGCTTTATGTCCTTCATATTCCCCGAAGCCAATTCATCACCGCCTTTCTGATAGTTTAAGTTTAACTGTTGAAATATTCTTTTTTCAGTACGGAGCAAGCCGTATTAAAGGGAGGTCTGCCGAAATTGAGTGTTACGGGTGTACCGTCACTTAATGTTACACTGCAAACTATAACTCTCTTTCTGGGCGCGTCCATTACCGGTAAATCGGAAAATTCCGTTTCATAGATTCCTCTGCCACGGTCCAGATATCTTGTTACCGCCATATTAAGGGCTATAACCTCGGTATCGGTAAGGTGGGGGGAGATGTCGATACGCATATCCTCGCTCTCTCCAAAACGGCACGCCTTCTTGTTTTCCTCATAGCTTATCTGAGGAAGAAGCTGATAATTCCATTCCTCGTCAAGTCTGAAACGTGAGCCGAGCAGTATCATACTGCCTGCCGTATGAACGCCTGTAACAGCGTTTTCTATTCCCTGAAGCTCTCCCTGCTTCTGAATTTTATCGATTCTTTCGCATATCTGCTTATAGATATCCGACTGCTCCATATGCGGAATTTCTTCCACCGCAACATCCAGAGCCTCTTTCAGGGCAGGATTATTCTGCATATCGTTGTTGAGCTTTTTCTGCTCCTCGGGTGATAAGGCGGGAATAGCATTCTTTTTCTTGTGTCTGCTATCCCTTATCGCAAAGTAAATTCTCGCTATAATGTAGACTACTATGCATATTATTATCGCCCCGAAGGGAAAAGCAAGTGCAAATAAAATATCTTCCATTAAAAGTTATTGCTATCGATGTAGTTTACTTTCTTGAAGAACAGTTCGAGTACTGTAATTGCAAGAGTTACTACTGAAATGCTGAGAGCAACAACGCTCAGTACAAATGAAGCCTTTTTCATATTATGGACCGTCCTTTCATTATACGTAGTTCTTAGCGAATTCTTCTAAAGCCGCCTTCAGCTTTTCCTCGGTTTCGGGAGAAAGTACCTTTTCCTCACGGATAGCGGAAGGAATTTCGGGATGTGTTTCGTCGAGATATTTGTAAAGATCCTTTTCAAAATCTGCAATCTTGTCAAGGGGGATATCTCTCAGATAGTTATTGATAACCGCATAGATTATTGCAATCTGGTTTTCAACAGCAACGGGAGTATTCTGTCCCTGCTTTAATACCTCAACTATTCTTTCACCCTTTGCAAGTCTGTCCTTGGTATCCTTATCAAGGTCAGAACCGAACTGGGAGAAGGACTGTAATTCTCTGAACTGAGAGTAGTCGAGCTTCAGTGTACCCGCTACCTTCTTCATAGCCTTTATCTGTGCGTTACCACCTACACGGGATACCGAGATACCGGGGTTAACGGCAGGTCTTACACCTGAGTGGAAAAGCTCTGTTTCAAGGAATATCTGACCATCGGTGATAGAAATTACGTTAGTCGGGATATATGCGGATACGTCGCCTGCCTGAGTTTCAATGATAGGCAGAGCTGTGAGTGAGCCGCCGCCGTATTCTTCATTTAAGTTTGCCGCTCTTTCAAGCAGTCTTGAATGCAGATAGAATACGTCGCCGGGGTACGCTTCACGTCCCGGGGGACGCTTTAACAGAAGGGAAAGTGCTCTGTAGGCTACGGCGTGCTTTGATAAGTCGTCATATACCACGAGTACGTCCTTACCCTGCTCCATAAAGTATTCACCCATTGCACAGCCTGAATAGGGAGCAATGTACTGTAAAGGAGCAAGCTCGCTTGCTGTAGCGGCAACTACGATGGTATAATCGAGTGCGCCTGCGTTTTTAAGCTGTTCTACTACGTTTGCAACTGTAGAAGCCTTCTGTCCTATAGCAACATATATACAGATTACATCTGTCTTTTTCTGATTTATGATGGTATCGATGGCGATGGCAGTCTTACCTGTCTGTCTGTCGCCGATGATAAGCTCACGCTGACCTCTTCCGATAGGAATCATGGAGTCGATAGCCTTGATACCTGTCTGTAAAGGAACGTTTACTGACTTTCTTGTGATGATACCGGGAGCTATCTTTTCGATAGGTCTTGTTTCTGTGGTGAGTATTGCACCCTTGCCGTCTATAGGCTGACCGAGTGCGTTTACTACTCTGCCGAGTAATTCATCGCCTACGGGAACTGCAACGACTGAGCCTGTACGCTTTACAGTGTCGCCCTCTCTTATTCCCGCATCCGAACCAAGCATAACCGCACCGACGAAATCCTGCTCTAAGTTCAGCGCCATGCAGCGCACGCCGTTTTCTAATTCTAAAAGCTCATTCATCATACACTTTTCAAGACCGTGTATGCGAACGATACCGTCACCTACGGTAACGACTGTGCCTGTATCCTCTAAACGGAGCTTTGAGCCGTAATCTCTTATACGGGATTTGATTATGCCTGTTATTTCTTCTGGGCGTAAATCCATTGGAGATTCATCCTTTCTGAGTTTTTAGCTTGCGCATTTACGCAATAGTATCTGCAATATCTGCCTTCAGTCTTTCGAGTCTTGACTTTACGCTTCCGTCAATGACAGTATTGCCGTAGCTTATAACCACGCCGCCGATAACTGACGGGTCGGTTTTAAGCGTAAGGTTTACGGTCTTGCCCGTAACCTTTGTCATCTTTGCTCTTATCTTTTCGACAGTGTCGTCGCCAAGAGGCTTTGCAGAGGTTACGGTAACATCCGCAAGATTCATCCTGTCGTTATAGAGCACAGTAAAATGTTCAAGTATCTTTGAAAAGCTGTCTGCTCTGTTATTTTCAGTCAGCACGCAAAGGAAATTGAGCACATAGGTGTGAACCTTTCCTTCAAACGCCTCCTTTACGACCGCCAGCTTTTCATCTACAGGGATCGTGGGTACCTTGAGCAGCTTTATAAAATCGGGTTCTTCCTTGAATATACCCGCTATACCGTTAAGGTCAGAAAAAACCTGTGTCAGCTCCTGCTCCTTTTCCTCTGTTACAAGAGAAAATAAAGCCTCTGCATAGGTTTTATATGCTGTGTGCATCCTCGTCCCCTCCTTTCAAATAAGTGACTATGTCAGTCGTTCTCTCCGATCTGTGACAGAACCGTATCGATAATCTTTTCGTTGTCCTTTTCGGAAATTTCCTTTTCGGCAACCTTTGAAGCCGCCATAACCACCATCTCGGAAATTTCTTCCTTGATTTCGTTTATAGCCTTCTTCTTTTCCTTTTCGATAGATTCCTCAGCACGCTTTTTGAGCTGTGCCGCTTCGTCGTTTGCAGACGCTATGATTTCAGTTTCACGCTGCTGTGCCTTCTTTGTAGCCTCTGCCACGATTCTGCTTGCTTCGTCCTTGGACTGCTGTAAGCGCTGTTCGTATTCAGCCTTTACAGCGTCAGCCTCTTCTTTTGCCTTCTGAGCGTCATCCATATCCTTGTTGACCGCCGCCGCACGCTCGTCAAGAATCTTGCATACGGGCTTGTGGAGAAACAGGAAATAGATAAGAAAGATGATAAGCGTATTTATCAGAGTGAAGACGATAGTATTGGGGTCTATGCTTACCAGCGAAAATTCTCCCTGCGTTGCCGCAGCTTCTTCCGCTAATTTAAGCATTTCTATCATTGTTCTTCAGTCCTTTCCTGTGGTATTACCCTAGTTTTAATTAAAGCTGACCGATAAAGGGGTTAGCAAACATTAAAAGAAGTGCGATAACCAGTGAGTAAAGACCGGTAGTTTCTGCAAGAGCGTCACCGATGATCATTGTTCTAGTAATTGCACCGGATGCCTCGGGCTGTCTGCCGATAGCTTCTACCGCCTTACCGCCGCAGTAGCCTTCACCGATACCGGGGCCAAGACCTGCGATCATTGCTAAACCTGCACCTATAGCTGATGCACCGAGTACGATAGCCTGTGATAAGTTTTCCATTTAATAGTCCTCCGTTTTTTATCCTGCAAAGCAGGTAATTTTTAATATTTATATAAAAACCATAGGGTTTATATATCTTAGTCCTCTGAGCAATCCGCACCTGAAACATAAGCCATTGTCAGTGTGCAGAAGATGTACGCCTGGATAAATGATGAGAAGCAGTCAAAGTAAAGTGAAAGAACTGCCGGCAGACCGATAGCACCCAGGCCGTTTGCAATCTGTCCCAGTGCGAAATAGATAAGACCGCCGATAACCGAGCCTGCAAGTATATTTGCAAAGTGACGGAGAGTCTGGGATACGGGGTTTGCTATTTCACCGATTATGTTAAAGGGGAGCATAAAGGGGAGAGGCTCGATAAAGCCCTTGAAGAAGCCCTTGACGCCGCCTGTCCTGAACTTGTTTCTCTGGGTGAGTACAAAGGTTATAAGTCCCCACGCCGCCACTACCGATAAGTCCGAGGTAGGAGAGCGGAAGCCGAAAAGGCTTGATAAGCTGTTAAGGATGGAGAAGCAGAAAAGCGCTCCGATATAGGCGGTATATTTATTATACTTTTCGCCCATTGTATCTCTTACCATATTTCTGAAAAAGCCTACAAGATATTCAGCCGCCATCTGTCGTCTTGACGTAGCACGTACCTTGAGATTTCTGCCTAGAATAAAAAATATCACAGCGAGAACAGCCATAACTATCCATTGTACCACTATACTCTCGCTGATTATCACGTGCCAGCTTCCTATATAGAAGTCGAAGGACCAGATAGGTCCCTTAACGGAAAATTCCGCCGCGGTTTTTAAGAGATCTGTTGCCATAATTTCTTCCCTTTCGGATTATTTTAAAATTCGCTCTTTTCTTTAAGAGCCAGCACCGTATATCCTATCTTCGGAATGAAAAGAGGTATAAGCGCTGTTACGGGATTTACAAGCTTTAAATACATCAGCACGCCGAGTATGATAAACATCCCGATATATCTTATTGCGTAACTGCCGTTCATATACAGCTGTGATTTTTTTTCGCCCATATGCAGGCTTTTCTCAGCAGATAATCCCAGCAGCACAAAGTTTATAAAGGCTATCAGCGTACCTGCCACCGCTCCGGTTATAAGGGTATAGTTCCCTACTCCGCCTATCATAAGAGGTATGCTTATGATAATGAGCAGGGCAAGTCCTCCCAGAAAGAAAGGGAGAAGTGCCTTTATCTCCTTGACAGTTGTGCTGTCAGTATGTTTTTTCTTCATATAATCAATATTTTTTTCTGACAGAATCGTCGTAATAATCGTTATCCCGTCTTGAGCTTACTACCTTCTGCACCTTCTTGTCGTCGCCCTTGTCGTAGCGTTTTATAAGCTGTACAAGATAGCTTACGGTAGCACATATCATAACAAGTATGCCTATGATTATAAAAAGCACCATCACCCAGCCGGGCAGTGCCATTTTATTTACCAGCACACTTCCGCCCCAGATGAATATCAGCAGGGGGGTTATTATATTAAAGCCCAGCTGACTTACTATAGCATAGGTCTTTACGGGATTTTCCTTTTTGTTATCCTTGTTTTCCATCGGTTTATCAGTAGGTCAGCTTTTCAAGCAGCCATTTTCCGTTAGCCTTGGTCATGGTTGCGGTAAGCTTTATGCTGTCGCCGCTGTTGCTGTCTGATGTGCTTTCTTCCTTACTGCTTTCAGCAGCTGTAGCTTCCTTTGCAAGCTCTATCTCAATAAGACATTCGGTGTTGGACCGGGGCTTTAATAAAACTCTGGGACTTGTCCAGGAGTAATCGTAAGCAATACCCTTGAAGCGGCCGTCCTTATCCACCATCTCCATAGCAAGACCGATACCCTTTTCGCCACTGTAGTTTGTTTCTTCGGAGAAAACGGGACCGTTGCCGTTTACATTTGTCAGTATCCTTTCAGCCTCTTTTTCCACAAAGGTGGATTTTACCAGCTTTTCAAGGTCTGCCATAGTAGTGTATTTATCGCTCTTTACCGAATAGAGCTTATCCTCGGGCAGATTGTTGTAGGGCTCAGGCTCATAGGCAAGACCGTACTGCATAAACACTCTGAACACCTCGCAGTTGTTCTTTATAAGAATAACCGCATTGTCGTTCATTTCGTTATTTATCTCCTCGGAGGGAACATAGACATAATCATTTTCCTGTGTCTGCTCCTGCGACATCTTATAAAGCAGGAATAAGGTTGCAGATATTGCAAGCAGAGCAACTATTATTGTAACTATAGTAGCCGCTGTGTTCTTTTTTGTCATCTTTGTTACCTTTCTTTGTAACGCCTGTGCGTCAGTTCCTTATTTTCTTTATTTAAAACTATGTAGTTCTACTATTATACTATATTTTTTCAAGGATTTCAATATATTTCACACTGATTTCAGCAAAGATTACCATAAAATTAGTCAGAATATATAAGATTTGCCCGAATATTTTTATTTTCCTTCAGGCTTTCTGGAGGTTAAGAAGGTTACCGCTCTTTCAACGGAATTTCTTACGTGCTCCATTTCTGCGCTGTGGAGCTTGCCTGCATTGCGGTAGTCAAAGCTGTTGCAGAAGTCGTTGACATCGCTGTTCAAGGTCTTTGCATAGTTTATGATTATCTCATCCATTGTCTTTATAAAGTCGGCTCTGTCCGCCTTTGACAGCTTATCTGCGCTCTTTTCCACAAGATAGTGGTAGTGAGGTACGCAGAAAAATTCCTGATTCTTGAAAAGATTCTTGAACTTGCCGTCCTTTACATACATTGTGAATACCGTTTCAAGCATATGGTCGATACCCCACTGTACCTTAGAGCATACAAAGCAGGTTTCGGTGATTGCCGCCGCCTTTTTAGCCTTGGCGTCCTTAGCGGCAAAGAGTCCCTTTTTCTCGAATATATCAGTTCTCATCTCTTCAAGATGGCTGTTGAGCATAAGTCCTAAGGACAGACGGTTGTTCTGCTTCATAAGCTGACCGTAATGGGTAAAGCAGAAGCCAAGCTTGTTGGTTTCTATTCTCACGTCAGGCTCCATCATAGCCGCGCCCATTATGTACTCGCAGATATGCTGTTCTACCGTATCTCTCATACGGCAGATGGGACAGCCCTCTTTCGGCTCAAAGACTTCGTTTACTGGTATTGTGAGTATGCTTTCTCTCATGGTATTTCTTCCTTTCGGTATTATTTTATTTCGCTTGATTCCGCCTTTTTTCGACGGATTTTTCAGTCCGTCCAAAATTAAGGCTTGTTTTTTTCTTATTTATATTGTATTATAAAAGAAGCAAATAATCAAGCAAATTTTAAAATTTCTGCATTCTGAGGATAGATTTTATGGATTACAGCTTCACCTGTGACAATTTTGAGCCGGACCAGATACTTTTCTGCGGTCAGGCGTTCCGCTTCAGAGAAGAGGATGGTTTTTACTGCGGCATAGTCGCAGATAAGTTTTTAAAGCTCAGAAAAGAGCAGGATAAGATAACTCTCTACGATATTGAGGAAAGTGATATCCCCTTCTGGAAAAATTACTTTGACATGGATACCGACTATAAGGCGCTGATAGAAAAATTCTCAGAGGACAGGCATTTAAGAGAAGCCTGCAAAGAAAAAAGCGGTATCAGAATTTTAAGACAAAGCCCCTTTGAGGCTCTTATCAGCTTTATCATATCCCAGAACAATAATATAAAAAGGATATCGGGGATAATCGAAAGGCTCTGCGAGATGTACGGAGAAAAGAAGGATTTCGGTTATCTCTTCCCTACCGAAGAAAGTCTTTACGGCGTTACTGCCGAGGACCTGGCACCGCTTCGGGCAGGCTTTCGTGCAAAGTACATAGCAGATGCGATGAGCAGACTGCAAAGCGGAGAAATAGTCTTATCCGACATTTACGATATGGATTACGAAGCGGCAAAGGAACAGCTTAAAAGGATAAAGGGAGTAGGCGAAAAGGTAGCGGACTGCGTGCTGCTCTTCGGCTATTACAAGACTGAGGCACTACCGAAGGATGTATGGATAAAGCGGGTTATAGCCGAGTTTTATCCTGACGGACTGCCCCTTTGTATAAAGGGCTATGAGGGCATAGCACAGCAGTATCTTTTCGATTATGCAAGAAGAAGGATAGGTGACGGAAATGGTTAACATCGGCAACGACTGGGACGAGCTTTTAAAGGGCGAATGGGAGCAGGAGTATTATAAAAAACTCCGTAGCTTTCTTGTGACAGAATACAAAAGCCGCAGTATTTTCCCCCCTGCCGACAGTATATATAACGCTCTTAAATATACTTCTTACAAGGATACAAAGGTGGTTATCTTAGGTCAGGACCCTTATCACGGCATAGGTCAGGCACACGGGCTGTGCTTTTCGGTTCAGGAGGGAGTAGTGCCGCCGCCTTCGTTAAAGAATATCTACAAGGAGATGCAGTCTGATTTAGGCATCACAAGGGATATGGACAGCGGCGACCTTACGGGACTTGCAAGGCAGGGAGTATTACTACTGAACACCTCTCTTACCGTAAGAGAGGGCATGGCAGGCAGTCACAGAGGAAAGGGCTGGGAGATACTCACCGACAGAATAATAGAGCTGCTTGATAAAAAGCAGACTCCCGTAGCCTTTGTGCTGTGGGGAGGAAATGCAAAGGCAAAGGCGCCTCTTATAAAAAATCCCATACACAAGATTTTTTCCGCCGCTCATCCCAGTCCCCTATCAGCCTATAACGGCTTTTTCGGATGCAGGCATTTTTCAAAGATAAATGAATTTTTAGTAAAAAATAATCTCACTCCTATTGACTGGAGCAGATAAAGGAAGTACAATATGATAATGGTAACAGGAGATCTGCACGCAGATCTGACAAGGTTCAAAAATCCGCTTTTAAAAAAGCTCAAAAAGAATGACGCCCTTATTATCACGGGAGATTTCGGCTGTATATGGAGCGGCGACGACAAGGAAAAGAAGATTTTAAAGGCGCTTGGCAAAAAGAAATATAACCTGCTTTTTGTAGAGGGCGTACACGAAAACTACGAGCTTTTGTCACAGTACCCGACAGAAGAATGGTGCGGCGGCAAGGTAAGAGTTATAAGCGGCAATCTGCGTCAGCTTATGCGTGGACAGTGCTATGAGATAGCAGGTAAAAAAATATTCTCCTTCGGCGGCGGACAGAGCGATGAGAATAATTCCTACTTAGAGCCTGACGAGGAGAATAAATGGATCGCCGAGATACCCACCGAAGAAGAGCTGGAGGAGGGTATCAGAAATCTTGCGGAAAATGACAACAAGGTGGATTTCATCATATCCTATGAGCCGTCATCAAAGATAGCAGAATTTATCGAGGTGGGCAGTACCAACAGGAATCATATAAATACATATCTCGATAAGATTCAGGACAGCACGCAGTTTATCCATTGGTATTTCGGAAAACTGCATCTTAACAAGCTTATCCCACCCAGATACAGCTGTGTATTCGACAATGTGGTGGTAGCAGACAGTACAAAGCTCCCCAGAACTAAAAAGGTCAAGGGAGAAAAAATAAATAAAAACAAAAAGGAGAAAAAATAAAATGGCAGAATTCAAGTATGAAATTACAAAGGAACTCGGTGTTATCAGCGAGGGCAAGTACAATATTGAGCTTAATATGGTAAGCTGGAACGACCGCGAGCCTAAATACGATATCCGTTCCTGGTCACCCGACCACAGCAGAATGGGCAAGGGTATCTCCCTCACAGAAGAGGAAATGGAGCGCCTTGTAGAGCTCTGGAACGCCAGAGACGAAGAAGACGAAATGGAATAAGCGGCGGGTTGCACCCGCGGGCAATTCCGTCTTTAAAATCCGTTGCGGTTTTTGAAACCTCTTGAACGACGGGGTTACACGTTGGTTGTATTTCAAATTCAAATTTGACGGGTTGCACCATCAAAAAATGTGGTAATTTATGCGGGGCGTCGAGGACGTCGCCCCCTACGGACGTGGTTTATAATATTGTGATAATATTGCCATAAATACCGATGAAAACGGGATTTGTAATGCCTTTCCCACAAAAATTTATAGGGGAAATGTAGGGGGCGACGTCCTCGACGCCCCGTTATTTATATTACACCAATCCCCCCGATAACCCCCGATTCGAACGCCTTTTAAAATCCATCCGCCGTAGGCGGATTCCACAACTTCGTGCGTAGCACGAAACATCACTCGGCGTAGCCGTACATCACTTTGCTGTAGGCAAAACATCACTTCGTGCAAGGCACGATACATCACTTTTAAATTTGCAAGGCAAATTTAAAAAAGGCCATCATCCGATGGTCTTTTTTATTTCCTGCAATAGATTATATACCCCGTCCTGGGACAATACGCCCCTTTTCAAATCAGCGGGAAAACCGCCCTTTTCGTCAAGCTCATAATCCTTCTGCCACAGTCCGTTTTCGTAATAATCGGTGAGTGCTTTCAGCATTTTTGAAACGTATCTGTCCATTTTCAGCATATCGGGACAGTTTTTCAGAGTATAGCTTACAGTATCAAAATAAAGCTCCATACGGCGAACTCTGTCTGTTGTCCTTTTATCCGCTTTTTCTGTCATACATTCTCCTTAATGTCTGTCAAAGTCGTCAAACCAGCAGGCAACCACATAACTGTTTTCGTCTGCCGCCGAAAGCTCCCTGGCTTTTGTTACCGCCTCATCGGCTGTTGCAAAGACCTTGACATTCAGCGCTTTATTATATTCGTTGTCCTCCCTTACTTCGTGGCTTGAAAGAAATCTTCTCCAGGAATGGATAAAATAATCCTCCGGCTTATCGCAGATTAACACAAAGCCGTTATCTTTATATCTGCCTGTGGGCAGATTTCCGTCGGAAAAATTCTTGTTGAAATAATATATCTCCCCGTTTTTTATAACCGCATAGCGTTTATAGGTGATAAGCACAAAGCTACCCAGAAATACATTATGCTTGTCCACAAAAGAAGCCTCGTCATAACTGCAAAGATAGGTGAATTTTTCGGATTTCAGAAAATAGTTATCGTCAGATGCGGAAAAGATATCCTTTCTGTCGTTTCTTACAGGATAATCGTAATACTCCATTATTCCTTTTCTCCTTCAAGTATGTCAATAACCTTGTCAAGGCTCTGAGCTACTGCATATACAGCGTCAAGCTGTTCCTTTTCCGGCTGTGTAAGGTCAGGCACCATAATAGTTACACAGCCTGCTGTACTTGCGGATTTTACTCCGTTGGGACTATCCTCAAGGGCAATGCATTCCGAGGGAGAAAGACCTAATTTCTCACAGGCGTAGAGATAGATATCAGGACAGGGCTTGCCGTTTTCCAGCATATTTCCGCAGATTATCTGCTCAAACTTCTCATATACGCCAAGCTGCTTTAAATACTGCTCGGCTCTTTCCACATTTGTTGCGGTAGCTACTGCGGTGCGGTAGCCCTTTTCTTTTAAGTAGTCCAGCAGAGTATCAAGACCTGCTTTTTTCTCTATGCCGTATTTATCGGTATATTCCGCCATCAGCTTTACACGGAGATTTCTGATAGTGAGATAATCGCAGTCTTCTCCAAACCACTCTTTAAGCTGTGGCTTTGCAAACTTTCCCGAAAAGGAGCGTAGCGCTAATGCGTGCCATCTCTCCATAGGAAAGCCGAGAGAATTTGCCGCCTCACACCAGTATTTAACCAGCAGCTTTTCTGTATCCAGCATAAGCCCGTCCATATCAAATATAACCGCTTTAATATTCATAATATCCCCCTATATTCTGCTTTTAAAATCATCGTAAGTAAATTCACGTATCAGTTTTAAGCCTTCTTCGGTATTGTAATAAATGGTCGGCAAAGCCATACCGTTGAAGGTGTTGTTCTTTACCATAGAATAAATAGCCATATCACAGAAAACCAGCCTGTCGCCCACCTTTAAAGGCTCATCAAAGGAATAATCTCCGATGATATCACCCGCAAGGCAGGTTACTGTGCCGAGTCGGTAGGTATAAGTCTTTTCACCCTTTTCTCCTGCAAGGGAATTTCTGCTGTCCAGTATCTTCGGACGGTAGGGCATTTCTAAAACATCAGGCATATGGCAGGCGGCGGATACGTCCATTATTGCTATATCCATATCACCGTTTTTGCCGCCGTCGATTATATCCACCACCTCGGATACCAGAAAGCCTGCGTTAAGGGCAACAGCTTCGCCCGGCTCCAGATATACCTGAAGGTCGTATTTGCCTTTGAAATGCTCTATTACCTTTACAAGCCTTTCTATGTCATAATCCTCTCTTGTGATGTGGTGACCGCCGCCGAAGTTTATCCATTTCATATTATAAAGATACTCCCCGAACTGCTTTTCTACCTCCATTGCTGTGCTTTCGAGGTCGTCGGAATTCTGCTCGCAAAGGGTATGGAAATGCAGTCCCGAAATACCGTCAAGCCCGTATTTCTGTGCGTCCGCCTTAAAGCTCTCTATAGTCTGCCCCAGTCTTGAATTTTTAGCGCAGGGATCGTATATCTCGTGATCTCCCTGAGTTGAAAAACGAGGATTTATTCTTATTCCGCAGGATTTTCCCGCCAGCCTTTCCTTATGCAGATTAAACTGCCTTATGCTGTTGAATACAAAATGCTCCGCATATTTTATAAGCTCGTCAATATCGCTCTTCTTATAGGCAGGCGAATACACGTGGGTTTCCTTACCCTTATAGCACCCGAAATGCTCATAGCCCAGTCTTGCCTCATATACTCCGCTTGCGGTAGTGCCTGCAAGGTAATTTTTTAGCAAGGGGTAAGTGCTGTACATAGAAAAAGCCTTCTGGGCAAGCAGTATCTTACAGCCTGTCCTGTCCTGCACGGATTTTAAAATCTCGCCGTTATATTTAAGATAGTGCTCCTCTGTCACATAGCAGGGAGTTTTTACTTTATTTATATCAAAGGTGGGAAAGTTCATACCATACTCCTTTATTTGCAGTATAGTATTATTTTATCATAAAACTATATGGATTTCAATAAAAAAAGAAGGCTATCCGAGGATAGCCTTCTCATTTTTAATTAAGCTTAGTTTCTGTCAATCAGAAATTACTTTCTCTTCTTGGAAACTACAACTGCGCCTGTTGCGAGAACAGCGATACCAGCTACGAGAGCGATACCTTCAACACCTGTGCCGGCGTTGGGCTTGGAAGAATCACCAGGGTTAGCGGGTGCTTCGGGCTCAGGATCAGCGGGAGCTTCGGGCTCGGGATCAGCAGGAGCTTCGGGCTCGGGATCAGCTGCTGTGAGGCCCTTTACTGTGAAATCAACTGTAAGCTCAGAACCGAATGCAAGGTCAGCAGCCATTTCAGTTGTGATGGGGTTGCCATCGTTGTTCCACATGTTGTAGAAGGGGATGCAAGCGAGGTTAGCTACAAGGTTTTCGGGGTTGTCTGCACATGTCTTGTCAGCAACTGTTGTGTCGAAATCAGGGATGTCATTTTCAACAAAGTCGTATGTTACGTTTGAGAAAATTTCCTTGCCATCAATCTTGAAGCTGTCGATTGTGATGGAAACATTGGGATATTCGTTAAGAGAAATGTTTGTGTAGAACTTGATAACGTTCCAGCCGGGAGCGTCTGCACCCTGCATGTTCTTGCCGTCAAGACCTGTGATAGAAGCTGTGTAGCTGCCATCACCTGTAATTTCAACGTCGTTGAAAGTACCGGGTCTTTCAAACATATCCTCACCGAAGATGCTGTCGCTGGGTTCGTTTTCGTTAGCGTATTCCTGGTCACATACGTAAACCTTGCTCTGTTCGATGCTGTTACGGAATACCCAGTTACCTGTCTGGAAGCCAATGCCGCCAACTTCTGCTGATGCTGCTAAAGCCATTGTGCCTGCTACTGCTGTAGCGATGATAGCAGCAAAAATCTTTTTAATCTGCATTTTTGTTTTCCTCCATATAGATTGTTTTGTTTTACGAATAAGCTGTAAAACGATTACAGATATTCATAGTAAGCACATTATACCAAATTTTCACCTGGTTTTCAATATGCATTTTTACTAAAATAATATTTCAACTTTGTTGAAACTATATAATTTTTGGCTAATAACTTAAAAAATGACCTGACGGATGAGGAGATAAGATAAATTGAAATTTGTCGGAGACAAATTTCAAAGTGATGTTTCGTGCTTTGCACGAAGTGATGCACGTCTACGCCGTGTGATGTTCCGACTCCGTCGGAGTGATGTTTCGTGCTACGCACGAAGTTGTGGAATCAATTGCCTTTGGCAATTGATGGATTTTAAATTCCGCCTGCGGCGGGGCGTCGGGGACGCCGCCCCCTACAATCGTAAATTTAAACGTATTGATAAGACTGCCCACAAACATCGATATAAACGGGACGTTTCACTGCCCTGAAGGGCGCCGCTGTCCGTTGGACAGCTGGGGCGAAGCCCCAAACAGAGGTCATTGGTCTAAAGACCGTCGCAGTCTTTCAGACTGCTACAGGGGCGGCGAGCCCATACTTTCCGAAAATTGCATTTTCAGAAAGTTACGCAGTCCTATCAGACTGCTACCAGCCCCAGCAGTTCGCAGAACTGCGACCATTTCGGCAAAATACTATTTTGCCGAAAAATATTTCCCTTGAGGGGAAGGGGGTTAGGGGGTTAGGGTGACACCACACCCCAACGGAGTGCTAAACTTCAATTTAACATACAATCAATGTCCACCTCCCGCCGTTAACGAGGTTACGCTGACCACAAACATATTTAAAGGCGGAATTGCCCACGGCGGCTCGCCGTCAAACTACAATTTGGCAATAAAAAGGCGTTCAGAAAATCTGAACGCCTTTTGTTTTTTAATCATGAAACGGCTGTCTTTTGTTTGCCATAACCACCTTGACTATTGCGGAGGAAATCTCCTTCTTTGTGTATTCACAGTACTTGTCTATGGTGGCTTTTTCCTCGCCCTGGGGAATTGTCACTATCTTAACGGGAACAATTTTAAGCACCTGTTCGGTGATAGCGTCCTTACACTTGTCACAATGGCAGGTGTTGAATCTTGTGAGTGCCTCGTCCAGCATATCTGAAAGGATAATGCGGTTTACATCTATTGTCACCTTTTCGATTTCAGTCTGCTTTGACTTTTTCTTTTCTGCAATTTTTCTGGGAGCAGGAACTTCTTCATAGATATCTTCGACAAATTCCTCTGTTAATTCGGGCTCTGCTGTTTCAGGCAGATGAAGACTTGGATTTTTCAGCTTGGAATTCTTCTGCTTTTTTACGGCTGGCTTGCCTCTTTTAGAAGCTGTATAAGCCTCAAGTCTGTCCTCTACAGACGCCTCCTTATCCTCTTTTTTGTGTCTCGGAGCAACAGAAGCCGGAAGAAAAGGATTGGACTCGGAACGTGCCGTAATAAGATTCATAACGTGTCTTGTTTTACTTGATTTGTAATCCTCTGCCATTTATATCCCTTCCTTTCCTTTTTTTCATATGTAATATCAGTTTTTTCTTCTTGGTCTTCTTGGTGGTACCTTTTTGGATACCCCTGTTATTTCGCTTATCAGCTTGCGGTATTCAGCGCAGGCCTTTGAGCGGGGCGCATAGTCTATTATTGTTATACCGTGAGCAGGCGCCTCTGCAAGAGTAACGCTGTTGCTGATCTTTGCGTCAAGTATCTTTGTACCAAGCTGGTCTGCAATGAGGGAAGCCAGCTCTTCAACCTCTTTTGTGAGGATAAGACGGGGATTGTACTTGTTAAGCAATATACCCTTTATTTCAAGATTCTTGTTATAATATTTCTTTACAGCAAAAATTGTTTCCTTCAGCTGTGCTATACCCTGAAGGCTGAGTATTTCAGCAATCATAGGGATTATGAGCTGATCTGCCGCTGTATAGGCGTTTATAGTAAGAATTGACAGCGCAGGAGGCGTATCGATGATGATATAATCATATTCATCCTCCACGCTTGACAGAGCCTCACGAAGTATGTATTCTCTGCCTACGCCGGTAAGCTCCAGCTCGCAGCCTGACAGCAGGATATTTGCCGCCACAACATCACAGTTTGGTGTGCACTGTATAGCGTCCTTTATCTCACAGTTTCCCTTGAATACATCGTACATTGTGTAGTTGTCCTCTGCTTCTGCGCCAAGACTGAAGCTCAGGTTGCCCTGGGGGTCAAGGTCTATTGCCAGAACAGAGTGTCCGCAGTCGGTAAGACCGCCGCAGAATGCGCTGCAGGTGGTAGTCTTTCCGACGCCACCCTTCTGATTGGTTATTGCTATTGTAATTGCCATTGTATCGCCTTTCTTAATCCGTAAAAATTGGCCTTAAGAAATCCTTTCGTGCTATTGTCATCCCTGAAAACAACCTTAACCCGCACTTGTGATGCGGGCAAGGAAAAAATCTTAGAGTGTGTGCTGAAGACCTTCCATATCAGAATCCTCAGGCTGGTAGATGTGGTAGTTTGCCTTACCGTTTTTCTTTACGAAGTACATTGCTTCGTCGGCAGCAGCTACTACCTGCTTACCGTTTTCGCCGTGCTCAGGTGAGAAGGCGATACCGATACTTGCCTTGATATTGATAGAAACATTTGCAAGCTCTGAATGATATCCTGAATAGAGCTCGTCTATAAGGTCAAGCGACAGGCTTTCGATGTCCTGAATCTGACCGGGGTCTGTGATACAGAGTACGAATTCGTCACCGCCGAATCTGCCTGCAAAGCCTGAGCCCTTTACTCTCTGCTTGATGCAGCCTGATACATACTTGATAACCTCGTCACCTACAGAGTGACCGAAACGGTCGTTGATGAACTTGAAGTCGTCTACGTCGATGAAGAGAACGCCAACCTTGGAGTGTGCATTTCTTTCAATTTCGGACTGTAATTCCTTTTCGAATGTGCTTCTGTTATAAAGCTGTGATAAGAAGTCGTAGCTTGCTCTTTCAGAAAGCTGGAGCTCTAATTTCTTTTCGCTGTCAATATCGGTGATGACGCCGATAACTCTTAATGGTTCGCCTAAACGGTCTGTAATGCACTGTGCACGTACAGTAAACCATACCACTGTACCTGCCTTTGTGAGCATCTGATATTCGCCGCTGTGACCTGTTCTGTTCTTTAAAAGTGTGCTTATATCACGCTTGTACTGTTCTGCATATTCCTCAGTCATTATCTTGTCAAGGAACTTACCGTTGGCAAGCTGACTTTCGGAAGGATTGATGTCAAATCTTTCAAGGAAGTTTTCAGATACATACATATGTTCCTTTGCGAAGTCCCATTCGAAAAGCATATTATCGGAAATATCTGAAATTGTCTTGTGAAGCTCTTCTGACATACATACTTCGTCAAGCAGACCATTGAAGAGTACTGCCATTTCGTGAAGCTCGTTTCTTGTATTGATTTCAAAACGCTTTTCTCTGTCGCCTTCCTTGATTTCCTTCATATTTTCTATCATTACATTGATAGGAGCTACGATGGAATCTGTTACCTTGGCACCGATAAGCATACACAATACACCGAGCACTACCATAACTGCAATAGCAATAAGTGCAGGTACAAGAATCTGTGAAGAAGCTGTGCCGGCGGGATATACAGCTACCCATTTCCAGTTGGAGCCGGAAACGCCTGTAAATCTGCCGTAGCAACCGATTTTGCCGCTCTTGTTATAGTCGATGGGCTTGTTTTCTGAATTCTTTTCTGTGGATTTGAATACGTCCTGTAAATCTGTAGATTCTATTTTCTGAGAAGCAGAACCGTTATATCCGAGTACGGTACCCTTACCGTCAGTTACTGCAAGATATCCGTTACCGTTATCAAACTTTGTGTTCTGAAGAAGGTTTGAAATTCTTGCTGTGGAGATTATCTCTATAACATAACCGGAGGTTGTTGTCACGGGTGTATTTTCAGGGTCTGACTGTGTTGCTCTTGCAATAAAGAATACATCAGTCTCATATCCCTGCTCGGCGCCGGGGTATATGTTTGATATGTAGGTCTGGCCCATACCGAGCTCTTTCATTTCGTCATATCCGAAGAAGAACTGACCCATGCCCTGCTTTCCTACGTGATCGTATGCTATGTTACCGCTTTTGTCGATTACAGCAAAGTTTAAAACATCGTTTTCTGCTCTGTTGATTATGTTGTCGAAATTCTTTACTACGTACGCCTTGTTGCTATCGGTAATGGCAGAAGCCGCCATAACATTTACCTGATTATCGATAGAGAGAGAATGTATATCCCTGTCATACTGACCTATAGCCTGGTCGATAACGCTTCCCTGAGCGGCACCGATGGATTTTGCGTACTGCTCAACGGTTGAATTTGCGAAGCCTGATATACTGAAAAATCCCACAATACCCACAATGATGATGGGTACGATGATGAATATCAGCATAAGATATCGCAGGATTGCTTTGATTTTTAGTGATTGCATTTCTATAACCTCCGGATGTTATGTTTTATTTGATTTCTGCCGTCAGTCACGGGCAGAACGTTCTTTCTGCAACAGTTCAAACTGAAGCTTGTAAATATATCTTGAGATAATTTCCTCCTGGGCTCTCGAAATGCCGATAAAGCGGCATCCGTAGCCTCTGCCCGGCGGAGCGTTAAGCTGCTGGACTCTCAGTATTTCCGTAGTAAGCTCCAGACGTTTTCCGTCCAGACCTATAACTATCATCGCCTTCTGCCCTGCCCTGAAATCCGCTTCCGGCTCATAGGTGATAAAGAAAATACCGCCTACGTTTATATCCGTTATATGTATTTCCACAGGTGGTTCAAGCGTGGTGGTGTTTTCCTCGCTGTCAACCACGAAGGTGATATATGCTTTTTCGTTTGTTTTTATCTTGAAGTATCTGCGCCGCTCTTCCATAACAGTTGCGGTATCAGGTCTTAATTGTATGTTTATCTGAAATTCCGAGGAAACTCTTACGGTGGAGTGGTATCTTACCCTGTCGCCGCTCTTCTGCGTTCCGACAGCATACACATACTCTGTTTTTGGTAACTCAGGCAGCTTTCTGCCCTTTATGACCAGCATATTTTCTATAAGTGTATCATCGGTATCGTACATTATTGGAAAATCAAAATTTGATTCTGTATAAAACAAACGGGAGCCATTAAGATCGGTTATCTCAAAAGAAGTAAAATCGTCTTTGCTAAGGCTCAAAGGCTGAACTCTCCTTTCCGTGTGCATTGTATAACCTTGTAACAATATGCTTTCGCACCGATAAAAAGGCGCAAAAATACAGATTACTATTCCAGTTTAAATTCAATTATACAATAAATTTCACAATAAATCAAGTGAAAATCAAAGGTTTTTTATTCAAATTTAAAAATTCTGCAATTTGCAAAAAAACACCCCTGCTTTTTTATACAAAATCAATTAAAGATTAAGCGGAAATATGTAATATGGGCGGAAATTACTGCCATATCTTCCTGTAACATTGACAATAATTCAAAATCCTATTATAATAATGTAAAGAACTATATGGAACTATGTGCAAAATCTGAAAGGAG
Source organism: Ruminiclostridium sp. (assembly GCA_017942025.1). Lineage (GTDB taxonomy): Bacteria > Bacillota > Clostridia > Oscillospirales > Ruminococcaceae > Ruminiclostridium_E. The sequence goes on along the minus strand of JAGAVH010000013.1, from coordinate 16,633 downwards.
GAACAGCAATGCGTGACTTTTTCCATGCGGACACGTCTGCCATAACCGAAAAAAGCCATAAGGCAATAGCTGCTATAGGTATAATACTGACGCTCCCCTGCCTGCTTTGCTTTATTTCTCTTTTCTTTGATTTCAGAAGCATTTACAACAGCGATTTCACTCTGATAAGAATACTTGTCATAGCAGGTTGTGTATCGGCATGGATGATAAGCTCCTTTATAGTATATGTCATTTCAAAGAACAAAGTAAAACGTCAGTCCAGATACACCTACTTTGAGCTTCAGCAGAATAATGCCATACTGAGCCGATATGCCGGCTGTATCAGAAGCGGCGGCAGGACGACTCTTGTAAGACAGCTTTATGTGATTCCCTTTGACAAGGTCAGCATAACTCATAAAAACGGGAATATTATTTTTAAGGGAGATATCCGCAGATACGAGGGCGACAGCAGTTATCTCGGTTATCATATCGGCAGGGACGGACTGAAATTCGACAACTGGTGGTATGACAACAACGGCTTTACGGTTGTAAAGAGCCTTACTCTCCCCCATAGCTTTTCAAAGCAGAAATTCATAGCACGATGCTTTAAGGCGGCGCAGAACCGCAGTATCAGAATAGCTGAAAAACGCCGTGAGATAAGGCTGGCGCACGAGACGGCGCTGAAAAAGCACAGAGAGGCGGCTTCTCTGCCAAAGGCGCTTACAAGAAAAAAGGCGGTAAGAAGAGTTTATACAGAACTGCCCACCTTCAACCGCAACTGGTGAATTGATTAACTCACTGAAGCAATATTAACATATATAGCAAATAAAATAGTACATTTATACAAAAAATCACCATAATTATTCAACAACCCGTACAAAATACAAGAAATCCTTGATTAAATCGCCATTTTGGGTTGAAAACCCTTGAAAAATGTTGTATAATATAGAATTGAATAAATGGGTATAACTGCGCCCTTTTTTAAAAATGTTACAAAAAAGCGGTCAGATTTATCACAATTATTAGTAAAAATCAACATATAGTGTAATTTATTTCAGTAAAATACAATATGTTGAAAAAATTTCAGGAGGTAGTAAAATTGGCACTGTTTAACACAAACTCATTCAGGGTAACAGAGCAGGGTCTGTCTGTACTCTGGCAGAAGCAGCAGGTTATTGCTCAGAACATTGCGAATCAGGACACCCCCGACTATAACTGCAAGTATCTTGACTTTTATGCCGTGCTGAAGGACAGACTGGAAAGCGGCAGTGTGGTAGGCGGCAAGGTAGCGCCCGGTGCAAAGCAGATAGACCTTGTTACAAGGGTGGTTATCGACGAAAGCACCAACACTCAGCCCGACGGCAACAACGTTGATGTGGATTCACAGTCTGCAGAGCTTGCAAAGGTACAGTTGCAGTATCAGGCGCTGAAGAATCAGATGAACGGTCAGTTCACAAGACTTCGCTCCGCAATGAAAACATCCTGATAGCAAATAAGCGACAAGATTTAAGGATATAGAAAACGGAAAAGGATTTCCCGAATTTTTAAGAAAGGAAGAATCCTGAAATGGCATTTTTAAGCTCAATGAATATTTCTGCGTCAGCTATGGCGGCAGAAAGACTTCGTCTTGACGTAATAGCTCACAATGTAGCAAATGCAAAGACAACAAGGACCGAGGATGGTACTCCCTACAGAAGACAGGTGGTGCTGTTCAGAGAAAACAAGGGCTTTGATTCGGTGCTTGACGAAGTTATAGCGAAGAGAAAACAGCAGATTGAAACAGGCATTGTAAACGGACCTTTACACGCGGCAAAGAACAAGGGCGTACTGGTAACCGAGATTGTCGAGGATGAAACTCCCCTCACTCCCGTATATGATCCCACACACCCCGACGCCGACGAGGACGGATATTATTATCTGCCCAACGTAGATATTGCGGAGGAGGAGATGGACGCTTTAGCGGCTACCCGCTCCTACGAATCCAATCTGGCGGTACTCAATGCGGTAAAATCCATGGCACAGCAGGCGCTGTCCATCGGTCAGTAATGTGACTATAAGGAGGAATTGAAATGTTTATAGTACCTCTTACAAGCAGTATATCCCCTATGGAAAGAACTATGGGTGCAAACGCTGTTAATAAAACCGAAGAAGCAGAGGGCGAGGCTACCTTTCTTGATGTTTTCAAGTCACTTGTTGACAATGTAAAGGAAACCGACGCACAGGTACAGCAGGACGCCATCGATCTTATGCTTGGCGATATAGACGACCTGGCACAGGTTCAGGTAAACCTCGAAAAAGCGGCAACAGCTGTTGACCTTCTTGTTACTGTAAAGAACAAGGCTGTGGACGCATACAATGAAATAATGCGTATGAACGTGTAATAACAGCATGAATTAACAGCAACGGCAATACAAAGAAAAGGAATAATTTTACATAATGAAGGATAAACTTTCTGCATTCTGGAAGAGCTTTGCCGAAAAGTGGAATGCGATTGCAAAGGGCACCAAGATATTCATTATAACCGCCTTATGTGTGGTTATCGTGGCGGCAATCGTACTTACGGTAATACTTAACCAGAAGAGCTATACTGCAATATATACGGGACTGGACAATGTTGAAGCTGGACAGGTAGTTACAGCCATCAACGACCTTGGCATAACCGATGTCGTAATGGGAACAGACGGCAGCATCAGAGTACCTGCCGAGCAGGCTGACAATATCAGAATGCAGCTGAGTATTCAGGGCTATCCCAAATCCACCTTCAATTTTGATATCTGGAACAACGGAATCGGTATGTGGTCAACAGATACCGAAAAGAAGGTGCTTCAGGTACAACAGCTCCAGACTCACCTTATGAATGCAATAAACACAATAAAGGGCATTGACAACTCAAAGGTGCTTATCATGCTCCCTCAGAATGACAACTATGTTATTTCTGACAAGAAGGAAGAGCCCAGAGTCAGCGCAATGCTGGAGGTAAGAAGCGGTTATACACTCACCTCTGAACAGGTTGACGGTATTCATGCTCTTATTTTAAACTCTCTGCCCGGACTTAAAAAGGAAAACATCTCGGTGGTTGATTCCGGCGGCGAGCTTCTGACAGGTGACACAGGCACAGTAGAAGAGGACGCGCTCTATCAGTCAAGACTCAATTTCCAGGAAAGAGTACAGAAGCTTCTTGAAGAACAGCTTGACGGCACTCTCAAAAAGCTGTACAAGGACTATACCATAAACGTAAACGTTGCGCTGAACTTTGACAAATCAAAGTCCGAGCTTACCATCTACACACCCTCTATTGCCGAGGACGGAACGCTCGGCGGTATGATCGAAAGCACCACCAAGAACGAGGGTTGGGGCGGTATCGGTTCGTTATCGGGCGTTGTAGGTACAACAGGCAACAGCGATATTTCTCCGAATTACCCTACTATTGAGGGTGACGATGAAGGAGAATACTATTATCAGAACTCCACAACTGTAAAGCATCTTGTAAATACAGAAATCAAACAGCTTGAAAAGAGCGGTTATTCCATTGACAGAATAACAGCGGCTGTAACCGTTGACGAAACCAGCATGCTGGAAGCAGAGAAGGAAACGCTCCGTGAGGTAGTAGCCTTTGCAATCGGTGCAGAGGTGGCTAATGTCACAGTTGCAAACTATCCCTTCGTTATCAATCCCAGCCACGGCAACAACGGTGACATCGGTATCATCGGCGGCGGTGCAAACACCGACTGGATGTATCTGCTTATCGTATCACTCGGCTTCTTTGTACTTATGCTTCTTATCATTGCAATTCTTGCAGGCAACTCCAGGAAGAAGAAAAAGGCAAAGGCAAGAGAAAGAGCGGCAGCAGCTGCAGCGGCGGCGGCAGAAGCACAGGCGGCACAGCTTGCATACGAAGCTCCCGCAGAGGAGGACGACGAATTCGTGGTACAGAAGCTGGACGAATACAACAGCGAATCAAAGGGTGCGTTACTCCGCAAGGAAATCAAGGAATTCTCCCATACAAACCCCGATGTTGTGGCACAGCTTATCCGTTCACTTTTAAGAGACGAATATTGATTACAGAAGGATGATAATAGATGAGTAATACACTTACAAATACCCAGAAGGCGGCTATAATCATTTCTTCCATCGGTACCGAGAATGCCTCCGAGGTATTCAAGCACTTTACCGATGAAGAAGTAGAGCAGGTTACCTTTGAGCTTGCCCGTATGGACTATTATCCTATGGATACGGTTGACGAGGTGCTTAACGAGTTCTACGAGCTTTGCCTCACCCAGAAGGTAATCTCCGAGGGCGGTGTGGAATATGCCCGTGACGTACTTGAAAAAGCCTTTGGTGAAGCGGCGGCTCAGGCGCTTTTTGAAAAGATTACAAAACAGCTCAAGACAAAGGCGTTTGCCTTTGTCAGAAAGGCTGACTATAAAAACCTGCTTGCTATCGTACAGAATGAGCATCCGCAGACTATTGCGCTGATTCTCTCCTATGCGCGTAGCGACCAGGCGTCTGCGATACTCAGCGAATTGCCGAAAAAGACAAGAATCGATGTAGTTGAAAGAATGGCAAAGATGGACAGGGCTTCACCTGATGTCATCAAGTCCATTGAGCAGACTCTTGAAAAGAAGTTTGCCAGCCTTATTACCACCGACAGTATGGAGGTCGGCGGTATCAACTATGTTGCGGATGTCCTCAATAATGTAGACAGAGCGACAGAAAAGCACATCTTCGACGAACTCAATCTCCGCGATCCCAAGCTCGCAGACGAAATCCGTTCAAAGATGTTCGTATTCGAGGATATCATTTCTCTGGATTCTATGGCTATTCAGGCGTTTATTCCTGAGGTTGACGCCAAGGATCTTGCTATAGCAATCAAGGGTTCAACTCCCGAGGTTGCCGAGTGCATCTACTCCAATATGTCAACCCGTATGCGTGAAAGTACCCAGACAGACGTTGAATATCTGCACAATATCCGTATGCGTGATGTTGAAGAGGCACAGCAGAGAATCGTTTCCATCATCCGTGGACTTGAAGATCAGGGTGTACTTGTTATCTCCAAGGGCGGCAAGGAAGACGAGGTTATTGCGTAATTTTATTTTGGCGAAAGCGAGGAAACTGCTTTGGCAGGAATATATAAAGCTCCGAGGGGCTTTGGCGTTTATCCCGTGGCAAACAATCCGCAAAGCGGCGGAACGATAGTCATAGATAACACCATAGCCCGTAAGGATAGTCTGCCTGACAGGGCGGAGGGGCAATCCGAGGCTGAGGAAAATACTGCGGTTGCGGCGGAAAAAGCGGCGGCTATGCAGGCTCAGTCTGAAAGAGAGCAGATAATAGATGAAGAAATAGAGCGAATAAAGGCGTTCTATCACGACGAGGGCGAAAAGGCTCTTGCAGAGGCAAAGCAGAAGGCGGAAAATATCTTCCGTACTACCGAACAGCAGGCGGCTGAATATGCCGAACAGGCTAAAAGGCAGGCAGAGGAGATATTCGCAAAGGCGGAGGCTGACGGCTTTGCAAAAGGACACGATGACGGCTATAAAAAAGGTCTTATGAAATGCAAGGATATGCTTCTTGAATTAAAGAGCATCTCCGAACAGATAGTTGCCGAAAGAGCCGAGCTCTATGACGAGTATGAAAGCGAAATTTTCGACACGGTGATGGAAATCGTAAACCGTGTGACCTTAAACAGTCTTGCCCAGAAGGATAAGGCTATAGTAAAAAAGACGGTAAAAGAGGCAGGAAAGGCATTCCGTGGCAGTGAGTTTGTAAAAATAACTCTAGCCAAAACGGATATCAGCGAGGAAATGCCTGCCGACGCCGATTATTTCAAAAAACTGCTTACCAATGTAAAGACGGTGGAAATTGAGGTGCTGAAGGACGCACCCAGCGGAACTGTTATAATTGACAACGGCAGCGAGATAACCGACGCAGGAATTATGACGCAGCTCAAAATGATTGAGGAGCTGGGCAAGGGTAAGTACCGCAAGGCACCTTCGGGCAGAAAGCGCAAGAAGGAAGAACAGGAAACAGCTGAAGCAGAGGCTGTCGCTGTGACGGAAGAGCCTTCCGTGGCAGAAGCTCCCCTTGACGAAAATCAGGAATAAAAGCAACAGCTACCGAAAGGAAAGCGACTCTTAATGGACCTTAAAGGATTTACAAAGGAACTTAAAAGTGCCGATATCTATCGGTATATGGGTAAAATTGAAAAAATCGTAGGGCTTACCATAGAGTCAAGCGGACCTGTCTGCAATATGGGAGATGTCTGCCGTATCTATTCAAAGGATATGCAGAGTCACATATATGCGGAGGTGGTAGGCTTCAGCGATCACAGGGTACTGCTTATGCCCTACACCGATATTGAAGGTATAGGTCCGGGTAGTATCGTTGACAACACAGGCGATAAGCTTATGGTAAAGACAGGTAACAAGCTTATCGGAAGAATTATTGACGCTATAGGCAATCCTCTTGACGGAGGACCGCCGATAGAATATACCGACAGCGTACCTATTGCAGGCGTACCCGTAAACCCTCTTGTAAGACCTAAGATAGCAGAGCCGATAGAGCTTGGCGTAAAAGCCATCGACGGACTGCTGACAATAGGCAAGGGACAGCGTATGGGCATCTTTGCAGGCTCAGGCGTCGGAAAATCCACTCTTATGGGTATGATAGCCAGAAAGGTCAAGGCTGACCTCAACGTTATCGCACTTGTGGGAGAACGTGGACGAGAAGTAAGAGAATTTATAGAAAACGACCTTGGCGAAGAGGGTATGGCAAGATCGGTGGTAGTAGTCGCTACCTCTGACCAGCCTGCTATGATGAGAAATAAATGCCCTATGACAGCAACTGCGATAGCGGAATATTTCTGCTCTCAGGGTAAGGACGTACTGCTGATGATGGATAACCTCACTCGTTTTGCAATGGCACAGCGAGAGGTCGGACTTTCCACAGGTGAGCCGCCGATAGCGAGAGGCTATACGCCCTCAATCTATGCGGCGATGCCGAAGCTCCTTGAAAGGGCAGGCTGCTTTGAAAAGGGCAGTATTACAGGTATCTATGCGGTACTTGTGGAAGGCGACGACACAAACGAGCCTATCTCGGATACAGTTCGAGGCATCATTGACGGGCATATAGTTTTAAGTCGAAAAATAGCGGCGCAGAACCACTATCCCGCTATCGATATACTCCCGAGCATTTCCCGACTTATGTCGGTAATTGCCGACAAGGAGCATCAGGTAGCGGCAGGTAAGCTCCGCAACCTCTTGTCAATGTACACAAACAACGCCGACCTTATTGCCATCGGTGCATATAAAAAGGGTACAAACCCGGCACTTGACGAGGCAATAAAGAAGATAGACAAGATAAACGGATTTCTGACTCAGGGCGTCAAGGAATCCTTCGATATGGAGGATACCATAAGGATGCTCAAAGAGGCGGTATCATAATATTTAGCCTATGAAAAAATTCAAATTTACTCTTGAATCGCTGAAAAAGTACAACGAACAGATACTGGACAGCGAAAAAAATCAGCTTGGACGTCTGAGAGCCGAGCTTGCCGACATAAACAAGGCGCTTGAGAACAAGAACCTTGAATACGATCAGGCGATAGAAAAGCTTGAAGAGCTTCTGAAATCAGGCACCAATGTCATGAGAATCTCTTTGCATAAGAAATATATCTCCTCTCTCCAGCAGGATATTTACCGTATAAAGGCGGCAATCGTGCAGAAGGAGGAAGAGGTACAGGCACAGCTCCAGAAGGTGGTGGATGCTACCAAAGAGGTCTCAAAGATAGAAAAGCTGGAAGAAAAACAGATAGAGCAATATAAATACGAAGAGCAGAAGGAATCAGAGCTTTTTATCGAGGAGTTTGTTTCCAATTCAACTTTTCGTGAAAATTAACCTAAAATATTTGACTTTTTATCAGATTTATGGTAAAATGTATAAAAGGGGTACTATAACCATAATTGCGCCCATTTTTAAGAACCACAGTTTAAATACGGTTAAAACCGATTTAATATGATTTTCCTTGAAAGGAGGTGAAAGAATATGACAATAAATGCAGCAATGCCTGCTGTACCTCAGAATATGAGCTACTCAGGCACTGCTGCCGCACCCGATATGACAAACGGCACAGCAAGCGACTTCGGCGGAACTTTAAGCAATATGATGGGTACTAAGGAGTCTGCAAACACAGAAGCTATGACAGTCAGCGGTTCAGAAATGCCCATGACAGAACAGCACGGTGATATGCAGGAGGCACAGAATGTAATTCCTGTAGAGCAGGCAGAGCTTATGAGTCAGTTGCACAAAGAGCTTATGATGAAGAACGCAGGCTATGCGCAAAGCGAGCTTATAGCAATGCTTTTAAACGGCTCCAATGCTGAGCTTACAGAGCTTATGAGCTTTGATTCGGAAGAGATGGTTATTGACGGTATCACTTTACAGACCGAGGATACTGCAATGCTGACAGAGAATGCTGAGGCGGTACTTACAACGGCTCAGGATACAGTTCAGACGCAGGCAGAGGCTGTGGATATTATTCCGGATATGGCTGAAACTCAGGACGCTTTTGCAATACCTGAAAACAAGACAGTTGCTCCGGATAATGTAACCGATATGACTGAAAAGCCTGACGCAGAGCAGACAACTGATACTGATGTAAAAACAGTACAGACTGAAATTGCAGATGAAGATATGGATATTGTATCCGATAAACCGGAAGTGATTACAACCGTAAGACCGGAAACAAAGATGTCTGATAAGGCACAGGTGGAAATATCCGATAAGTCAGAATCAGAAGCTACTGACGTAAAGGAAATGACAGACAATCTGACATTATCCGAAAAAACAGAGGCTCATACATCTCAGAAGTTACAGCAGAGTATTACAACTGCACAGGTTAACGAGGCTGTGAATCCTATGATACAGACTGATGATACAGTAGCTGACAGCAGAAATGATACTGTAACAGATATTTCTGTAAAGGATCAGGAAAACACAGCACAGCCCGGACAGATGACTGACAAGGCTACCCTGAAGATAACCGAAAGTACAGTCAGCGTAAAGGATACTCACAGCACAAAGGCGGAAAACGACAATGCGGCAGAGCAGCTTCCTGAGGCGGCAGAGGAAACAGCAGATTTTGAAGCTACCTTTGCAAGAGCAGGAAAGAAAATATCCGAAAAGAGCGAAGAAGCATTACAGCTTGCAAAAAGCATCAGCGGTACAAAGTCCGACAGCGACCTTGAAACAAAGCAGAAGGTAACAGTAAAGCAGGAGCTTACAGACGGCGGCATTATGAAGAATGATGTACAGTCCGACGTTATTGTAAAGGATAATGTCAAGGCACAGGCACCTGTAAAGATGACCGTTAATGAGGCTTATCAGATAATAAATGAAAGAGCTTCTGAAAACAACGGCAAGCAGACCTTCACAGTTGAGCTGACTCCCGAAACCTTAGGTAAGATAACGGTAAAAATGACAAGCGAAGGCGGAAAGCTTTCCGTAGAGATACTTACCGAAACCGAGGCGGCAAAACAGCTTTTTGAAGCAAGAGCTAACGAGCTTGCAGACAATTTAAGACAGAACGATGTCCAGATCGGAAGCTACAGAGTTGAAACTGAAAACGAACAGCTTTTCAACGAGAGCTTTGACGGCAGCAGTAAGAACCCCTATGCTGAAAAGCAGCAGAGTGAATCTTCTGACGATGAGGATGAGTTCGAACGGCTGATCAGCGAAATGATGGGAATGTGATTCCCGTAAAAATTTATGAAAGGAGAAAGTGATGGCTGAAATTTCTAGTATGCAGACGGTGCAGAACAACCACGAAAAATACGCACATCTGTTTGACAAGACAAAGGGCAACGATATGATAAATACCGAAACCTTCTTCAGTCTTTTAATGGCTGAAATGAGCAACCAGGACCCCCTGGAGCCTATGTCAAACACAGAGTTCGTATCACAGATGGCACAGTTCACGGCACTCCAGTCACAGCAGGACAATTTAAAGTACAGCATGTCCAACTACGCGTCAAACCTTGTAGGCAAGAAGGTAACAGTAAATTCTCAGAATGAAGACGGAACACTGAAATCCGGACTGTGCACAGGCGTAAACATCAGCGGAAGCACCGTAAAGGTGATAGTTGACGGCGAAATGTACGAATTATCCTCAATAAAGGGCGTAAACGATCCCGAGCCTGAAAAGGAGCTTACGGATATCAAGACAGCGTCATCCTTTATAGGTAAGGAAGTTACAGTCAAGGTACTTGGCGAGGACGGAAAGTTCTACTATGACAACGGCATCGTTGATTCTGCTGAAATCACAGATGACGGCGACGCAAAGATTGTAATAAACGGATATCTTTATTCTGTATCGGAAATCTTCTATGTTACCGACCCTGAGGTAAAGCCCGACAGCGGCGAAGCGTCAGATGGTGAAGATGAGCTGAAGAGGATAATGGATATAATCAGTGAAAACTAAAACACACGGAAAGCGGTAAACAATATGCTGATAAATGAACTGAAGCTGCGTAATCTTCAGATTACGACAGGCAGTGTTGGCGGCTCTACCGTTAAAGCAGGGAATGCGAATAATTCCGTAGATGGCGGTCAGTCCTTTGCCGAGGCTCTCAAAACGGAGCTTGAAGCAAGAAATTCCGCAGTAGGCTTTTCAAAGCACGCAGTGAAGCGCATTGAAAGCAGAAATATCGAGATACTCGATTCGGATATGCTGGAAAGACTTAACAAGGGTATTGAAATAGCTGCAGAAAAAGGCAGTAACGAAACTCTGGTGTTAGTTGATTCCACTGCTTTTGTGGTAAGTGTAAAAAACAACACTGTAATCACAACAATGTCCCAGGAGGACTTAAAAGGAAATATTTTCACAAATATAGATTCAACCGTAATTATGTAATACCGGACCGAAAGGAAGTATTCTCCGCTTTGACCGATTGATAAGCGGAAACGGTTGACACGTGAAAATACAAAGCTAAAAACAATCATTTGTATTTGAGAAAGGAATTTACTATGGTAAGATCATTATTTTCAGGCGTGTCAGGTTTAAAGACTCATCAGCAGAAGATGGACGTTATAGGTAACAACATTGCCAACGTTAATACAACAGGTTTTAAGACAAGCGTTACAACCTTCCAGGAGGTTTATTATCAGACAAAGAAGAACGGTTCTGCCGGTTCTGCCGTACAGGGTGGTGTAAACCCCTCTCAGGTAGGTTATGGTACTAAGCTCGGTGCTATCGGACAGATTATGGGACAGTCAGGCTTTACATATTCTGACAGCGTATATGACTGTGCACTTTCAGGCGACGGCTTCTTCCAGGTTATGGACGAGGCAGGCAGCATCTTCTACACAAGAGCAGGTATCTTCAATGTAGACAGCGCAGGTAACTTAGTTGACGCCAACGGTAATATGGTGCTTGGCGTAAGCGGTGACGCTACAGGCATAGAAGCTTCTTCAAACAGAATCACATTCGTAGTTCCCGAGGTACTTGACAACGAGGCAAGCTACTCAAAGGATATCAATTATAACGGCAGCACATATCCCCTTTCCGTATCTGCGGCAACAGCTACACCTGACGGAAATATGTCGGTAGGCTTTATAGTAGGCGACAGCGACTACGCTTATTTAAGCGGCTCCAAGCTTATCGTTCAGCTTAACAAGAATAACGAATATACAACAGCAGAGGACGTAGAGGACGCTATCACAAGAGCTTGTGAAAACGGTGGTGTTGATATCCCCGGTGTACTTCCCTTATCCTTTGAGCTTGAAACTATTCCTCCCGCAGACGAAGTTCCTGCAACAGTAGCAAGCAACACAATGAAGCTCTCCGATGGTACAAACGAAGCAAACATCACCTTTACAACAACTCTCCCCGGTGACTATGCAAACAACTACACCATCACAATGAGATATTCAAAGAATGCAGACGAGGTTACAGCAAAGTGGAATGACAACGGCCTTACAATCAGCGTATGTGACGGCGCTACTCTTGCTGACATCCAGGCGGCTGTAGACAAGGCGGCAGGCGATAATGAAAAGTATCAGCTCACATTAGAAAGTGACGACTGGGACGCAAATGCTGCAGCAGCACCCGGCGACTTCCTCGAAGTAAACGGTAAGGTTGGTCTTTCAGGCGGTTCCAACAACTTCTACTCTGATATGGTTGAGCTTTTAGGTAACATCAAGCTGACAGACGGTCGTGTACAGGCTGAACAGACTGTAAAGGACCTTGACAGCGTATATATCAACGAAGACGGTACAGTTTACGGCGTACACGCTGTTCACGGCATCATTATGCTGGGCAGAATCGACGTTGTAACCTTCGAAAACCCCAACGGCCTTGAGCAGGTAGGCAGCTCCTACTGGAGAGAAACTCTTTCTTCAGGCGTACCCCACCTCAATATTGCAGGCGAAAACGGCTCAGCTTCTATCGTATCAGGTGCTCTTGAAATGTCAAACGTTGACCTTTCTCAGGAATTCTCCGATATGATTATTACACAGAGAGGTTTCCAGGCAAACTCAAGAATCATCACAACCTCAGACACTATGCTTGAGGAAATTGTAAATCTCAAGAGATAACGTTAACAAGGGATCCCCCCGATGAAAGTCGGGGGTATATCCCCCTTTAATAAAGCAGAAAAAGGACAGAGGGAAATATGATTTTTTTAAACAAATTAAGCGGCGAAAAAATTATGATAAACTGCGATATGATAGAGCTGGTGACAGAAAATCCCGATACAGTTGTGCAGATGGAAAACGGTCACTCCTATATCGTAGAAGAATCTATGGATGAAATACTGGCGCTTATAAAAGAGTATAAGCGTTCTATAAAACGGACCCGACTAGAAAGGGACTGATCCGGAAAATTGCGGAAAGCCCGTTAAGATACACAAATTATGCAAGGGAATTCCTTGCGTCAGGAGGACTTTATTTTGAATATTACAATTATCGTCGGATGGGTAATATCATTCGGTCTTGTTATTTACGGTATATTCCAGGGTGGACAGATCGGCTGGTTTATTGACGTTCCGTCGCTGGCTATCACAATAGGCGGTACTATAGGATGTCTGATCGGCTCCTTCCCGCTTTCATACCTGGGCAATCTTCCCAAGACGTTGAAGATTGCATTGTTCCCCAAGAAATTCAAGCCTGAATCCTACATAGAGCAGATAGTAGAATTTGCTAAAATTGCACGTAGTAAGGGTCTTATCGCTCTTGAAGACAGTGCAAACAAGTGCAACGATCCTTTTATGAAGGAAAGCCTTATGCTCATAGTTGACGCCAATGACCCCGATAAGGTAAGACAGATGCTGGACGACGCCATTGACTTTATGTGTGCCCGTCACGAAGCAGGCAGAGCTTTCTACGAAAAGGGTGTCTCAGTATTCCCTGCCTTCGGTATGTTAGGTACTCTCGTAGGTCTTGTAAACATGCTCCGTGGTATGGGTACAGACTCCAGCGACCTTTCAGGCGGTATGGCGGTTGCTCTTATCACAACCTTCTATGGCTCGCTCTTCTCAAACGTTATCTTTGCACCTATTGCAAGTTCTCTTAAAAATACACACGATGACGAAGTTTTATGTATGCAGATAATCGAGGAAGGCGTACTTGCGATTGCGGCAGGCTCCAACCCCAGACTTATTCAGGAGAAGCTGGAATTTATGCTTCCTCAGAATACCAAGAAAAAACCCGCTTCAAAAAAGGAATAATGCTTGAAAAATCAGCAGAAATATGTTATAATTATTTAGTTACGGAGATAGTTTTCGTAGTACAGTAAAATTCAGAAAGAAAGGCAGGCGTTGATATGGCTAAAAGAAGAGAAGCCAAAGAACCCGAAAAGGGTAACTGGCTGGATACTTATGCGGATATGGTAACGCTGCTCCTTTGCTTTTTCGTACTCCTTTATTCCGCTTCATCGGTAGATGAAACCAAATGGCAGTACATATATCAGGCGTTCACTTCAAGCGGAACATATATAAACCCCTTTGTAATGGACGAAATGCCTAACAACAATGCAACCGAATCAAACGGTAATGCACAGGCTCCCCCGAATCCCGAATCAAGCGGTAACAATAGCGAGGAGATAGAGGGACTTCCCCAGAACTTCAATCAGCTCTACAGCTATCTCAGCACAACCATTGAGGAAAGTGATTTAGGGCAGTATGTAACAATACAGCAGACCCCCACAAGAATATTCATCCGCTTTGACAATACCATTCTTTTCGACGGAAACAGTGCCGTTTTAAAGGAAGAAGGCAAGCAAGCGATGAACAAGATAATGCCCGGTATCAGAGCGGTAAACGAATTTGTAAAATCCTGCTCGGTATCAGGACATACTGCGATGGCTGTATCAGAGGTAAATGACTGGGACCTGTCAGCGGCAAGAGCTTCCAGCGTAGTAAAATATGCGGACTATAACAAGATGCTTGACAGTCAGAAGTTTACTGTAGAAGGAAAGGCATGTTACTCTCCCATAGCGGATAATGACACTGATGAAGGCAGAGCACAGAACAGACGTGTTGAAATGATGATTGTACGTGACGACCTTGATATGACATCTCAGGCGGTCATTGACGATATATTGAAATACGAATACAGACTTGACGGTTTACCCTCCGATCCTTATGATGAAAATGACAAGAATCAGAGTGAGGCAGACAAGAATGTAGTAGGTGAAATAATCGACGGACTTGAAAGCAAGTACGAGGGCGAAGGTTCAGGCAATACCGGTGATAACAGCAATGCCGGTCCCATCTTCCAGAAGCCCACAACAGGAATTCCTACAGATATACTCACCTCTGCACCTGAAAGTAGTGCAGAATAGAATAAACAGATAAAAAGCAGACCTGCAGCGTCTGCGGATACAAAAAGCATATCAGAAAGGGAGGGATGAATTTTTGGCTGAAACCCTCACACAAGAGCAGATAGACGCGATGCTCAACAGCGTGCTTTCGGGCGAAAAGATAGAGCTTGATACCAAGGATGACAAAAACGAAGTCAAGGAATACGATTTCCGCACTCCGAAAAAGTTCACTAAAGAGCAGATCAAGATACTCGAACGAATCTTCGAGAGCTATGCCAGACATCTTTCCTCGTATATAACGGGACTATTAAGACTTTACTGCAAGGTAAGCCTTGCAAGTATAGAGGAACAGAAATATTTCGAATTCAGTAACGCTCTGCCGGATTACACTATAATGGGTATTATAGATATCGGCATAAAGGATGAGGATATAGAGGAGAGCAGTGCAGTATTACAGCTCTCCAACTCACTTACCTTTACAATGATAGACCGAATGCTCGGCGGCAGAGGCAGTTATCAGGACGCAGACAGAGATTTTACAGAAATTGAAATCAATGTTATGCGCGGTATAATAAATAGGTTTACATCACATTTGCAGGATGCCTGGGATGGTTATGTGGATACGAATCCGAAGCTTCTCAATATAGAAACCAACTCCCGTGTGATTTCTGCGTCAGACGCGGACGAAACTATGATCATCGTTGCTATGGAGGTTACGATAAACGAGTCAAAATCGGTTATCTCCTTCTGTATGTCAGCACTTACGATGGATCAGATAATGAAGAAATTCTCAGCAAAGTTCTCATCAGGCAGACGTGTTTCAGCAGCCACAAAGGAGGCTGAAAGAAAGGAAATTATCCTGAAGGGTCTGGGCGATACCGAACTTACGGTTACAGCCGTACTTGCTGATACCAATCTTGAACTGAAGGATGTACTCGGACTTCAGGTGGGCGATATAATTCCGCTTGATAAGCCGATAACAGCCAACGCTACAATGAAGATAGGCGAAACCTACTGGTTTGACGGAAAGCTGGGTACATACAACAATAAGAAAGCATTCAAGATAGATAATATTCTGAAGAATTGAGGTAAAGATAATGTCCGAAAATAACATCTTGACGGATCTGCAGCTTGACGCCGTCGGTGAGGTTATGAATATAAGTATGGGCAGCTCGGCGACCGCCGTTTCAGAACTGCTCAACTGCAAGGTATGGATAACCACTCCGAAGGTAAGCGTTGTCAGGGTAGGCGAGCTGAACTATGACAGACTGGAGCCTGCCATTGCAGTAAAGATAGTATATGTAAAGGGACTTTCAGGTTCTAACCTGATGATTTTAAAGCAGGATGACGTACAGCTTATTTTAAATCAGCTTATGGGTATGCCTCCTGTCATCTCTCCCGACTTTGAATTTGATGAGTTGAATATCAGCGCTGTCTCCGAGGTTATGAACCAGATGATGGGCGCTTCAGCAACAGCACTTTCCGACTTTTTAGGAACGCATATTGACATATCAACTCCTACGCCCTACATACTTTCAGACGTAAAGATAGGCGATTTACAGGAGCTTGACGATGACACCATAGTAGCGGCGGTAAACTTCGACCTGACTATCGACGGTGTAATAAAATCAGAATTTATATCGGTGCTTGACGTAAGTCTTGCAGAGGAGCTTGCAAATAAGCTCCTTGGAATGAGCGGTATGCTTGATGATGGTTCAGCAGAGCCTGAGCCGGCACCAGCACCTGCTCCCGCACCGACACCTACTCCTGCTCCTGCTCCGACACCGGCGCCAGCACCTGCTATGGAAATGCCCCAGATGCCGGCTCCCGATATGATGC
>JAGAVH010000002.1 GCA_017942025.1 Ruminiclostridium sp. | reverse complement strand
GAGCTTTACTGTAGGATGACAGTTATACAGCCTGGTTTTATCCACAGCGCAGTTTGTATCAAGCACCCATCCGTCCGAGCCGTACAGAAATGCGGAATTGTATATGTAGTTTCTTCTGCTCTTCTGCAGCTCCGTCACATCGCTCTGAAGTGCTGTTACTTCTGTTTTATCCGCTTTCAGCAAAAGCTCATCTGCGTGTTCGTTGAGGATGATACCGTGATTTGCTGATGCGGTCGCAAGCTTTCTTATACGGGTATCAAAGTCGGTTTTTGATGCGTTATAGTCCTCCGACAAGGCTGTAACCTCCGACTGCTCTGCTTTACCCTCTACCGCCTGTGAAATTGATTGCACTTCTGACTTTTCAGCCTTTCCGCTCACGATTTTCGCAAGTGCTTCAAGCTCAATAGTATCAGCCTTACTGTCAACCGCAAGAGTCAGCTCCTCGATAGCCTCCTTATCAGCCTTTAAGGAAAGTGCCTTCGCTACCGTGGAATTAGCTATAGTGTTGTCGCTACCTTCAGACAGCTCCTTATCTACAATTATCTGACTTTCGGGTACAAGGTACTGAAAATCCTGAAGCTTTGCCCGCTCCAGAGGCTCACTTGTAAGACCGATTGCGGCATTGTATTCCGCTTCGGAGGCAAAAGACACGTACAGGTATGCGCCGAATTGCGTATATTGCCTTTCCCATACTCCATCTTCACAAACAATTGTATCAAAATTTATTTGTACTGAGCCATAAGGATAATCCTCAGAGGGTGGACTTATTCTGTCCCAATAAGGGAAAACTGCATAATCCTCACCGTTATTTGCGCTAAAACGGGCAAGCGTAAAATTGGCTCTCCCACCGTTCCCGGCATTCGTAACGGTTATCTGACTTCTGAGATTTTTATATGTATCATATACAGTCTCTACCGCCACATCTACAACGATATCAGTTACGGATTCTATTTTTGTACTTACGCCCGGTGCATTGAAGCCATATCCCTTCGGGAATGAAAGATACTTGTATTTCGAGCCGTTCTGATAATCCCTGTTCTGGGAGCCGTTTATCAGTACACCATTGCAGATAATGGCGCTGAGTGTATCGCCGTAGCCGATTGTATTTCCATCCACATAATGCACCTTTGTAAAATTGTGTACTACCTGCTGGCTTTCAGCTTCCTGAATGATAACAGCACTATCCACCGTCAGGTCTACGGAGGAAGGCATCGCAAGAGAATAGTTTTCAAGATACTCTATGCGCTTTCCCATATCGGCAAAATCATCATACACACTTGAAAAGCAGAACTTTGTTCTGTCGGTAAGCAGCTTCAGATAATCCTCGACTACTCCGACTCTCTGTGTATCTGCTGTTTTGCGGTTGGGCATAAAATCAATGTTTATATTCTCAGCCAAGCTCCGTACCTCCTTCGGTATTGTAATAAATGCCGTAAAGAGTAAAGGCAGATGAGCTTGTGTATGTGGTATTTTCTGCTGTGCCTGATATCTTCAGCTTCATCCTCTGACAGCGCATCGGGATAACAGGTACTGTGAATATCTCTGTAGCAGGCTTTGAAGCCTTACTGTCAAAGCTGTACACGGTTTTGAATTCGCCGCCATTGTAGGAAATCTGTATATCAAAGGCTACGGCATCATATGAGCTGTCTGTACCTACCACAAAGCGGAGCTTTGATATATGCCGCATTATAGCTCCTATGCGGTTTAATTCACCCGTCTGAAGCTCAAAGGACATACTATGCGCAGTTTGTGTCATAGTATCGTCTATACCTCGCATAAGATAAAGCCTGAAATCCTCGTCTACCCTTGCCACAAGGTACAAAGCACCGCCGTAGTTGTATCCCGAAAGCATTTCGACTGTATTGCTGTCAAGGGACTCGGTATGCCAGTTGTCGTGCAGATAGTCATAGACATAGACTGTATCATCTGTAGCCATATAGACTGCATTGTCATCTGCTACACCGACTGCGGTATCCTTTATATCACTTCCGAGTCTTCCGTCAGCTCTTACGGATGTACTGCCATTGAAAACGAATATACCCTCAGGAGCTTTGTAGTACAGAAGTCCGTTTGACTTGCAGATGGAACTATAACTACCCTTCTGCACTCCACGAAGCTCGATGGTGCTTAACGTGAAGTTTGAAGCCTTTGTGCCATAGACGATATGCACACAGTTTTCCTTGAAGAATAAAACGCTGTCATTGTAGACCGTACTGCCTGTAAAATCTCCGTCAGAGCCTACCGTTACCGCATATGAATCGGTAGAAATGCCGCTGTATTCTCTCCACCTGAAGGGATCGCCAAGCTTTGAACAGTATATTTCGTGATTATCCGAGGAGCATCCCCACAGGCGGTTATTATGCTCTACAATAAGCTCATAATCCATATCAGGTATTTCAGCCTTCTGTATTTCCGCAGACTTTTCAAGCTTTACATTATCAAAGCTTGTATAAGGTCTGCCTGCACTCATTTTTCTACCCTCTGTGAAGAAGTAATAGGTATCGCTGTACTGTCCGCTTGTGTCAAATACCACCGCAATCTGCCCCTCTTCCACATAGCTTTCAGTCGTGCTGACATCCGCTATGGTAAGCACAAGGGATTTAGCCTTGCCGTTATACGCATAGGACACCTTTACCGTATCGCCCTCCTTGAGCTTTTTAACCTCGCTGTTGCTTGCATCGGTCAGGAAGTAAAGGTCCTTATGTATATCAACGGACGGAGAGGTCATATTGGTATTTGCTTCGGTAAGTCTGCCGCCTGTGATAGTTGTTGCTGTAGATTCGTCTGTAAAGGTACCGTCAACAAGAGTCATATCCTCTGTGTTTATAACTATCCAGTCAGGAAGTACAACAATGTATGCACCCATAGAAACAAGCTTCTTCTGTCCCTCGGTAAGAGTCAGCTTCAGCTCCTTATCTCCGACTATGATAGCATCTGCTGTGGTATATACAAGACTGTCGTTTCGCATCATAAAGCCTGTCATATCAGAAGGCAGACTTCTGAATCTGCGAAGCTGTGATGAGCATACCGCAGGGTAGCTCTCAGCCGTCATATTGTGAAGCTCCTCCCATTCTCCGAGAGGTGTGCCGTTCTGTAGGTTGATACCGCCGAAGCGGGTCTGATATCTTTCTGTATTTGCCGTGTTTATCAGTCGTCTGTACTGCATAGCGCCTCCTATCCGATAATAACCGTAGATAGTGCGCTTTCGCTGGTGTTATTCCAGTATCGTTCGTAATCTCCGTACAGATCGGCAAGTCTTGCCATATCGTTGTTGTAACGGTCGTATTCCGCATTGGAGAAATCCACCATAGAGCAAAGATACAGCAGATACATCTCATCATAGGGAGAAACCGCAAAAAGCTCGGTGTCATCGGTTATCTGTGCAAGGTCCGTAAACGGGACATCGCACTTGTGCACGGAATATATCTCGTTATAGATACGGCTTTCAAAATCAATCAGCCAATCAGTCTTTTCATCGTGGGAAAAGCTATTCGGGCGCAGTCGGTTGGTTTTTTCTATCGCTTCTTTTATTGTCATAAGCGCTCCTTTCCTTTATCAATTCTTGCCCTCCTGAATTATAAGGGACTGCTTCCATCCTTCGTCACGGTAATATTCCGCCTTTTTTCTCTGCTCCTCTGCCTTGTCAAGCTGGAGCTTTATAAACATAGGAACCTTTACCGTTTCGCCTCTTTTTATCTGATAATTGTTTCCGTTAACCGATACGAAAACATCATCGTTATATTTTTCTCCGTCCTTAAAAAGCTTTATGGTAACAAGCTCTTTAAGGTCATTTATTTTCTTTGTCATTATAAAATTCCTTTCTATATTTTATCCCCCGGGCTGACGCCCGAGGGGATTTTTAATTAGTTGGCGTTTGTCTTTGCAGAATAGGTGGGAGAACAGCTTTCGATTCTTACCATATATTCATCGGAGAGAATCTCTGCTACTCTTGTAGCCTTCCAGCCCACGGACGCTCTCTGGTTAAGAGGGTCGTCGCCGTAGCCCAGCTGCTTTACTATGTGCTGAAGTCCGCCGCCTGTAACATCTGTTACCGCATAAGCGTGTGCACCGAGTACAAGAGTTGAGAATACTGCAAGTCCCTCGGGGCAGCTTTCATCCTTCCATATCTTTGCTTCTGTGGACTTTACAAAGCGCACGTTACCGATAGCACCGATTTCGCCCTTGAAAATACTTTCAGGCTCTGCGTACTTATGTACGTCTATCCACTCGGGACATCTCATAAGGTCATACGCCGCGTAAGGATGAATGATAGCCACATAGTTTTCGCCGTCGATACCGTCGGCATTCATGCCTTCAAGCTGTGCAGAAGCCTTGAAGATGGTATCAACCGTAAGGGCGCAGGTATTGTCAAGATTTTCTCTTGAAAGCACCTCTGTGCCATCCCCCTTTGCCGCATAGATTACGTTTGTGCCGGCGTTGAGTATTTCTCTTGTGATAGTATCAAGAGTTCTGCCCGACTGACTGCCCAACAGCTTTGTGGACTGTACCACATTGTTATCAATAGCTGTAAGCTCCAGCATATCGGATATCTTGATATAGTCGCCGTACTGATTTACCGTAGCTGTCACATTGGTAACAGAAAGGGAGTTTCCTGCAGGGGTAACACCTTCTACAAGGGGAGTTGTCGCCTTCTGTAAAGGACTGTACTTTCTGAATTCTATCGTCTTACCACCATTTTTGGGGATAGGATACTTATCACCGAAGCGGTCATGTACAAGCTTGGGCTCTGCATTGTCTATGAGTGTATTCTCATAGAAGGTCTTCATCTCAGCGGATAAGGAATCCTGAGATGTGGTCTGTGTTTCAAAAAGATCGATTCTGAAATTAAAATACTTTTTCATTTTGTTTTCCTTTCTCTGTTTAACTTAAAGTCTTACTGTTTCGCCTCTCTCGGCTCTTCGTATCAGCTCATTTCTTTCCTTCTTTGTGAGCTTTGGTTTTTCCTGTTTTGTCCTTTCTGCACCGCTGTCAAGAGCACCTTCTCTCACTCTGCCCGATGCAGAACCGTTCAGCATCCCTGCCCTTTTAAGCTCCGATACCGCATAGCTCATAGCCGACATTATGATATCATCAAGGTGGAGTACCTGATAGGCTGTCATAACGTCAACACCATTATAGCAAAGGTTGAAGAAATCACGATTTTGCAGTTCATTTGCAAGGACAAACTCAGGATAGAGCTTTTGCACCTCGGATTCTCTTTCCTGCCACATTTTGAGCCTTTCGGAAAAATCGTCAGAGGTATTCTCTTCTGCTTTTTCGGCAAGCTCCGCTCTTATGCCGTCATAATCCCTGTCAGATATGCCGAGCTTTTTTGCAATAAGAGTGACAAGCTCTCTGTCGGCGCTATGCTGACGATTTTTTATCTCTCTTACAGTATTGTAGAATCTGTCGGCAGAAGAAAGGTCGTTATCGGTTTCACAAGGCTTTGATGCTTCGGAAACGGGCTCTTCCGTTTGTGCTGTTTCGGTTGCTTCTTCGAAAAGTGTCAGATCCATTTTATCACCTCCTTTCATATCAGCTTTTATATAATGTCAAATGCAGCCCTTTCGGGGAAACAGTCTGCGACAAGCCAGAAGCCCTTGCATATACTGTCCACCACACGGTTTACATCTTCATTATCGGTAATATACGAAATTATCGTATTGCCTGATTTAAGTGTGATATCGATAATATCCACATCTCCTTCATCCTCGGCGTCATAAAGATTCTGAGCTATAGTCTGGGCAAGGGTGCTGAGTGCCGCACATACCACACTGCCCTCTTTCGCTCTGCCGTCACCGGCGTGACCTTTTATAGTTATCTCTCTGCCAAGGGAAGTCTTTTTTACGATAACATCCGTCACATCAAATCACCGCCAGTCTGCACGGAAGTCTGCGACATTCTGAACTGCTCTGCTATCTTAGCTATGGATTCTCTTATATTTTCCTTGCCCTCAAAGTCCATTATCTCGATTGCCGCAAGAGCCTGCTCTGATAATTCAGGTCTGAAAAAGCCTATATGGAAAAGCTCCTTGGCAAGCTCGTTCTGTGCCGCCTTTGAAAAAGGAGATTTCTTAGCCGCCTTGCAGATGACATCAAAAACAGGTCTGTGCGGCTCCATAGCCTCTCCGAAAAGGAATCTTTCCTTATCCTTTAACAAACTGTTGTCAAAGCTCTTGTAATCTCCTGATAAAAGATAAACTCTCGGCGTGTCGTAGAACTGTCTTATAAGCTCGATTATCAGATAGCAGACATTTGTAAAGGCAAAATAACTTCCCTTTATCATATCACGGGACAGCTTGTTACCTGCCTCCTGAAGCGCCGCTATAGCGCTTGCCGCAGTAACGCCTCCCGCTGTGCCTCCCTGGGAGAAATCCCTGTTGCCGCTGGTCTCCTTCAGTTCTTCTATCTTGTTGTTCATAGCGGTCATTACAGCGCTGTCAAGAGGCTCAAGACGAATCTCCCTGATATCGTCGTTAGAAAGATTACCTGCCACATGGACAAATGGACGGCGGAAGTCTGCAAATTCCTCTTCTCTTACAGCTCCGTTATGTTTTATAAAGAATCGCTTTCGGCTCATCTGTACCGTATGCTCTAAAATCACCTGGCCAAGCCTATCAATGTACATCTGTGCGTCACGCATAATGTCTATGTAGCCAAAGCCGCAGGGACTGCCCTCCTGCATAAAAAGAGGGTCCAGCACAAAGGGATATCTGCCGTGCTCATAAAAGCCCTTTTCGCAAAGCTCGTCATCCTCGCTTGCATAAAGCACCGTATCGCCCACAAAACGGCAATAGTGAAGAATATCACCCCTTGCAGTCCTTTTCTTATAATACCAGTCGATAACCGACGACTTATCCGAGACGTCAATATTATCATCCGTCTTGTAGCCTGCTATATTCACGGTATCGCCGCCAAGCCTTCCTTTAAGCTCGGGGTACATTTCGCAAAGCAGATCGTTATCGTAAAGAGTTACGTAAAAGACGTTTCTGCTTTCTTCAATATCCTTGATACCGGGCTGCCAGAAAAGGTTTAAAAGGTCGATATTCTTTATAGCAATATCACCTCTGCCATTATCAAGGAAGCTATCCCAGAGTACCGCCTGGCAGGCTGTACCGTTTTTCAGCTTGTACCACCACATATCGCTGTACAGCTTTTCGTAGCCTGCTCTTTCCAGTACGACGGGAAGCATTTCAGACAGTCCCTTTGCCGCTGTTTCATCAT
The DNA here is from genome assembly GCA_017942025.1 of Ruminiclostridium sp. Classification (GTDB taxonomy): domain Bacteria; phylum Bacillota; class Clostridia; order Oscillospirales; family Ruminococcaceae; genus Ruminiclostridium_E. The sequence continues at coordinate 37,279 of JAGAVH010000002.1, read as the reverse complement.
CCTGTTCTCTGGGTAAAACCGTAGGCTCAGGAATATTATCCATTGCGTCGGCGTGCTTATTTGCAATAGAGTTAAAAAGCCATGCTGACGCAGGTCGGGGACGATTTACATCGTATTCATTACCGCCTATCTCTCCCCAGTGGCGCATCTTCCACCATTGTTCGTTTGATATTATGCGATTTTCAAGATTCGCCTTACCTGCCTTGTACTTTTTAAGTATCTGCACGGCACGAATAAGGTCGTTTCTGCCGATTTTCTTTAATTTACTCAAAATTGCCTCCTTTTCAGATATTGTAGAATAAATAGTTGTTGTTTTTTCTTCTTTGTTCCAACGGATCATCCGTATAGGGTACTTCCGCTCTTTCTCTCGGAGCGGTCATAGGATTCGCCATCAGTACGTATCTGCATTCATCGTAGATGTGGTCTTCCTGGTCTGTGTTGATATCCTCAACCTTCTTGTCATCGTAGACAAGAGCAGGGATAGTGCGGATAAAGTGCTTGCAGGTGTTGAAGCAGTAGAACATAGGCAGTCCGTCTTTATTGAACATAAAGCGGTAATGATACTGCATTTTCCCTGCTATTCTTGTGTTATCTCCACCGCTCCAGAGAATAAAGTTAGGTGACATAGCCATCAGATCAGCAACGCTTTCTCCACGGCTTCTGTCGAAGATTGACGGATCGGCTATGCCTGTTATCGTTCTGCCCCTCAGATTCTCGTTTTCGCTCTCGATACGCTTTATTTCTGCCGCTATCTCTACTGGATTTATCATTATACCCGTGTTGGGAGTTTCGGTACAGCCGTAATACTCTGCGACGCGGTATATACATCCTCTGCGGTCAACCGCATACCAGCCTACCGAGAAAGGTTTAGCATAGCCGAAGTCAAAGCCACGGACTACTGTCCAGTCCTTCGGTATCCTGAAGGGAGCTATAACGTGAGTCCATTGTCTGTCTTCGTAGTGATTCTTATCATCCACCCACTCAGAAAACACCTGTCCCGAAAAGCTGTCCCAATCTCCGTAGAGCAGAGCATTCTTTTCCGCTTCAGGCAGCATTGCAAGAGAAGCAAGATATTCGGGATCGTTGGAAAGTAGCTTCTGATTATCAAAAACGCTTGCCGGGATAAAGATACGGCTTTTGTTTATCTTTATCTGCTTTCCTGACGGGTCATAGACGGTATAGGTATCTATAATCGGAGTCATAGGCTTTGCGGCGGTTATAAATCTCTGCTTTACCCAGCTGTGGCCTATTCCACCGGGGTTTGCGGTAGCTCTTATATACACCCTTGTACCCTCGCCACCAGGTCTGTTACGGGAGAACATATAACTGTACTCCTCGAAGGTAAAGTGTGTAAGCTCGTCAAAGCCGATAAAATCGTAACGTTTGCCCTGGTACTGTGTCTTATCCTTCGCATACTGCATACTACCGAAGTAGATTTTTGCGCCCGACGGAAACGTCCAGCAATGATGGGTAGCACTATATACCGCCTTTGGAAAAGCCATGGAATAAAGCTCTCTTGAACGGTCTATAAGCTCCGATAACTGCGGATAGGTCTTGCGGAATATGATAGCTCTGTAATGGGGTATATGCACCTGACGAAGAGCCTCCGCAAGCAAGGCATCCGACTTGCCGCCACCTGCCGCACCACCGTATAAGGCTTCGTATTCAGGGCGGCATAAGAACTGTATCTGCTTTGGTTGAGGAGTCCATATAATATTATCCGCCATTTCTTTCCACCTCCGGGAGTAGCACAACTCCGCCTGCATCGTCCTCGTCCTCAGTCTTTCCGTCCCACTCATAGCCGCATTTGTTCTTTAGCCAGAATATCTGGGCTGTGGTGCTGGGCATTACCTCCTTTTCTACCACCTTGACAAGCTCCATATCCCCTTCCTTGCTGAGCTGACTCACCCTTTCGGTCTGAGTATATCCCACCGCCCTTTTGAAGAGAGCCTTTTCCACAAGTCTGTCCGCCATATCACCGCCGCTGTGGACAGCCTCGTTTATTTCGGGATACTTACTGCACCACATAAGCAGAGTCTTTTCCGTCACTCCGATTTTTTCTGCAATCATCGCCGTATCATATCCCATAGAGCTGTAGCCTGCAAGCTTTTCCCGTCCCTTTTCTGTCAGATATTCCTGATATTTGCTGTTTATACTATCACCCCCTTTCCGCTTCATTACAGCTTTCTACCTCGCCCTTGCAAAGGGGACAGCATCTTCGTCTGCGGTAGGCGGTATATCCCCAGCATTCTCCCATATCATCGGAAATATAGTCAAGCTCGTCCTCAAAAAAGGTATTTTTACATTCACTGCAGATGTACATAGTTCCTCCTTTCTGTCCTTTCTATCGTACTTATCTTTTGCTATTATCATAAGCAAAGAAGCTGTTATATATTTTAGTCAACGTTTCGTTGTCCTTTGACAAGATGATAACACAAGTTTTGAAATTTGTCAACAGTTTGTTTACCGATTTTTTACGATTTGTGAAATACGCCGACAAAAAGACAACAATTTGTTGCTCTTGTTGTAAAAAACGTAGAATTTTACAACAGCTTGTTGACTATACAACATATTGTTGATATAATTACAAGTGCAGGTAACCGAAGTTAAAATACAGGTTACCAAAAAATAAAAAAAGGAAGGTCTAAGCTATGAGTATTTTTTCAGAAAATATCAAAGCTCTCCGCAAAAAGAAGGGTTATTCCCAGGCAGAAATAGCGGAGCATTTAGGCATGACAAAGCAGGGCTACAGCCTTTATGAGCTGGGAAAGCGTGAACCTGATTTCGACACACTACGAATGCTTGCAGAATTTTTCGGTACAGATACGGATTTTCTGCTGAGCGAAACAGACAGCATATCTATTTCAGACAGCAAGCTGAAATTCGCACTTTTCGGCGATACCGAAATTGACGACGACGTTTTGGACGACGTAAAAAGACTTGCTATGGAGCATTTAAAATACAGACAAAAGCAAAAAGAAGAAGGTAAATAAGATTTAAAACCTTAAATAAAGGGAGGCGTGAAAATTGGATAAGCTTATGAAGATAGCACAACGTGAAGATATTCCTATAATAGATATGGAGCTTATGGGTAAAGAAGAGGCTCTCAGTCACAGCATCAACGGTCTGTGTATTATCGCCATAGACAGAAAAAAAGTACGCAGTCACGCCGACTATAAGGTAAAATCCGCCCACGAGCTTGGACATTGCGTTACAGATTCCTTTTACGATGAAAACTGTCCTGTCACAACAAGAGGAAGAATGGAGCGCAGAGCAGATGTGTGGGCAATAAGAAATACCGTCCCGAGAAAGGCACTTATAAAGGCATTAAAAAACTCCGTTACCGAGCTGTGGGAATTGTCCGAGCATTTCGGGATAACAGAGGACTTTATGAAAAAGGCGCTGAAATACTATAATCTGTGGAACGGCGACTAAGAATAAAAAGAGAGATGAACTAGTTTGAAAATCAAGAATTCGTTTTTAAGGGGACTGAAATCAGGTATTCCGATAGGACTGGGCTACCTGTCTGTTTCCTTCTCCTTCGGCATTATGGCTGTGTCAATGGGCTTTCACTGGTGGCAGGCTGTAATAATATCAATGGTAACAGTGACCTCCGCAGGTCAGCTTGCAGGTATAGGCATAATGGTAAACCCCGGACAGTATATTGAAATGCTGATATCCCAGCTTACCGTCAATGTGAGATATTCCTTTATGGCTATTTCCCTGTCGCAGAAGACTGACAGTAAATTCAGAGGGATATACCGCTGGCTGCTTGGCTTTTTTATAACAGATGAGATATTTGCGGTAGCGTCAAATGAAGAGTCGGTTTCCCGCTCCTTTTTTACGGGACTTTCCCTTATCCCCTGGCTTGGCTGGACTATGGGTACTCTTACGGGAGCGCTACTCGGCAACATTCTCCCCGATGAGCTTATGTCAGCTTTATGCATTGCCATATACGGAATGTTTGTGGCTATAATAGCGCCAAAGGCTAAAAAATCGCTCTCGCTTGCTATTGTTGTACTGACAGCGATTGCACTGAGCTGTATATTCTTCTACACACCTGTACTGAAGGAAATATCATCAGGTATTTCCATAAGCGTCTGCGCTATACTTGCCGCCCTTGTCGGTGCGTTTATCTTCCCTGTAAAGGAGGAATCTGACAATGGATAACGGACAGTTTTTAATATATCTGCTCATTATGTCGGGCTCAACCTATCTTATAAGAGCCATACCCTTTGCGGCAATGAGAAAGAAGATAAAGAACATCTTTATAAAATCCTTTCTTTACTACATACCCTATACCGTACTTGCCGCAATGACCTTTCCTGCGGCGCTGTATGCAACAGGAAGCGTTGCTTCGGCAACCGTAGGACTTTTAGTAGCGGTGATATTTGCTATACTCGAAAAGGACCTGACAATAGTTGCTATAGCCGCATGTGTATCTGTATATCTGTCGGAATTGTTGTTTTCTTTTACAGGAATCATTTGACAAGATATACCATACTGTAGTATAATCAGAATGTAAAAAACCGCCGAGGCGGTAAATAAAACCGAAAGGAAAAAATCATTATGGAATCAATCAAAAAGTACATTGCTGAATTTATCGGTACCTTTGTACTGGTATTGTTCGCCTGCGGTACAGCCGCAGTAGTAGGTTGCTCCGCCGCAAACGGAACAGGCTATCTCTTAACAGCTCTTGCCTTCGGTCTTGTTATCGTTGCTATGGCATACTCCATTGGCAACATTTCAGGCTGTCACATCAACCCTGCGGTTTCTATCGCAATGCTGATCAGCGGCAAGATTTCAGTAAAGGACTTCATCGGCTATGTTTTAGCACAGTTTATCGGTGCTACAGCAGGTGCGGCAGTTCTTATGGCTTTAGTCGGCAAGGAAAGCGGACTTGGTGCAAACGCACTGTTCAAGGGCGATATCCTTCTTTCCATCCTTGTTGAAATCATCCTCACCTTTGTATTTGTAATCGCTATTTTAGGCGTTACATCAAAGACAGAAAACAGCGCTGTTTCAGGTATTGTTATCGGTCTTTCCTTAACACTTGTACACATTTTAGGTATCTCCTTTACAGGTACATCCGTAAACCCTGCACGTAGCTTTGGTCCTGCATTATTCGTAGGCGGCGACGCTCTCGCAAATGTATGGGTATTCATCGTAGCTCCCCTGGTTGGCGGCGCTCTGGCGGCTATTGTTTACAAATTTCTTGCATCCAAGAAATAAGCCTTAAAACAGATAAAAGAATCCCGTCGCTGTGGTATCTGCCACGGCGACGGTTATTTTTGTCCATAATTAGAATTTTTGCTTGCAATAAGCCTTCGGATGTAGTATAATTAAATATGTATGGAAGCGTTAACCTGAGGATGAAAAAATACCGCTTCACAATCCATTACACCGAAAGGAAAAATTCAAATGGCACAGGAATTTACCGTATCCTTAAAATCAATTATCGACGAGCATTCGCTCGAAGTTATCCACACTCCTGAAGATCCTGCAAATATCTACATCAGCGACATTGATGTAAATCGTCCCGGACTTCAGCTTGCAGGCTTCTACGAATATTTTGACAACAACAGAATACAGATAATAGGCAACTCCGAAACTGCATACTTAAACCAGTGCGGAGCAGAGATAAGAATTCAGCGTCTGAAGAAGTTCTTTTCTATGAAGCCTGCGGCAGTTATCGTTTCAAGAGGTCTTGAGGTTGCCGATCAGATGAAGGAATATGCCGAAACCTACGGCGTACCCCTGCTTCGTAGCGAGGAAAGTACATCCACCTTTACTTCAAAGCTGGTTGCATATTTAAGCCTTCAGCTTGCTCCCCGAATCACCCGTCACGGCGTACTTATCGAGGTATACGGCGAAGGTATGCTTATCCTGGGCGAAAGCGGCGTAGGTAAGTCAGAAACCGCCATCGAGCTTGTAAAGCGTGGTCACCGTCTTATTGCCGATGACGCAGTAGAAATCAGAAAGGCGTCCAATATCACTCTTGTAGGCAGCTCACCCGATAACATCAGACACTTCTTAGAGCTTCGCGGTATCGGTATCATCAATGCCCGTCAGCTCTTTGGTATGGGTGCTGTAAAGGTAAACGAAAAGATAGATATGGTTGTAGAGCTTGAGCTGTGGAATCCCGAAAAGATTTACGACAGAATGGGCGTTGATAATCACTACATATCCATTTTAGGCGTAAAGGTGCCCTCTCTCACAATCCCTGTTAAGCCCGGTAGAAACCTAGCGGTTATCTTAGAGGTTGCCGCTATGAACAACAGACAGAAAAAGATGGGCTACAATGCGGCTCAGGAGCTTCTTGACAATTTAGGTCTTGATATGGAAGGCTCCGATACGGTACACAGTCTGTAATTTATATAAAGAAAGAACAACAGGAAGGTAATAACAATGAAATTTGTAGCGGATATGCATACGCATACCATCGCCTGCACCCATGCTTATTCCACCGTTACGGAAAACGCAAAGGCGGCGTCAGAAAGAGGACTTTCCTATATGGCTATGACCGATCATTCGGTTATGATGCCCGATAGTCCTCACGAGTGGCACTTCTGCAATATGAGAGTTATCCCCGATTTTCTTTACGGCGTAAGAGTTGTAAAGGGTATAGAGGCTGATATAATCAGCTTTGACGGAAAGCTTGATGTAAACGAATATATCTATGGAAATGTTGACTGGATGGTAGCATCCATGCACGGAGGATGTATGCCCTACGGAACAGAGGAACAGATTACAAGCGCATATTTGGGAGTGCTTGATAACCCTAAGGTCTTTGTACTCGGACACATCGACTCCCCCGATTTTCCCCTTGATGTGGAGAAAGTCACAAAAGCATGTAAAGAAAAGAATGTGGCGGTAGAATTCAATGTAAGCCGCTTCCGCAGTAACAGATCGATTGAGAGGCTCAAACATCTGATACTCCCCACCTGTGCAAAAAACGGATGCAGTATAATGATTAACTCCGACGCACATTTTCACGATAAGGTGGGAGCCTTCCGGCAGGCAGAAGAGTTACTGAAGGAGATCGATTTTCCCGAGGAGCTTGTACTGAATGCTGATTTAGAACGCTTTGAGAATTTTTTACGTTCCAGGGGCTTTAAAACAAACGCCGAATTAACGGCAGAATAAAACCACAAAAACAAGAATAAAATAAAACATATATGAAAGGAAAAATAAAATGTACAATATAGGAATTGATTTAGGCGGAACAAATATCAAGGTAGGCGTAGTGGATGATAATTTCCAGATTATCGGCAAGTCAAACATAAAGACAAACCTCCCCCGTCCTGCCGAGGAAATCGCAGACAGCATCGCCGAAGGCGTAAAGCTTGCCTGTGCAGATGCAGGTATCTCTGTAGACGAAATCGAAAGCATCGGTATCGGTACTCCCGGTGTTGCTGACAGAAATACAGGCGTAGTTCTCTACTCCTGCAACTTAGGCTTCAACAACACAAACATCGGCGGACTTTTAAAGGAAAGACTCGGCAAGGATGTATATGTGGAAAATGACGCCAACGTTGCCGCTTATGGCGAGGTTATCAACGGCGCAGGCAAAGGCTATCAGAACGTAGTTGTTATCACTCTCGGCACAGGCGTCGGCGGTGGTATCATCATTGACGGTCAGATTTATACAGGCTTCAACTTCTGCGGCGGTGAGCTTGGTCACTCTGTTATCGAATATAACGGCAGACAGTGTGGCTGTGGCAGAAAGGGTTGCTTTGAGGCATACAGCTCCGCTACTGCTCTTATCAATGCTACAAAGAGAGCAATGGAAGAAAACAAGAACAGCGCTATGTGGGAAATCGCAGGCTCTATCGAAAACGTAGACGGCAAGACAGCCTTTGACGCTATGAGAAAGAACGACGCTACAGGTAAGGCAGTAGTAGAGGAATATTTAAACTACCTCGGATGCGGTCTTGTAAATGTAGTAAACACCTTCCAGCCTGAAATGTTACTCATCGGCGGTGGTATCTGCAAGGAGGGTGAATACCTGACAAAGCCTCTTGAAGAATACATTGCAAGAGAAAGCTACTGCATCAACCCTGAAAAGTCCACAAAGCTCGGCATTGCAAAGCTTGGCAACGACGCAGGTATTGTTGGTGCGGCTAACCTCTATCGTTTAAAGCAGGCATAATCCCAAAACAAACCAAGGAGAAAAGGATTTGAACTGTAACGACTATTCAGTAATAGAGCAGATTGCCGCAAGGTACAATGCGACGGTACTGCACAATGAAGAAATGAAGCATCACACCACCTTTAAAATAGGCGGTCCCTGTGATGTTATGATAAATATAAACTGCGAGGCTCTTTTATCTGAGCTTATGCAGGAATGCAGAAAATCAGGAATAAAATATTATATCATCGGCAGAGGAAGTAATCTGCTGGTCAGCGACAAGGGCCTGAACGGCGTTGTACTGCATATCGGAAGCGATTTTTCCGATATCCGTACCGACGGTGATATTATCGAGTGCGAAGCAGGTGCATCCCTTATGTCGGTATGTCAGACGGCTCTTGACAACAGCCTTAAAGGAATGGAGTTTGCCTATGGCATCCCCGGTTCTGTCGGCGGCGCCGTGTATATGAATGCAGGCGCATACGGCGGAGAAATGAAGGATATAGTAGTTTCCTGCCGCTATATCGACAATGGAGAGATAAAGGAAATACCCGTTTCTGAAATGGAGCTCTCCTATCGTCATAGTATTTTTTCACAAAAGAATTACTGCATCACCTCTGTAAAAATAAAGCTTGAAAAGGGCGACAAGGCAGAAATAAAAAATCAGATGGATACCCTTATGCAAAAGCGCAAGGATAAACAGCCTCTTGAATACCCCAGTGCAGGCAGTACCTTTAAAAGACCTGAGGGTGATTTTGCAGGCAGACTGATAGAGGTATGCGGACTTAAAGGCACAGCCTGCGGTGGTGCTGAGGTCAGCACCAAGCACAGCGGATTTGTCATCAACAAGGGCAACGCCTCCTGCGAGGATGTGCTTTCGGTTATCGATATTGTAAAGAAAACCGTAAAAAAGGAAACCGGCGTAGAACTTCAGTGTGAAGTTCTTCTTATGGAATAAGGAAAATAAAAGAAAAGGAGATGACTGTATATGAAAAAGGAATTCGTTATTGTAACAGGTCTTTCAGGCGGAGGAAAATCCTGTGCTGTGAACGTACTCGAGGATATCGGCTACTACTGCATCGATAATATGCCACCTCAGCTTATCCCCCAGTTTGCCGAGATATGTCAGGAAAACGACGCCATATCAAAGATAGCTATAGTTACTGATATCAGAGGCGGAACTATGTTCCTGCACCTTAATGAAAATCTTGAAAAATTAAAGCAGTTAAGCCTTGACGTAAAGCTCCTTTTCGTGGACGCGAAGCAGAGTGTTATAAAGCAGAGATACAAAGAAACCCGTCGTCGTCATCCTCTTTTTGAAATATCCAACGGGGATATCGATTTAGCTATCGAATCAGAATGCAATATGCTGGAGCCTATAAAAGAGATGGCGGACTATTACATAGATACCACTCTTATGTCAACCTCCACTTTAAAAGAAAATGTACTGAATCTGTTCTTAGAAAACCCCTCGGACAGTATGACTATAAGCTGTATTTCCTTCGGCTTCAAGTACGGTGTTCCCAACGAGGCGGATCTGGTATTCGATGTACGTTGTCTTCCCAATCCCTTTTATATTCCTGAGCTTAAACCAAAGACAGGTCTTGATAAAGAAGTACGGGATTATGTAATGCAGTTTGAAAGCTCAAAGGCTCTTGAAGCAAAGCTCTTTGACCTTATTGATTTCCTGCTGCCCCAGTATCTGCACGAGGGCAAGAGTCAGCTTGTAATAGCCTTCGGCTGTACAGGCGGCAAGCACAGAAGCGTTACCTTTGCAGAAAATATGAAGCTTCATATAAGTGAGAAGAATCTCAAGGCAAGAATACTTCACAGAGATATAAAAAAAGGATAAATAATTTATAGACGGAGTGTGATTCGGATGTCATTTGCCTCGGAAATAAAAAACGAACTTTGCAAAAACGAGAGCGATAAGAATCAGCTCCGTTTGCTTTGTATGGGCGCCGTCTTTGCAATGAACGAGGATGACGGAAAGCTCAGCTTCAGGACAGAATGCAGAAAGGCCGCCGATTATATAGAGCAGTCAATGACGCAGATAAAAATCCCCTGCAAAAAGTCCTCGATAGATATAAGGGGTAAAACTCTTTATTCGGTAGAGCTTTCGAAGGAGCATATAAGCCCTGATTTCCCCGACTGCTCGGATGATGACGCCTTCGGAATATTTTTAAGAGGCGTATTTTTAGTCTGCGGCGGTGCTGGAGACCCCGAAAAGGGATATCAGCTCGAAATATTCTTACACACCGAAGAAAAATGCAGAAAGCTCCTTTCTATGATAGAAGAACACGGCATGAGCGCAAAGCTCTCCTGGAGGAGAGGTAGCAGCTTTTTATACATAAAGGAAAGTGAAAAGATATCCGATATTCTTACCTTTATGGGCGCTATGATGCAGGCGATGGAAATAATGAATATAAAAATATTCAAAGAAGTAAGAAACAATGTAAATCGCTCTGTAAACTGCGAAGCGGCAAACCTCAATAAGACTGTTGCCGCCGCAAATATTCAGGCGGATGATATAGAATATATTTTCAGCACCCGCGGCAGAGGGTATCTCTCGGAGGAGCTTCTGCAGGTTGCGGATATAAGACTTGAAAACCGCGAGCTTTCACTGAGCGACATAGGAGCAATGTTAGAGCCACCGATAAGCCGTAGTGGCGTAAATCACAGACTAAAAAAGATAAGCGATATAGCCGGAAAGCTGAGAGCCGAGGACAGCAGAAAAGAATGAAAGGTACTGTAATATGAACGGATTTGTCCATTTACATGTGCATAGTGAATACAGCCTTCTTGACGGCGCCTGCCGTATAAGAGGGCTGATTTCCGCTGTAAAGAAGCTGGGACAAAGGGCTGTTGCCATAACCGACCACGGCGTTATGTACGGCTGTGTGGATTTTTATAACGAATGTGTTGCAAATGATATAAAGCCGATAATCGGTTGTGAGGTATATGTTGCTCCCAAAAGCCGCTTCGATAAAGCAGGCAAAGAGGATATGAAGCCCTACCATCTTATACTTTTGTGTAAGGATAACGAAGGATATCACAATCTTGCGAGGCTTGTTTCCATAGGCTTTACCGAGGGCTTTTACAACAAGCCCAGAATAGACAGGGAAACTTTAAAAAAATACTCAAAGGGTCTTATCTGCCTTTCCGCCTGCCTTTCGGGAGAGATACCAAGGTTGCTCCTTTCGGGAAAGTACGCAGACGCAGTTGCTACAGTAAACGAATATAAGGCTATATTCGGCGAGGATTATTATATAGAGCTTCAGGATCACGGCATTGAAGAAGAAAAGCGGATACTTCCCTACCTGCTGAGGCTTGCAAAGGATACAAATACTCCCGTAGTTGCCACAAATGACGCCCACTATATTGAAAAATCCGACAGCTTTGTGCAGAAGGTACTGACCTGCATACAGACAGGCACTACCCTGTCCGACGAAAACGCCCTGCACTTTCCGACAGAGGAATTCTATCTGAAATCAGAAGCTGAAATGGCACAGCTATTCCCACCATCCGCTATAGCGAACACAGCAGAAATTGCAGACAAATGCAATGTTACCTTTACCTACGGACAGACGGTACTACCCTATTTCAAGGCAGAGGGATATGACAACAACGACGATTTTTTTAAAAACGAAATAAAAAAGGGACTTTTCGAACGTTACGGAAACAGTCCCGACAAAGAAATAATTGACCATGTAAAATACGAAATGTCGGTTATAAAAAAGATGGGCTATGTAGACTATTTTCTGATAGTTGCGGACTTTATCGCCTATGCAAGAAGAAACAACATCCCCGTAGGTCCGGGACGTGGCTCAGGTGCGGGAAGCGTCTGCGCCTACTGTCTTAAAATAACCGATATCGATCCGATAAAATATAATCTGCTCTTTGAAAGATTTTTAAATCCTGAAAGAGTAAGTATGCCCGACTTTGATATCGACTTCTGCTATATAAGACGGCAGGAAGTCATTGACTACGTAATAAGAAAGTACGGACGTGACAGAGTAGCACAGATAATCACCTTCGGTACTCTTGCCGCAAGAGCAGCTGTAAGGGACGCAGGAAGGGTAATGGGTATGCCCTACAGCAAGGTTGACAGTATTGCAAAGCTGATATCCTCTTCCGCTTCTTTAGAATATGCCATTACCACAGACAAAGAGCTGAAAAAGCTGTGTGATACCGATGACGAGGTGGCAAGGCTTATCGATACCGCTATGAAGATTGAGGGTATGCCACGTAACACCTCCGTCCATGCGGCAGGTATAGTTATTACAAGAGAGCCTGTCAGCGAGTATGTTCCGCTATATAAAAACGGTGATGAAACAGTAACCCAGTACACTATGGGGACTCTTGAACGCCTCGGACTACTGAAAATGGACTTTCTCGCCCTGCGAAACCTTACGGTAATCGACGACTGCTGTAAGCTGATAAAAAAGCGGGATATAAACTTTGATATAAATAATATTCCTTTAGATGATAAACAGGTATACGAGATGATGTCAAAGGGTGGCACTCTCGGAATATTCCAGTTTGAAAGTGCGGGTATGACCAGTCTTTTATCAAGGCTGAAGCCACAAAGCATAGAGGACCTGACCGCCGCATTATCCCTTTACCGCCCTGGTCCTATGGACTCTATCCCGAAATATATCTATAACCGCCAGCACCCCGAAAAAATACACTATAAGCATCCCGTTTTAAAAGAGATACTTGACGTTACCTACGGCTGTATTGTTTATCAGGAGCAGGTAATGACTATATGCAGAAGGCTTGCAGGCTATTCCTACGGAAGAGCGGATATAGTAAGACGTGCAATGGCAAAGAAAAAACAGGCGGAAATGATAAAGGAAAGAGAGATATTCGTAGCCGGTGCTGTGAGTAACGGTGCCGACGAAAAAACCGCCAACGAGATATTTGACGATATGTCAAGCTTTGCCTCCTACGCCTTCAACAAGTCCCACGCCGCCGCTTACTCTGTGGTAGCCTACCAGACAGCCTATTTAAGATGCCATCATTACAAAGAGTATATGGTAGCGCTTTTAACAAGCGTCATCGGTAGCGGCAGTAAAACCGCTGAATATATAGAAGACCTGACAAGTCAGGGACTCTCTCTCCTGCCCCCCGACGTCAACAAAAGCAAGGCCGGCTTCTCGGTAGAAGAAAAGGGAATCCGTTTCGGACTGCTGGGTATAAAATCAATGGGCATGAATATGATAGATATTATCATAGAACAGCGGAAAGAAAAGCCCTTTACAAGCTTCTACGACTTCTGCAAGAGGACTAACGGAAGGATAGTAAACCGCAAGGCAATAGAAGCGCTTATCAAAAGCGGCGCTCTTGATAATCTGGACGCCAACCGCAAGGAAATGCTGTTGTCCTACGACTCACTGCTGGACACTCTTGCAGGCAACCGTGATATAGACGGTCAGCTGGATTTATTCGGAGCCTTTGGTGACGGCGAATCGGATTTCAACAAGCCGTATGAAATCCCCCACTGTGATGAATACCCTACTCAACAGCTTCTGATAATGGAGAAGGAGGTACTCGGCATATTCATCTCAGGACATCCCACCGACAGCTACAGAAAATCTGCAAGACAGCACAAGGCTGTCCACATTGCTTCTGTTTTAAATGACGGAACGAACGGTCAGAAAATAAAGCTTGCGGCAATGATCGTATCTAAAAGAGAACATATCACAAAGCAGGGCAGAACAATGGGCTTTGCTGTTTTAGAGGATGTCAGCGGAGAAATAGAGGCGCTTATATTTCCTAAAAACTATGAGTCGCTTGTACCTCTTCTAAAGGATGGCGAGGTTATGCTCTTTGACTGCGTTGTTTCCTGTGATGAAGAAAAGGAGCCGGTTGTATTTATAAACAATATCAGCGCCATTAAAAACGACAGCGAAATGCCTGAGGAAAAAGCTTACAAAAAGCCCTCAACACTCTATATAAAGGTAAGCAGCAGGAATGACGAAAAGCTTCCTGAAATCAAAAAAATCCTCAGCGAAAACCCCGGAAACAGTCCTGTCAAGGTATGCTTTGAGGATACAAGAGAAACGGTCAGTGTGCCATTGTCAAAAAATGTTTTTCTTTCTGATAATTTTATACAAAAAATCACTGAAATTTGTGGAAATAGTAACATAATAATCAAATAAAGTGCTTTTAACCAAAGATTTACCGTTTTCCCCTTGACTTAAAGGCAATTTTGGAGTAAACTAGATTATGTGTAAATAATCATTTAGAGGGTTTTACCCTCACGAAAGGATGTTATATTATGAAGAAAATAGCTATATTGACAAGCGGCGGCGACGCTCCCGGTATGAACGCCGTTATCCGTTCTGTTGTAAGAACAGCCATTGCAAGAGGCATGGAGGTTGTAGGTGTTGTAAGAGGCTACAACGGTCTTATCAACGGCGACCTTATCCCTATGGATGCAAGAAGCGTCTCTGATATCATTCAGAGAGGCGGTACAATGCTCTGCACAGCAAGATGCGCTGAATTCAGATATGACGAGGGCGTTGAAAAGGCGAAGAAGACTTGTATCGAAAACGGTATCGAAGGTCTTGTTGTAGTCGGCGGCGACGGCTCCTTCAGAGGTGCGGCTGACTTATCCGCAAAGGGTATTTTAGCAGTAGGTGTTCCCGGTACTATTGACAACGATATCTCTATGACAGAATACACAATCGGTTATGATACAGCTATGAATACTGTTGTAGAAATGGTTGACAAGCTCCGTGATACAGCTCAGTCCCACGACAGATGCTCTGTTGTTGAAGTAATGGGCAGAAATGCAGGTTATATTGCTCTTAATGCAGGTATCGCAGTAGGCGCTACCTACATCATCACAAAGGAAGAGCCCTACACAATGAACGATGTTATCCAGAAGATTCTTGCAGGCAAGAAGAACGGTAAGCACCACTTCATCATCGTTGTAGCTGAAGGTATCGGCAACTCCGAACAGATTGCAAAGGAAATCGAGCAGGAAACAGGTATCGAAGCACGTGCTACTATCTTAGGTCACGTACAGAGAGGCGGTAGTCCCACATTAAGAGACAGAGTAGCGGCAAGCCAGCTTGGTCACTACGCAGTAGAGCTTCTTGAAAAGGGCATCGGCAACCGTGTTGTAGGCTTCAAGGATAATCAGGTAGTAGACTACGATATTCAGGAAGCGCTCAAGATGAAGAAACAGTTTGAACATAAGCTGTACGAAATTGCAAACGAAATCAGCTTCTGATTTTGTAATAAATTTTAGAGTTTAAAACTCTGCTATCAATCGACAGAGTAGGAAAATGCGCGTTAAGTGCCAAAGGGACGGGGAGTTGCCCTTCGGACGAACATCGTAGAATCGGTGGCGGTGCATTATTCCGCATCTCGCTGTTGCATATATGAGATAATTGCCATATTTATCTTCGGATTATGCGATTGCGTTTATCAGCATCAGCTTTATTTTAAGGAGGTAAATATGGCTTATTTTATTAACAGCTTTAAAAAATCAGCTATGGAGCTTAAAAGCATCCGCTGCATTGCGGTTGTAGGTGTGTTCCTTGCTGTAGCGGTGGTACTTGACGGCTTCGGCTCAATCAGAATAGGCGACTTTATAAAGATAAACTTCGCCTGCCTGCCCCTTGCCCTGTTAGGCATTCTTTTCGGTCCTACGGTCGGCTTTTTTGCAGGTGTACTTGTGGATATCATCGGATATCTTATAAACCCTATCGGTGCATTTCTCCCCTGGCTTATGCTTATAACAGGACTTGAAGGAATGATATACGGACTGGTGCTTTATAATTTAAAGCCCGAAAAGACACGTCACCAGCTTATAAAAATCACAATCGCCAGAGCTATAGTGTGTCTTGTGTGCAATCTTGTGCTCAACACCTGGGCGTTATACAGCTACGGCTTTATCGTAGGCGACAGCATAATTGCCCTTATCGGCGCAAGAGTGCTGACAAACGTCATAAGCTTTGCAGTAAGCGTACCGCTGATGATGGCGGTGCTTATCCCCGTAAAAATTGCCTACAATAAATTAGCAGTAAAAACAAATCGTGCATAAAGGAAAAATATTATGACAAAACTCGGATTTTTAGGCGCCGGAAATATGGGTGGCGCTATTATAAGAGGTCTTTCAGCCAAGAAGACAGATATAAGTATATACGCATATGAAAAGGATGCAGAAAAGCTGTCGTCGTTAGCACAGTACGGCGTTACCGCCTGCAAGGACGAAAAGGAGCTTGTGAGCACCTGCGATTATATTCTTCTTGCAGTAAAACCCCAGATACTCCCCTCCGTACTCGAAACAATAAAGGATGAAATAACACCCGATAAGGTTATTATTTCTATCTGTGCAGGTATTTCAGAAGCCTTTATCAGAAACCGCACTATCAAGGATGCAAAGGTAGTTCTTGTTATGCCCAACACTCCTATGATGTTAGGACTTGGCTCAAGTGCTGTTTCAAGAGCTGAAAATGTATCTGACAGCGAATTTGAGGTAGCAAAATCCGTTATCGCAAGCTGTGGCATTGCAGTAGAGGTTCCCATCGACAAGATGAAGGAAATAATCGCAATAAACGGTAGCTCCCCTGCCTTTATCTATCTTTTCGCAAAGGGCTTTGTGGATTATGCAAAGTCTGTAGGAATATCTGATGATGCTGCTATGGAGCTTTTCGCCCAGTCCCTTGTAGGCTCAGCAAAGATGCTTACCGATTCGGGTATGACGGTAGACGAGCTTATAAAGCAGGTATCCTCCCCCGGCGGCACAACAATAGCAGGACTTGAAAAGCTCTACGAAGGCGAGCTTACAAAGACTGTAGACAACTGCTGTAAGGCATGTACAAAGAGAGCCTATGAATTAGCAGGAGAATAATAGATAAACAAAAGACGGTTTTTATAAACCGTCTTTTTTTATAAAAAAATTTATATTGTTATTGTTCAGTTAACAAAAGCAGTATATACTATAACCATAGCAAGAAGCTATATAAAAAAGCACTCCTCGATTTCATATATTTCCCCAATACGAAAAGCTCCATCGGATGGATTTCCGAGGGAGCTTTTTGTTTTAAGTTATTTTATTTTCAGATTTTGGGCATTCTGTCGATAGCTTCCTTGATTTCTTCATCAGTAGGAATGTAATCATCCATAACGCCGTCGTTGAACTTCTGGTATGCGTACATATCGAAATAACCAGTACCTGTAAGACCGAAGAGGATAGTCTTTTCTTCGCCTGTTTCCTTGCACTTGAGAGCTTCGTCCATTGCAACCTTGATTGCGTGACTACTTTCGGGGGCAGGGAGAATACCCTCAACTCTTGCAAACTGCTGAGCCGCCTCAAATACCTCTGTCTGCTTTACGGAACGGGCAGTCATAAGACCGTCATCATAAAGCTGGGAGAGAACACTGCTCATGCCGTGGTAACGCAGACCGCCTGCGTGGCTGGATGCAGGCATAAAGGTAGAGCCTAAGGTGTACATCTTCTGTAAGGGACAAACTGCACCTGTATCGCAGTAGTCGTATGCATAGATACCTCTTGTGAGAGAAGGACAGGAGGAGGGTTCAACTGCGATGAATTCGTAATCTGCCTCGCCTCTTAACTTTTCGCCCATAAAGGGAGAGATAAGACCGCCGAGGTTGGAGCCGCCGCCTGCACAACCGATAATGATGTCAGGCTTTTCGTCATACTTTCTGAATGCCGCCTGAGCCTCAAGACCGATAACTGTCTGATGTAAGAGTACCTGGGATAATACAGAGCCTAAAACGTATCTGTAGCCTTCCATATTGCTTGCCGCTTCTACCGCCTCGGAGATAGCGCAACCGAGAGAGCCGTTGGTACCGGGGAACTGCTCGTTTATCTTTCTGCCGACTTCTGTAAGCATAGAGGGAGAAGGAGTTACGTTAGCGCCGTAGGTTCTCATAACCTCTCTTCTGAAGGGCTTCTGTTCGTAGGAGCATTTTACCATGAATACCTTACAGTCAAGTCCCAGATAAGCACAAGCCATTGATAAGGCTGTACCCCACTGACCTGCACCTGTTTCTGTGGTAACACCCTTCAGTCCCTGCTGCTTTGCGTAATAAGCCTGAGCTATTGCGCTGTTCAGCTTGTGACTGCCCGAGGTGTTGTTACCCTCGAACTTGTAGTAAATCTTTGCAGGAGTACCCAGCGCCTTTTCCAGACAATATGCTCTTGTCAGAGGAGCAGGTCTGTACATCTTGTAAAAGTCAATGATTTCATCGGGGATGTCGATATAGGGAGTTGTGTCGTCAAGCTCCTGACGTGCAAGCTCTGTGCAGAACACTTCGCTTAATTCTTCTAACGTGCAGGGCTGTAAGGTCTTGGGGTTAAGAAGAGGAGCAGGCTTATTCTTCATATCTGCTCTTACGTTATACCACTGACGGGGAAGCTCGCTTTCTTCAAGATAAATTTTGTAGGGGATTTCCTTGTTTGCCATAATGGTCACCTTTTCCTTTCGTAAGTTTTTATTTAAGGGTTTTATTTTCTAATAAACAAAAAACTCCTGCCCCTTTGGGACAAGAGATAATCCTGCGGTACCACCCAAATTGCAGATAAACTGCCACTCGCTACACATACCATCATATGTGCGACCTGTAACGTAGGTGAACGTCGCCCCTAATAGATAGACATAATCTTTCGGTTTGCCCTCGTGAGTCCATTCGCAGATGTATGTATCACCGTAATCGCACCATATATACGGCTCTCTGTCATACAGGGACAAGTGTTACTACTCTCACTCATCGGTTTTGTTTATTATGCTATGATAATATCACAATTTTCGTGATTTGTCAATAGTTTTTTGAAATTTCAGAATTTTTGCCTGATTTTTTTATTGACATTTTAATTCTTATATAGTATAATAACAATATATATGAAAGGCTGTGACAAAGAGAGTAGGAATGCCTGACGCCCCAGCGAGTCGGAGATGGTGTGAGTCCGATGTTATGTAAGCATTTACCGAAAATCACTTTGTAGCCTCCCGCCGAAATCTCACGAGAGTAGAACGGGACGGACTTCCTCCGTTACAGGGAACGCATTTGATGGAATGTCGTAACAGGTGGTTATAAAGACAGTTATGTCCTTATCCTTTTACGGATAAGGACTTTTTATTTTTCCGGATAATGCAAAGGAAAACAATCGGACAAATTTTCAGGAGGTAAAGCAATGTCACTTTACGAAAAAGTACCTACCTCTCCTAACTTCGTGGAGAGAGAAAAACAGACAGAACAGTTCTGGTATGACAACGATATATTCAGAACAAGTATGAACGCAAGAAGCGAGGATAACACCTACACCTTCTATGACGGCCCACCGACTGCAAACGGCAAGCCTCATATAGGTCACGTTTTAACAAGAGTAATCAAGGATATGATTCCCCGCTACCGCACAATGAAGGGCGCATATGTTCCCCGTAAGGCAGGCTGGGATACCCACGGTCTTCCCGTTGAGCTGGAAGTAGAAAAGCTTCTCGGCCTTGACGGTAAGGAGCAGATTGAAAAGTACGGCCTCGATCCCTTCATCACAAAGTGTAAGGAAAGCGTATGGAAGTACAAGGGTATGTGGGAGGACTTCTCCCGTACAGTAGGCTTCTGGGCTGATATGGACGAGCCTTACGTAACCTATGACAATAACTTCATCGAATCAGAATGGTGGGCATTAAAGCAGATATGGGACAAGGGGCTTTTATACAAGGGCTTCAAGATCGTACCCTACTGCCCCCGTTGCGGAACACCCCTTTCCAGCCACGAGGTAGCTCAGGGCTATAAGGATGTAAAGGAACGTTCTGCGGTAGTTCGTTTCAAGGTAAAGGACGAGGATGCATATATCCTTGCATGGACAACAACTCCCTGGACTCTCCCTTCAAACGTTGCACTCTGTGTAAACCCTGACGAATCCTACGTAAAGGTAAAGACAGCAGACGGCTACACATACTATCTTGCTGAGGCGCTTTCTGACGCAATTCTCGGCGGTGACAAGCCTACAGCTCCATTTGAAATAGTAGAAAAGTATATCGGTAAGGATTTGGAATACAAGGAATACGAGCCCTTATTCGACTATGCAATCGACATCTGCAAGAAGCAGAACAAGAAGGCATACTTCGTAACCTGCGACAACTACGTAACACTCACAGACGGTACAGGTGTAGTACACATCGCTCCCGCCTTTGGTGAAGACGACGCCAAGGTTGGCAGAAACTACGACCTTCCCTTCGTTCAGCTTGTAAACGGCAAGGGCGAAATGACAGAGGAAACCGACTATGCAGGCGTATTCTGCAAGAAGGCTGATCCTATGGTGCTTAAAGACCTCGATGCAAAGGGACTCTTATTCGACGCACCCAAGTTTGAGCATAGCTATCCTCATTGCTGGAGATGTGATACTCCCCTTATCTACTATGCAAGAGAATCCTGGTTTATCAAAATGACAGCAGTCCGCGAGGACCTTATCAGAAATAACGAAACAATCAACTGGATTCCCGAAAGCGTTGGTAAGAACCGTTTCGGTGACTGGTTACAGAACGTTCAGGACTGGGGACTTTCCCGTAACCGTTACTGGGGTACACCTCTCAACATCTGGGAATGCGAATGCGGTCACAGACACGCTATCGGCAGTATCGAGGAATTAAAGAGCATGTCCGACAACTGCCCCGACGATATCGAATTACACCGTCCCTATATCGACGCTGTAACTATCAAGTGTCCTCACTGCGGCAAGCAGATGACAAGAGTGCCCGAGGTTATCGACTGCTGGTTTGACTCCGGCTCAATGCCCTTTGCACAGCATCACTATCCCTTTGAAAATCAGGACCTTTTTGAAAAGCAGTTCCCCGCAGACTTCATCTCTGAAGCGGTTGACCAGACAAGAGGCTGGTTCTACTCTCTGCTTGCTATTTCAACTCTGCTCTTCAACAAGTCACCCTATAAGAACGTTATAGTTTTAGGTCTTGTACTTGACGGAGAGGGACAGAAGATGTCCAAGTCCAAGGGTAATGCGGTAGACCCCTTTGAATCTCTTGCAACCCACGGCGCAGATGCTATCCGCTGGTACTTCTATACAAACTCTGCTCCCTGGCTGCCTAACCGCTTCCACGCAAAGGCAGTAAACGAAGGTCAGAGAAAGTATATCTCTACTCTGTGGAATACCTATGCATTCTATGTGCTTTATGCAAACATCGACAGCTTTGACGCTACAAAGTATAAATTAGAGCCTGAAAAGTTATCCGTTATGGATAAGTGGCTGTTATCAAAGCTCAATACAGTAGTGGGCGAGGTTGATAACAATCTTGCAAACTATCGTATCCCCGAAGCGGCAAGAGCTTTACAGGACTTCGTTGACGAAATGTCCAACTGGTACGTAAGACGCAGCAGAGAACGTTTCTGGTCAAAGGAGCTTACACAGGATAAGATCAACGCTTATATGACCTTATATACAGCACTTGTTACTATCGCAAAAACCTCTGCTCCTATGACTCCCTTCGTATGCGACGATATCTACAGAAATCTCGTATGCTCACTTGATAAGAATGCACCCATCAGCGTACATCTCTGCGACTTCCCCGAAGTTTGCGAAGCACTCGTTGATAAGGAGCTCGAAGAAGAAATGGAAACTGTTCTTACTATCGTTACAAACGGCAGAGCGGCAAGAAATGCGGCTAACATCAAGAACAGACAGCCTATCGCAAACATTATGGTAAAGGGCGAAAAGACCTTACAGCCTATGTTCGCTGATATCGTTAAGGATGAGCTTAATATCAAGGCTATCTCCTTTGTTGAGGATACAGACGAATTTACTTCCTACTCCTTCAAGCCCCAGCTTAAAACACTCGGTGCAAAGTTCGGCAAGAAGATAGGCGAAGTAAGAAATGCTCTTGCAGAGGTTGACGGCACAAAGGCTATGGCTGAAATCAGAAAGAGCGGCGTTATGACTCTTACACTTTCTGACGGTGACGTTATGATAGCTGAAGAAGACCTGCTTATCGAAGAAAAGCAGAAGGAAGGCTATGCAGTAGTAACCGACAGAGGCTATACTGTAGTTCTTGATACAACTCTTACTCCCGAGCTTATCGAAGAAGGCTTTGTAAGAGAAATCGTAAGCAAGATTCAGTCTATGCGTAAGGACGCAGGCTTTGAGGTTATGGATCATATCACAATCTACTGTGACGGTAACGATAAGGTTGCTGAAATCCTTACCAGAAACAGCGCAGAAATCTCTGATGACACTCTGGCAGAAAACATCGTTACAGGCTCTGTTGACGGATATAATGCTGAGTGGGATATCAATGGCGAAAAGGTAACTCTTGGCGTTAAGAAGATATGAGCAAGCTGAAGGCGTTCTTTCAGAACAAAACAGTTAAACTGATTTATACCTGGCTTATAGTTATTGCGGTGGGTACAGTGGTACTGCTGACACAGTTTCTGTACCCCCTGCATATAAATTACAGCGGTATAACTCTTACTACCTATAGCGGCAATGACTTCGGAAATTATATAAAGGCACAGTATGACAAGCTGAGTGAGGGCGAACATGAAAACAGTATGCTGTTAAGCTCCACCGGTTTTGATATGACAAAGGAAGAGGATTTTGTAAGAGTCGGTATTTCCTTTAATTTCACAAACATCGGTATGTACAAGATAAACGATATTCAGTTTAAGATTGACAGTATCGGAAAGCACGCTGACGCCTTTGTCTTTAAAGAAGCCAACGCGGCTGAAGTAAACCGCTTTTCCTCCGGCATAGTAACTTTGCATTTTGTGATATGTACAAAAGAGCTTACTACACAGGAGCTTAACGAAGCGGTAAATTCTATAAAATTATCCTATACCTTTAACAGACCTGAGCTTTTTGCGTCAGGAGGGAATATAGAGCTGCCCCGAATAGAGGTAAAGCCCGACAGCATTATAAAGAAGTGATAATTTGAAAAATACAAAACTATCGGTTATTCCCGATAAATACAAGGGTATTATCTGTATAGTGGCATCAGCCTTCTGTTTTACGGTTATGAACAGCTTTGTAAGGCTTGCCGGTCCGGATATACCATCTATACAGAAGAGCTTTTTCAGAAATTCAATAGCCTTTATTTTTGCGCTTATCGTACTTCTGAAATCAGGCTCGTCACTACTTCCTAAAAATAAAAAGAATATCGGAGTTTTCATTCTCCGTGCTACCTGCGGTACAATAGGAATACTGTGTAATTTCTATGCAGTGGATAACCTTGTGCTGTCAGACGCTACAATGCTTACCAAGATGTCACCATTCTTTGCGGTAATCTTTTCAATGATCTTTTTAAGAGAAAAGACTACGATAGTTCAGACGATTGGTGTAATAGTAGCGTTTTTAGGAAGCCTGCTTATTATAAAGCCGACTTTTACAAATATGGAGCTTATCCCATCAATAGTGGGACTTGTGGGCGGAATCGCCGCAGGTGCCGCTTATACGGCGGTGCGCTGGCTTGGAGTAAAGGGCGAAAAGGGTGCGTATATCGTATTCTTCTTTTCAGGCTTCTCCTGTCTTGTGACGCTTCCGTTCCTGATATTCGATTATCATCCGATGGAGCTATGGCAATGGATAGTGCTTATAATAGCAGGTCTGGCAGGAGCAGGCGGACAGTTTACAATAACCGCCGCCTACAGATATGCACCTGCTAAAGAGATATCGGTATATGACTATTCGCAGATATTATTTGCGGCGGCATTCGGATTCTTTATGTTCAGCGATATACCTGACATCTGGAGCATACTCGGATATATCATAATCTGCGGTATGGCTGTAGCGATGTTTCTGTATAATAACAGAAAAAAAGTTAAAAGTGAATAAACAAAAAGCTCCGCTTTTCAGCGGAGCTTTCTGTTTTGGGGAAATATATATGAAAAAATTGAAAATGGCATTTTGATTTGTTCATCTGAACCTGTCCAAATAATAACACCTGAAAGTGAAAGTATAACAAAAGAATTGTGTAAATTTAGTGAAATCGTTTTCTGGTATGACATAATATGACAAAATTCACTTTTTGTCAGCAAATTACTCCGCCGCCGAGAACAGTATCGCCATCATAGAAAACAATATGCTGTCCGGGAGTTACCGCTCTTATCGGCTCATCGAATACGACAGTTGCTCTGTCTCCCTCTATAACGACCTTGCAGGGCTGTTCCGTCTGCTTGTATCTGGTCTTTGCCTTGCAGGAAAATTCCTTATCAGTTAAGGCTATCATATTAAGCTCCCTTGCAATTATGGTATCACAGAAAAGCTGCTCGTTATCGCCCAGTACAACAGTATTTGTTTTTGCATCCTTGCTTATTACGTAGACGGGTTTACCGAAGCCTACGCCTATTCCTCTCCTCTGCCCTATGGTATAATGTATAACGCCCTTGTGTCGTCCTATCACCTTTCCGTCGGTATCGCAGAAATCTCCCTCGGAATATTTATATCCCGTTCTTTTTTCGATAAAGTCGCCGTAGCACCCTTCAGGTACAAAGCAGATATCCTGACTGTCAGGCTTGCCTGCACTTACAAGTCCTTTTGAAAGAGCAAGCTCTCTTATCTCGGCTTTTTCCATTGAACCAAGGGGAAATACTGCCGCCGCCAGCTGCTCCTGGGACAGTCTGTAAAGTACATAGGACTGATCCTTGGGATTTACCGTACCGTCCTTTAAAAGTGCCTTTTTAAGAAGGTATCTGCCGCTTTGCTCATCGTATTCTACCCTTGCATAATGTCCTGTAGCAAGATATTTGCAATCCTGCTCCTTTGCCTTTTCTAAAAGCGCACCGAACTTTATTATCTCGTTGCAGTTTACACAAGGGTTAGGAGTTTCGCCCGAAAGATAGCTGTCCACAAAGCTCTTTTTTACAGTATCTGAAAAATACTCTCTCATATCATAGACAAAATGAGGTACCTCCATTATTGCGGCAACCTTTTTTGCATCCTCTATATCCTTATTCGAGCCGCAGGCACTGTCATCATTTTCATCGTAGCTGTCGTTAAGCATAAGGGTAGCGCCTATAACATCATATTCTTCTTTAAGCAGTATAAGCGCCGCAGAGCTGTCTACACCACCGCTCATAGCAAGCATCAGTTTTTCCATATGCAATACCTTTCTTTTTAAAATTCCTCCGTATTTACTATACGGAGGAATTGATATTTTATTCTGTTTCGAACTGTGAGGGGTGCTTTTTGAAGAAGTCAACTCTGGGTTCAAGGAATTTGAGTGCGTGTTCGCTTTCGCCCTTGCAGAAGTATGACATACCCTCAAAGATGTTGTCCCAGCTCCAGAAGTTTTCGTCAAGCTGTAAGTATTCTCTTACCATCTCTGTACCAACGGGTGCGAGAGGGTGTAAAAGAACAGATGCAACTCTGATGTAGTGGAATATATCGATAAGAGTCTGACGACGAAGCTCGTTGTCATCGTTCTTATCAGCAAGTCCCATATTCTTTGCCCACAGCTTGCTTGCCTTTCTGATATAGGAGTCAAGCACGTAGGTTACCTGATGGAACTCAAATTTATACATATAACGCTCGTATTCGAGAATAGCCTTTTCGCTCTCTGCGATAACGTCGGCAGAAACCTCACCGACAGGCATCTTTCCGTCGAAATATTTCTGAGCGCAGTAGAAGCAGGAACGGATAACTCTGTTGAATACGTTTGTAAGCAGTGAGCCTTCCTTAACTGCGGGATCACTCTCCTCAGGCTTTGCAAGAGGATTGTAGGGCTTGGGCATAAAGCTTACGCTTCTCATACCAAGACCAAGGCTGAGCCAGTGCATTCTCAGCTGTTCTGCGGTATAGTGATTTAAAAGGTCTGCCGCCATAGGAGGCTTTACAGCACCTGAGCTACTTGCCTTTGTATTGAGGAAGAGAATGTGGTTATTTGCAACGAGGATAGGAAGCTGTAATTCGCCCTCATCGGGATCAGACTTTACTTCGCCGTTCTGAAGTGCCATGAACATAGCCATTTCAGCAACACCGTAGAAGTAGATGTTATCAGAACCGATGAACTGATAAACCTGTGCATCCTTACTGCACCAGTAGTCCTTCCACTCCTTCATATCCTTGCCCTGCTTCTTTAAATAAGCGCAGGTAAAGGAGATAGGAGCCCAGAGTGATTCAGGCCATACCCATACCGTAAGGTCCTTTACATCCTCGATGTCAGGAGCCTTTACGCCCCATTCGATATTACCTGTCAGACGGAAAGGTACAAGAGTCTTACCTGTTCTGAAACGAAGACCGCTCTGTGACATAATTTCGCAGGCGTTATCACGCTCTTTAAGTGAATCAAAGCAGATTGTGAAGGACGGCTTCTTCTCTTCATTTTCCATTGTATGATGAGGGAGCTTTTCCTTTACTGCCTCATATTCCTCCATAAGCTCCTTCTTGATATGAACTACGGGAGGCTCTAAGAATTCGCCTATTGTCTTTGAAACAAGAGGTCTTACATTCTTCATAGGCTTTATCTTATTTACATACTCGGTGAGAAGCTCTAAATAATCGGTAAGACGGAAGTACCAGTTTACTACATCCTTCATTACGGGTGTTTCGCCTGTTAAGGTACTCTTGGGATCGATAAGGCTTGAAGGCATATACTGGTGACCGAGTGAGCACTCGTCTGCGTAGCCCTTGTCGGACTGACAGCCCATAACGGGACACTTGCCTACTACCTGTCTGCCGTTTAGGAATGCGCCCGCCTTTTCATCATAGAACTGGGAGGTAGTTATCTTTTCAAGCTGGCCATTCTCGTAAAGCTTCTTTATAAATTCAAGAGATATCATATTGTGGATCTCTGCCGCTTCATCAAGCGCACTGGCACCGAAGAGGTTGAGGCTTATGCTGTAGTCGCCCAGAGTCTTTTTCTGATGCTCGTGATTTCTTCTTACGAAGTCCTCGATACTGCCTTCAAACTCGCCCTTTTCCACAAGTGTACGATAACCCTCTGCGATAGGAGAGCCGTAGCAGTCTGTACCTGATACGAAAATTACGTTGTCGCTGCCGATTCTGTCTCTTAAAAATCTTGCCCAGGTATCAGCGAATACGAACACACCGCCAACATGGCCGAAGTGAAGCTGCTTGTTGCCGTAGGGCATACCGCCTGTTATTACTGCCTTTTTAGGAAATTCAGGTCTGTTATCCTTTGAAGGCTTGTTGTTTTTATAGTTTGGATTGTTGTTGTTATTGTTGTTTCCCATAAGGAATATCTCCTTTTCCTTTACTTAAAAATCCGCTATCCCTTATTGTATCACAAAATCACTTTAAATGCAACAAAAAAAGCGATAATCAGAAGGGTTTTCTCAAATTAAAAATTAAAATTATTAAGGCAATAAATAAATTTTACCTTATTTGTTATAAATTTTTCACTTTCGCTTGCTTTTTTGGTAAGTATGTGATAAAATGAACATATATGTAATTGATTACATAGAGAATACGAAAGGCGGACTGGTAATGGCGAATACAGAAAAAAAGCACAATTACAACGTAGCATTCTGTATAGGTGATATGCTGGCGGCATTTCCTATGCTCACAGGACTATGCAGTTATACCACCGACAATAATATAAACGTCCACATCTTCAACGGCAATGCCGGTTATTATAAAGAAATGGAAGCTCAGGATATTGGTCAGGCGAATATATACAATCTGCCTAACTTTGAAAAGTTTGATCTTCTTGTCATTGCACCCTTCTTTCTTGACTCAAATGAAAGACTTATAATGCCTATTATTGAAAGGGCGAAAAAAACAGGAATACCCGTTATCACCGTAGGTATGGAATACGAGGATTGCTACTGCCTTATGTCCGACTACACCTCGCAGATAGAAACTCTGACAAACCACTTTATCGAAAAGCATAACTTTAACGACTTATGCTTTATCTCAGGCTTCCCTGGAGATAAGGTTTCTATGCAAAGAGAACAGGGCTATAAAAACGCCCTCGAAAAGCACGGTATTCCCTTCAAGCAGGAAAACATCTATTACGGAAGCTTCTGGGAGATGCCTACAAGAGAGGCGGTTACAAAGCTTGTGGATGACCGTAAGGGCAAGCTTCCTCAGGCTATAGTATGCGCCAACGACGCTATGGCAACTGCAACTATGATGCAGCTTGATGATATGGGATACAAGGTACCCGATGATGTATGTGTGTCAGGTATGGATGGTGTTGATGAATCCGATGGCTATATAACCACCGCCCGTATTATGTCCCACGAAACGGGCTGGCTTACAGGCAAGCTGATAACGAGCATTCTCGATAAGAATACCGAAACTCCTAAAGTTACCATAGAGCCTCCTGAAGTAATACTTGGTACCTCCTGTGGTTGTAACATATCCTCCGAGTTATCCCCTCAAAAGCGTCATTCTCTGTTTCAGGATGTTTATGAAGCACAGAGATACGCAGAAAGAGCGATAAACGTCATTCAGAAGCTGTCCGAATGTGCTACTCTCACAGAAGCGAAGAAAATGCTTGACGAAATGATGCCCAAGGTATGGGCAAACGACGTATGGCTTTGCATCTGCAACGACCTTATCTCCAGTATTTCAAATTCGGACGTCAACAGCACAGATGCGGCTGCGGCAAACAATGAAAACATTTCTACACATATATACGATTACAGCGACGAGATGTATTGCACCGTACGTATGAAGAGCAAGGAGATACTTCCAAGCGTAGTGTTCAACACCTCTGAAATGCTCCCTGATTTCTACGAAGAAGCAGACAGAGTAAAAATCATTCTCTATAATCCTCTCAACTACGCCGACAGAACTCTGGGTTATATGGCTATGGAATATTATCCCTGGAGTAATATGATATATATCCTGCGAATCCTTACTATGGGTATTTCCACAATGCTTGAATCTGTAAAGAATCAGAACAGACTTTATGCTTACGGCAAAAAGATAGACGAGCTTTATATCACGGATTCCCTGACGGGACTCTACAACCGCCGTGGCTTCTTCAAATTTTACGGCGAGTTCAGACAGCAGGAGTCAAGACCCGACACCATGGTCGTTTCCATCGATATGGATAACTTAAAGCAGATAAACGACAACTTCGGTCATAACGAGGGCGATATTGCAATAACCGCAATCTCCGACGCCATGAAGGCGGTTACTGCAGATGGCGATATATGTGCCCGTTTCGGCGGTGACGAGTTTGTGATATTCGGCAAGTGTGAAAATGAGGAATATCTGAAATCCTATACAGATAAGATTCAGAGAAGACTTGCAAAATTCAACAAGAATTCAGGCAAGCCCTACAACGTTCACGCCAGCATCGGCAGTATAATTATGCCCGGCGATACAAAAGAGCATATCGACTATTTCATAAACGCCGCTGACTCAAAAATGTATGTAAACAAGGCAAAGCACAAACGCAGAAGAACAATAAGCGGTGTAAACAGAAATCAATAAGCAAAAAGGCGATGTTCAATCAAAACTGAACGTCGCCTTATTTTTGTATTATCCTTTACACTTTACAACCGACTCTGTGACATTATTCATCACAAGCTCGCCCTTCTGATTATATATATCAATATTAAGGGTTACAAGTCCGTTGTATTCGTTTCGCTTTTCGATGTTTGAAATTGTCAGCTTTCCCGTCAGGGTATCGCCTGCATAGACAGGCTTATACCATTCTATTTTCGTGGATTTACCTGCAATAAGCTCATCCGCTATAAAGTCGTCCTTTATATAATTTGCCCACACAGACATAAAGGACATAACACCCGGAGCTATAAGTCCACCGAAGCGGGTTTTCTTAGCATACTCCTCATCCATATGCAGGGGTATAGGATCGTATATTTTTGCAAATTCTATCATACGCTCCTTTTCAATAGTCACGGACGGAATATCGATTGTGGTATTCAGCTTTATTTCTTCTAAATACATTGTTTACCTTCTTTTGTTTTTTCTATTTTCTGCTTTACAAGAGCTTTTATACATTTACAGAAGTGATTATTTCTCTTATCTTTTCAAGCTCATTTTCTGTAAATTCAGGGGCATACACAGCGCCGACATTATCTATAATCTGCTGAGGTCTGCTTGCTCCTACAAGAACAGTGGTAACCGCCGGATTTGCAAGAAGCCAGCTCAGCGCCATCTGTGCAAGGCTCTGATTTCTGCCCTTTGCGATTTCATTCAGTTCATTAAGCTTTGCGACAAGCTCGTCGGTCAGCTTATTGCCTATCCAGGTTCTGCCCTTGCCTATTCTGGAGTCCTCAGGTACCCCCTTTAAGTATCTGTCGGTGAGAAGTCCCTGATATAAGGGAGAGAACACAGCAAGTCCAAAGCCCTGCTCTACCGCAAACTTATCAAGTCCGTCAGCCTCTACCCATCTGTTAAGCATGGAATATGAAGGCTGGTTCAGTATAAAGGGAGTTTTCAGCTCTTTGAATATTGACATTATTTCTTCTGTCTGAGCTTTATTATAATTTGAAATACCCACGTAAAGAGCCTTGCCCTGTCTTACTGCATTGTCAAGAGCAAGCGCCGTTTCTTCAAGGGGAGTATTGGGGTCGAAAACGTGATGATAGAATATATCAACATATTCAAGCCCCATTCTTTTAAGGCTCTGGTCGAGAGATGCCGTAAGATACTTTCTTGAGCCGTTTCTGTCACCATAAGGGCCATCCCACATTTCATATCCTGCCTTTGTTGAGATGCATAGCTCGTCACGGTACTGCATCATACCTCTTTTAAGTATAAGTCCGAAATTTTCCTCAGCAGAGCCGTTATAAGGGTTGCCGTAGTTATTCGCCAGGTCAAAATGTGTTACACCCAGGTCAAAGGCTGTGTGACACATATTTTCCATATTGTCAAAGCTGTCACGATAACCGAAATTCTGCCAGAGTCCCAAAGAGATGGCTGACAGCTTTAATCCGCTTTTACCACACTTTCTGTAGGGCATTTTCTCATATCTTTTTTCGTCTGCAAGGTACATAGTGAAATTTCCTTTCTGTATGACTTATATTATTTTACTGAGAGCTTCATAAAGCATCAGCATTCCGGGCAAGGTCAGCATTGATAAAAGTGTGGTTACTGCAAATATTTCTGCACTGTAGCCTGCATTCTTACCGAATTTAATTGCGAACATAGTGCTTATCGCCGCTGTGGGGCAAGCGGTTGCAAGAATGATAACTCCGCTTATTACAGTATCTGTTCTGAGAAGCAGACATATCGCCATCATAATAACCGGCAGCAGTATCAGTTTTACAAAGCAGGTGTAGTAAAGTCTTGGCTTTTTTACCGCTGATTTAAGGCTTACCGTTGCAATGGTAGAGCCTGCTATCATCATCGCAAGAGGCGTATTTATATGGCTTAAATGCTTTGCTGTAGATAAAAGGACATTCGGTAGCATAACATTGCAAAGGAACAGTATTATTCCTACAAAGGTTGCAATAACACAGGGCGAAAGCAGAGCCTTACCAACAGCCTTAAAGGAAAATTTACTTCCCTGCATGAACATAACTCCGTGTGTCCATACGCAGATGTTGAACAAAGTAACATATGCAGTAAGATAGAACACGCCGTCGCTACCGTACACACCCTCAATAAGAGGAATACCCATAAAGGCACAGTTTGAATATATACAAGCAAATTTTTCTATCAGAATATCGCCTTTGTTCTTACCTCTCATAATAAGCGGTACAAGGACATAGCAAAGTGCATAGCTTACTAGCGCCAGCCCGAAAGCTATCAGCAGATTGCTGAGCGACGAGGGATCAAAGGGCTTCTGATAGGATGTCAGAATAACCATCGGCGTCGCAAAGGTAAGTACAAGAGTTGATAACTTCTTAGTGGTATGCTCGTCGAGAAAATCTTTTTTTCTTGCAAAAAAACCTATAGCTACAAGCAGAGTCATAATTCCGACCTGCTCAATAATTGACCAGTTCATATATATACCTTCTTTACTTAAAGAATCTGTTTTTATTATACTACCTAATAAGCAAAAAATCAAGATAACAAGCAGATGCAGATAAAAAAATCCCTGCCATACGGCAGGGATAAGCTTTATCGGAATTTAATTATTCCTCAACAGGTGCACCAACGGGGCAAACACCTGCACAAGCACCGCAGGAGATGCAAGCGTCAGCGTCGATTGTGTAAACATCGCCTTCCTTGATAGCATCTACGGGGCACTGATCAGCGCAAGCGCCACAAGCGATGCATTCTTCAGTAATTTTATAAGCCATGGGTTTCGTCCTCCTTATGTGATTTATCATACATTTATGTATGACCTTGATTATATTGTAACACTTTTTATAAAAAAATCAAGTGTTTTTTTGAAATTTACGAAAAATTAGCCTTTGCTAACCGTAATTTTTGCGTTTTTTACCGATTTTCACCGTCTTTTTAACATAAAAACAACAAATCTTTATTTTTTCGAAAAAATTTTAAAAAAAGCTTGACATTCAAGAAGAAATATGATAAAATATATATCGTTGTGAATGAGCAACAAAGAAATATCTGAAGAAAATTGAAAAATTTTAAAAATTTTCAAAAAAGGTATTGACAAACCGAAAAGAATTTGATATAATTAAATGCGTCGGTTAAATAAATGTAACAAGCTGGTGTAGCTCAGTTGGTAGAGCAGCTGATTTGTAATCAGCAGGTCGGGGGTTCGAGTCCGTCCACCAGCTCCAATTTTTTGTTAAAAATCGAAGAGAACAAGCGTAGCTCAGTGGCAAGAGCGGCTGACGTTTAATCAGCAGGTCGAAGGTTAAATTCCGTTCCGCAGGTTCTGATTTTTGCAAAAAAACTAAATATGGGAGTGTTCCCGAGTGGCCAAAGGGGGCAGACTGTAAATCTGTTGCTTTTCAGCTTCGGTGGTCCGAATCCACCCTCTCCCACCAGTTTCTTTAATAACCTCAGTAATTCCGCTGTTTGACAGGCGGATTTTTTTATGCCCGGAAAAAATGCCGTTCTGCACGGAAATTACGGCATATTGTGCAGAAAAAATATCACTTCTGCAACAGCGGCAAAGTACCACCGGGATGTACGGGAAACAGCTTTTTGCAGTTCCCACGGGTCTCCGGACAATAGATTGAAATTAATAATATTATTACAAAAGAGGTAATCGAAAATGATAAGAGAAGACTTGAGAAACATTGCGATCATCGCCCACGTTGACCACGGAAAGACCACCCTTGTGGACGAAATGCTGAAACAGGGCGGAGTTTTCCGCGAAAATCAGACCGTTGCGGAGCGCGTTATGGACTCCAACGACATCGAGCGCGAGCGTGGAATCACTATCCTGGCGAAAAATACGTCCGTAATGTACAACGACATCAAAATAAATATTATTGACACTCCCGGACACGCGGATTTCGGCGGCGAGGTCGAGCGCGTACTGGAAATGGTGGACGGCGTCCTCCTGCTGGTCGATGCGGCGGAGGGACCTATGCCTCAGACACGTTTCGTGCTGTCAAAGGCGCTGGAAATGGGGCATAAAATCATAGTTGTCGTAAATAAGATCGACCGCCCCGACGCCCGTCTGGACGAGATCGGCGACGAGGTTCTGGAGCTTCTTCTCGACCTGGACGCCAGCGAGGAACAGTTGGAATCCCCTATCCTCTTCTGCTCCGGACGAAGCGGAACGGCTTCCCTCAGTCAGTATGAGGCAGGCACGGATCTGAAGCCGCTTTTCGACACGATCATCAACTACATCGAGCCGCCCAAGGGCGAGGAGGAAGAGCCGCTCCAGATGCTTATTTCCTCCATCGACTACAACGAATATGTGGGCAGAATCGGCATCGGACGCATTGTCCGCGGAAATATCAGGGTGAATCAGCAGGTCACAGTCTGCGACTACACCGGCGCGAAGAAGAATTACAATTCAAAAATCGTTTCGCTGCTCCAGATACAGGGACTCCAGCGCGTGCCGGTGGACTCTGCGAAAATGGGGGATATTGTGTGGATATCCGGTATCGACGGCATAACTATCGGCGACACTATCTGCGCCACGGATACTCCCGAGCCGCTGCCTTTTGTAAAAATCAGCGAGCCTACCGTTGAGATGACCTTCTCTGTCAATGACAGTCCCTTTGCCGGAAGAGAGGGCAAATTCGTCACATCGCGCCAGCTCCGCGAGAGACTTTTCAAGGAGCTGCTGAAAGACGTTTCTCTCCGCGTGGAGGAGACGGAGTCCACCGACTCGTTCAGAGTTGCCGGACGAGGCGAAATGCACCTGTCTATCCTCATCGAAAATATGCGCCGCGAGGGCTATGAGCTGTCGGTTTCCACGCCCCGCGTACTCTACAAGGAGGACGAAAACGGCAGAAAGCTTGAGCCTATCGAGCGTCTCGTAATCGACGTTCCCGAGGACTGCGTCGGCTCTGTCATGGAGAAAATGGGCACGCGAAAGGGCGAACTGGTCTCCATGCACCCACAGGGCAGCCGCATGAGGATCGAGTTTCTCGTGCCGGCAAGAGGTCTCTTCGGTTATAAAAGCGAGTTTTTGACAGATACTAAGGGCGAGGGCATCATGAGCCACGTTTTCGAGGACTACCAGCCCTACAAGGGCGACATCGACCGCAGAAGCACCGGTTCTCTCGTATCTTTCGAGACCGGAGAGGCGGTAACATACGGACTTTTCAACGCTCAGGAGCGCGGTCAGCTCTTCATTCCTGCCGGAACGCCCGTGTATGAGGGCATGATCGTCGGCGCATCTCCCAAGACCGACGACCTGGTCGTAAATGTGTGCAAGAGAAAGCACCTGACAAATACCCGTGCCAGCGGAAGCGACGACGCGCTGCGCCTTGTTCCCCACCGCATCCTCAGCCTGGAGGACTGCCTGGAGTTCCTGGCGGATGACGAGCTGCTGGAGGTAACTCCCGAAAGCTTGAGGATCAGAAAGCGCATCCTCAGCAACAGCCAGCGTGCGAAAATGAGAGCCAAGGGTTGATCGAGTCTGACGGTTCTGCACATCGAGAACAAATTTCATTCAATTTTCACAATAAAGTCATGTTCCCCCTATATTATGGAGGTATAATTATGAAAAGAAGAATTATTACCGCTGCGGCAGCGTTATCGGCTGTTCTCCTTACGGGCTGCGGAGATAAGGTCTCCGGGAACGGGGGAGATCCGACTGCTCCCATAAGCGCTCCGGAGTCCGGAGATGAAGCCGCTCCTGCTACAGAACAGCCTACTGACCGCGTGCCGGTCATCGAGGAGACTGCCGATTTCGAGTACGAAGTGATAGACGGAAGCGCTGTCATCACCAAATATACCGGCAGCTCCAAGGACGTTGAAGTGCCCGGAGAGATCGACGGCGCGCCTGTGGAGAAGATCGGCTTTTATGCCTTTGAGGCGAAATTTCTGGTGGAGACTATTACCCTCCCGGAAAGCGTGACTTGTATCGACGAATACGCCTTTATGGACTGCTCATCGCTGAAAAGCATAAATATCCCGGACGCCGTTACCGCTATCGAGAGAGGCGCTTTCGTCGCCTGTACAAGCCTGGAATCTCTCGATATCCCGGCAAATGTGGAGTACATCCGCCAGGAGGCGTTCACCGCCTGCGACGGACTCACCTCCCTGACGGTGAACGCTCCCGATCTGGCATATGAGAACTGGGGACTGGAAGAACTGCCGAACCTTACGCTGTACGCGCCGTCCGATTCTGCGGTGTCTGTCTGGGCGCAGGAGATGGGACTGTCGGTATCGGCTCTTTAGGAGGAAATATGAACATACTGAAAATGGCGGCTTTCCTTGCGGCTGCTGCCTGCCTGATGAACACGGCAGGATGCGGAAATGACGAGGAATCCGGCAGCACAAAAACTATTTCGGGGATAGGCGAGCTTGTCACTCCGGCGGAGGACAGCGAGGATTATTCCCTTGGAGCATACTACGAGGACGAGACGGGGGTCAAGCTCTATTTCGGCGATGAGACCATCTCTCCGGATGTCGTTCAGGCACTGAAAAATTACTTCCTTGCCTTTCAGAACGAGGACTATGACGCTTACAAGGCTAACCTGGCTTCGGACTATGTGGAGCGTTACGATACCTATTTGCAGGAGAATTACGGCTACGACCTGCGACATTCCTTTGAGCTGCAATGCCAGAATCTCCGCGATTCCATGCTGGCTGAGATCTACGGCGGATACGATGCCGAAAATACGGAAAATTATACCGGCGACTTTACCATAACGAGGCTGAGAGTGGAAGCTCCCGTGCTGGGCGAGGGCGAAACGGAGGAAAGCCTCACCAAGCAGTTTTTCTCCTACCTGGACACTTCCTTTGACATGGACTACTATTCTTTTGTTTCGGAACAGGCGGACAGCCTGGAGTACGTGACATTTTTCATTATGGCGAAAGGCGAGGACGGCGAAGAGCACCTCGTCGTCAGCGAAATGGATATCGTATTTGCGGTGAAGGACGGAAAATATTACGCGTTCGGATAGTTGAATTGGGGGTATTTTTATGAAGAAGATCATAGCTGCCGCTATGGCGGTTTTTCTGGGAATTACAGCTCTTACAGCCTGCGGAGACAAGGAAGAGTCCTCCTCCGGCGGCGGTATGCTGGAGGGCGGACAGAACATTCCCGACGGATACAGTCTTGGCGGAGAGGAAATGGAGTACGGCGCTTCGGTGGTGGAGCTAAAGCCTGAAACAAACGAAAATGTCCGGGTCATGATCGGCTTTGACAAGAGATTTTTCTCCGAGGAGGAGTACGAGGCGATCTACCGGATCTCGGATTATATTGCTGCCATAAACGAAAACGATCACGAGCTTTTTGGTGAGATCTTCTATGACGGCTATCTGGATTACGTCGCAGAGCAGAACGGCATGGAAGATGCAGACGCTCATATCGACAGCTTCGAGACGACGCTGACGGAGTCGCTGGGAGAGGATTTCGAGATAGATTATATTGACGTTTCCGCCTGCTACGACGCGGAGGATAGTGCATCGGCGTCCACATTTGAGCAGGCAGATAAGATTCTGGCGGAGCTTGCCGGGGATGAGATACTGGATAAGATAGATTACAGACGAGTTGTAGAGATCGGCGGAAATACCACGTATAAGACGCCGACGGGGGATTATTTGTTCACGAATCACGAGAGACCGTTTATGCTTTGTATTTATAGGATAGACGGGGAGTATTATCTGTTCTAAGCAAGGGCGGAGCCGACAAACACCGGGTTTCCAAAGGGACAATGTCCCTT
>JAGAVH010000012.1 GCA_017942025.1 Ruminiclostridium sp. | reverse complement strand
TCGTAAAAATTATTCATTTGTTTTATATATTTATCTGCAATTATACCGAAAGGTAATAATTTTACATATGCATTTTCATAAAACAAATTGTAATTATCAATGTTTTTCGGGGCGTCGGGAATACGCCCGAAAGATTGTTCGTTGTAAGAAGACGGGGCGTCGAGGACGTCGCCCCCTACATTCCCGAATTCATAAGATTGCTCGTTACCGCCTACAATTTGCGATAATATATGCTCACGGTTTTCGGTGCATATTGTTATAAAATATACGCCTGAATTATTATAATCGAACCCTTTTAATCTTGTCGGTTTTCTTTTTGGTAATTCTTTATTCATAGTATTACGTAAATCTCTCAAAAGGCAGGAGTTGTCAGTGGGCACCGCCCACCGCGGCATAGTAGTCCCTCATCTTCACCGCCAGGCTGTCACAGCGCTCGTTTTCGGGATGTCCTGCGTGGCCCTTTATCCAGTTCCATTCCACCTCGTGAATTTCAAGGAGCTCTAAAAGCCTTTCCCATAAATCCACGTTTAAGGCAGGAGATTTGTCGGCTTTCTTCCAGCCGTTCTTCTTCCAGTTATATACCCAACCCTTGGTTACCGAGTCGAGTACGTATTTGCTGTCGGTTGTAAGTACCACCTTGCAGGGGTATTTCAGCGCCGATAACGCCTCGATAACGCCTGTCAGCTCCATTCTGTTGTTGGTGGTGTGAGCCTCGCCTCCGCAAAGCTCCTTTTCCTTACCCTTCCAGCGGAGTATTGCACCATAGCCGCCGGGTCCGGGATTGCCGCTGCAGGCACCGTCGCTGAATATTTCTACTAGCTGTTTAGTCAATTTGTTTCCTTTCCTGACTTCTTGCCGAATAACTTGTCAAGAAGCTTTCTTGCATTAGTCTGCATACTGAGGATAAATTTTATCCACTTCTTTTCAAAAAGCTGTGATACTATTCCGTAGCCGAGGGATACCGCCATAAGAATTGCAAGGATTATTATCATCTCGAAGCAAAGAGGCTGTAAATCCAGCAGGAAGTCCTTTAAAATAAAGGTTGCAAGAGCAAAGCCGCCGATGAGGAAGCCGAGAAGTCCCACCTTCCACGCCTTTAAGGGCATACATACCTTGAAGAGTATCACAAAAGCGGAAAACGCCATAGTCAGCATTGTAAGAGTTTCTATCTGGGGATCAAATATTTCCTGAGGAATAAGTCCCGTGCTTGTGGTTATATATCTTGCGATTACTATGCCTATAAAGTTTATTGCTACCGCCAGTCCGTATATTATCGATTTTGGCAGTACGTTTTCTATAAATCTGCCCTTTACGATGTCAAAATTAGGTTCGAGAGCAAGCAGGAATGAGGGGATGCCGTTTGTAAATACGTTTATAACTGTGAGCTGAATTGCCTGCAGAGGATATGCAAAGGGTACAAAGCAGAATATAAGCGCCGCAATAAAGGAATATACAGTCTTTGATAAGAACAGTACGCCCGAACGCTCAATGTTATTTATGCTGCGTCTGCCCTCTGCCACGATGTGGGGCATTGAGGCGAAGTTGCTGTCTAAAAGTACGATGTTTGATACATTTCGTGCGGCGTCACTGCCTGACTGCATTGCTATAGAGCAGTCGGATTCTTTAAGGGCGAGTACGTCGTTTACGCCGTCACCGGTCATTGCTACCGTATGACCTTCGGATTTCAGCGCCTTTACAAGCTCTAATTTCTGATAGGGGGTAACTCTGCCGAAAATCTTGTATTTCTTTGCCGCCTCGTGAATTTCTTCATCGGTTGTAAGGGTAGAGGCGTCTACGTAGCTATCGTAATGAACAAGTCCCGCACGTTTTGCAACGCCCGAAACCGTGACAGGGTTATCACCTGAGATAATGCGGATGTCAACGCCCTGCTTTGCAAAGAATTCTAAGGTATCGGGCGCTTCTTTTCTTATCTTGTCGCTGATTTTTATAAGTGCAACGGGAGTAATGCAGTCGGGCAGGTCCTTATTTTCCATATCAGGCTCGTTTTCCGAATGGGCGATAAGAATAATTCTGTAGCCGCCTGTGGACTGCTCTTCGATAAGGTTTTTAAGCTCCACGGTAAGCTGATGCTTTAATATGAATTCTGCCGCACCCATAATATAGGTACCCTCGCCCTTAAAGGAAGCAAGGCTCCATTTTTTAGCGGAGGAGAAGGGAATAGCGGATACTGTTTCCCAGTCGGTAGTACCGCTGTAACGTTCCTTTACCGCGTCATAGGTGGGGTTGTGGTCGTGCAGAGCGTTCATAAGCGCTGTAAGGGCGTTATCGTAATTGTTGCCGTCAAGGGAGATAACATCGGTTACTTCCATACAGCCCTCTGTGATTGTACCCGTCTTGTCAAGACACAGCACATCTACTCTTGCAAGAGTTTCCACACAGTATAAATCCTGAGCAAGCGTCTTTCTTGTGGCAAGTCTTATAACGCTTACCGCAAGCACCATACTTGCCATAAGTACAAGTCCCTCAGGAATCATACCGATAATAGAGGATACCGTACTTACGATAGCCTGGGACAATGTGCTATGGCTTAGTAAAAGCTCCTTGCCGAACATAAGCAGTATCATAGGGATGATACAGATACCGATTACTTTAAGCACATAATTTATAGAGCCGAGCATCTCCGACTTGTTTTTCTTTATGTACTTTGCACCGCTGGTAATCTTGTTTGCGTAGCTGTCTGCACCTATGCGGATTACCTGTGCATTTACATCACCGCAGATTACAAAGGAGCCTGACAGTATCTCGTCGCCCTCTTTTTTTATGATAGGATCGCTTTCGCCTGTGATAAGGCTTTCGTTTACCTCACATTCGCCGTTTAGTACGATACAGTCGGAGCATACCTGATTGCCTGCTCCCAGTATCATAAGGTCATCCATTACGATGTCCTTTACAGCTATTGTTTCCTCCTTGCCGCTACGAAGTACCTTTGCCTTGGGAGCGGAAATAAGAGCTAACTTATCCACCGCCTTTTTGGAGCGTATCTCCTGAAAGATACCGATAACGGTATTACAGAGGATTACGCCTAAGAAGAGGCAGTTTTTAAGCTCTGCGATGTTGCCCTCCATTATTGCTACAAAAACAATAAATAAGGCAAGTATAACGTTTAAAAAGTTGAAGAAGGTAAGACAGTTGTCTTTAAAAATCTGCTTTATCGATTTGCTGGGGACGTTGAAATCTCCGTTTATAAGTCCTTTTTCTACACGCTCGGCTACATCCTTTTCGGATAAGCCGCTATTTATATCTGTTTTATTTTCAGGCATTTTTTTAACCTTTCTTATGGGGTAAATTTATTCGCTGACTGCGTCGGACGAAGTGTTGTCAGTACTGCCTCCTCTGGGCATAAGTGTATAGCCCTCGGTTTCACCGTAGGTTATGTATCTGTCATACTTTGCAAGAGCTGTATCTACATTCTGACCGCTCCATATATCTTCGCAGAACTGTCCGCTGTATGCCCAGAAATTCTTCATATCTGAGCTATTGGGCAGGAGATAGGAGTGTTGAAGCTGCTCTATGAAAGCTTCGGTTGTTTTATTATCTACGCTGATATTTGCTGATGGCAGCGCACCTGTAAGCTCCATTCTCAGCTCCTGCATTTCTTCTGTGGTAAGGAATTTTGCAAATGCCGCCGCTTCATCGGGGTGCTTTGTCTTGCTGTAGACAAACATACCACGCACGCCTGCTAAGGACAGCGAGGGAGAGCCATCTTCTGTAAAGGACGGTAGCGGTGCCACGCCGTAATCTACCTCAGAGGCGTCTGCCTCGGATATGAACCAGGAGCCGTCAACCAGTATTGCCGCATTATCGTTCAGGAAAAGCTCCTCGCAGTTTTTAAGAGTCATTTCTATGGAGTTATCGGGCAGATGCGGAATAAACTTCTGCAAAAGCTCCATACCCGATATGGCGCTGTTGGTCATGAATCCCGTTTTTCCCGGTCCCGTCATAAGCTTGTTGTTGCCATTTGTCATAAACATCTGGGTGTAATATACTGCGTTGCTCTGGAACAAGAAGCCGTACTTGTCAGGGAAGTTTGCGGGAAAGCTCTCGCAGAAACTCAGCATTTCATCCCAGGTATCGGGTACATCCTGCTCTGACAGGAATTTCTTGTTGTAAAACAGAGCATAGGTTTCGCAGGAGGTGGGATAGCCATACATCACATCGTTATGGAAAAGAGGCGTGTAGGCGGTGCTGAGGGTGTTGGTGGTTACAATTTCATAATCCTTTACAGGAAGGATTATATCCGATTCAACCATCTGCGCCGTTCTGTCATGGGGTGCGCCGAACAAATCGGCGGTGGGGATATCGTATTCGCCCGTTCTTAACATATAGAAGGTGTTGGCGATATCCGTTTCGTGATATTCTATCTTGATGTTGGGATACATCTCTGTGAATTTTTCGCCTGCCTGCTGAATCCATTTATCGGGACCGCCTGCTGACTCCCATACAACAAGGGTGATATCTTCCTTTGTGAGCTCTTCCTTCTTGTACGGCTGTGCAGAAGAGATATCACGGCTCTCCTCTGATTCGCTGCTATGTCTGTCAAAGGGGGTTATTTTATGATTGCAGGAGGTCATGACGCTGATGCCTACAGCAGCCGCAAGAAAACATAAGGCTGTTTTTGCGATATATTTTTTTACATGCATTGTATCATCCGCTCCTTTTTTATCAATTTTATCTATAATATAGTAATATATATACTTAACATTATTTTACTACAAAAGGATAGCTTTGTCAATATCGGCAGGCAAAGGAGTGGTAATAAAATGTAGTTGTAAATTTGTGCTTGCTGTGGTATAATTAATATATCCGGATCAGCAATTAACCTCTGGAAGAATGGAGCAATATAGATGAAGGATAACAGAACTACATATAAGCAAAAGGATGAGCTGGCGGAGATGTTCAATAACCGTAACCGCTCCCGTGAGTCAAACCCGGTGAGAACACAGGTAAAGCCGGTTGCTACTGAAAGCAGTCAGAAAAGACAGCCGACCGCCAAGCCCCGTACAAGCGGCAAAAAGAAAAAGAATGCTCAGCTGAACAATACCATAATATACGGAGCAATAATCGCTCTTGCGGTGCTTTGCGTTATTATCGGAATAGTGATACTGACCTCAGGCGGAAAGAAAATAGAATCTATCGCCTTTACTAAAGGCGTCATTACACTTAAAGCCGGCGACAGCGAAAAGCTGACGGTCGTTACAAAGCCCGAGGGAGCGGAATTTGAGGTGAGCTACAAAAGCTCAGATTCCTCCGTCAAGGTGGACAAG
The DNA here is from genome assembly GCA_017942025.1 of Ruminiclostridium sp. GTDB lineage: Bacteria > Bacillota > Clostridia > Oscillospirales > Ruminococcaceae > Ruminiclostridium_E. The sequence continues at coordinate 7,824 of JAGAVH010000012.1, read as the reverse complement.
GACGGAACAATAACGGCTGTAAGCGTCGGCAAGGCGGTAATAACGGCAGAAAGCGGCGGACTTTCCGCAACCTGCCAGGTAACAGTCAGCGCAGAAACCATAACTGCGATAGCCGTAGATAAAAAAGAGGTTGAAATAGCCGCAGGCGGCGGATACAAGTGCAATATCACAACAACCCCTGCCGATGTATTCGATAAGGATATATTCTGGCAGAGCAGTAATGAGAATATCGCAAAGGTAAACGAAAACGGTGAAATAACAGGCGTTGCCGAGGGTACAGCGACAATAACCGTCACAGACAAAGTATCAGGAGTAACCTCTTCTGTAAAGGTAACGGTAGCAGGCGAGCTTTATCCCGAAAGTATGAAGTTCAGCGAAGAGAAGGTAACTCTTGAAATAGGTCAGGAATACCACAGCGAGCTTGTGATGACTCCCGGTAATATTACCGACAAGGAATCAATATACTATACCACAGACCTTGAAATCGCCTCTGTCACAAACGAGGGACTTATAACCGCTAAAAGTGCCGGTACCTGCACAATAGAGGCGTATTATGCAAGGGATAACACGGTGGTGGCATATTTAGAGGTGACGGTAATAGACCCCTTTGTTATAACAGAAAAGCCGGAAGAAAGCAGTAAGCCCGAATCCGCCCCCGAATCAGGTACTGAGTCAGGTGCTGAATCCGAGGCGCAAAAGCCTGTAAACGGTATTGAGGTAATAGACGGTATAACCTATGTGCAGGGAATACTTATAGCTAACAAGACCTATGCATTGCCCTCCACATATAATCCCGGTACAGATGACGACGCCTACAACGCCCTTGATGAAATGCAGACAGCGGCGGCAGAAAAGGGTATAGTGCTGTTTGTGGTTTCAGGCTTCCGTGACTATGATACTCAGGCGGCTATATATAATAATTATGTAAGCTATGACGGCAAGGCGAATGCCGACAGATATTCCGCCCGTCCCGGTCACAGCGAGCACCAGACAGGTCTTGCCTTTGATTTAAATGAGCTTGAAGAAAGCTTCGGCGAAACAAGAGAGGGCAGATGGCTTGCGGAAAATGCCCACAAGTACGGCTTTATCATAAGATACCCCAAGGGCAAGGAGAGTATAACAGGCTATATGTACGAGCCCTGGCACGTAAGATATCTTGGCAAGGATATTGCCACAAAGGTATATAACAGCGGTCTGACATTAGAAGAATATTTAGGTATTACTTCTCAGTATCAGGACTGATTGAAATCCGCTTTGCAAATTTCAGTGAAGAGTGAAGAGAAGTGGTATCAATTTGAAATTTGTCGGGGGACAAATTTCAGTGAAGAGAGAAAAGTGAAGAGTGAAGAGAAGTGGTATCAATCGCCTTCGGCGGATTGATGTATTATAAAAGGAAAAGCGTCCAGAATTTCTGGACGCTTTTTAAAATCCATCAATTGCCTTTGGCAATTGATACCACAACATTTGCCGAAGGCAAATATTTCATCCGCCAAAGGCGGATTTCATCAAAGCCGAAGGTTTTGATTTCACCGTGCCATAGGCACGATTTCATTTTTTAATTTGCCACAGGCAAATTGAAATCAGTTCATGTATTCGCCGCTGTATTCGAGGAGGGTAACGCTGTCTACTCCGTCGATAGCCTTGAAACGTGATAACTGGGAGGTATCGTTATTGGCGATTTTTACTTCAATAGTAACCTCTACCTTGTCGTTTACCTGAGTCTTGTTCTTTAACTTATAACGGATAGCGCCGAGGAGTGCCTTTACGTTATCTTCAGCGGCAATGCCGTATCTTACAACTAAAAGGTAGCTGCGGCGGGGCTTCTTGATTAAAGTCAGAACTATGTAAAGAACTGCTACGAAAACAGTACCGATGAGAGCTACGAAGTAAAGACCTGCGCCTGCTGTGATACCTGCGGCAACGCCCCAGAATAAGAAGCCTACATCCAGCGGATCCTTTATAGCGCTTCTGAATCGGATAATCGACAATGCACCGACCATACCGAGGGACAGTACAAGGTTTGCACTGATGGTCATAATGATAAAGGCGGTTACTACTGTAATAAGCAGAACTAAAATGTTGAAGTTATCGCTGTAAACAACGCCTCTGTAGAAAAGTCTGTAAACCCAGTAAATTATAAGTCCGCAGACTGTTGCGGTAAGCATGGCAAGCAGAATTCTCGGAAGCGAGAGATTTGCAAACTGCTGTGACAGGTCAAAGCTCTGACCTAAAAGAGCGAAGAAATCATCTTCTGCGGCAGAATTTTCTGCCATAAGTTTTAAAAGCTGTGTCATTTTTATCCTCCGTTGAATATTGTTTGTTTATCGTATTAAGGTATTCATTGTCAGAAGCTTATCTCTGCACATAACGAATTTGGATACCGATTGCTGTGTAAGATTGACGCCCTGCACTAAATCAAAAAGGTAAGAGGGCAGATAATCGTCATATTTCAGCTCTATTACTGCCGCTATTTCGGTAACGGGTACATACTGCGTTTCGGGTGAGAACATATCCGATGAAAAGGTTCCTACCTTAAAGCCGCTGTCTATGGTAAAGCGGACATTGCCCTCGGGCACTACAAATGCCTCGCGGTTATAATCCACTATTACCGAGGGAGAAAGCCGTGCAAGAGAATTGCTGATTCCTAAGTCCTCTATCACGGTACCGCCGTAACGGTTATCCCAGGTAAAGGTCATATCGCCGCCGAGCAGACTGTCATACTGCTCTCTTGTCAGCCATGCACCGCGTTTTGATACCATATCGTTATCCTTGTATTTACATTCGAGATGTATCTTATCAGGCGACAGGTTATAGGTGCGTATGCGGTATTTTTTTCTTGTATCTGCGCCCAGCAGCTTATCGTTATATCCCGAATTGTAGGCGTCGTCAAGATACAGACTTGTTATGCGGTAGATACCGTTGTCGCCTGCATTGGCGTCGTGCTTCATCACCGCCTGAAACCGCTGTCTGAGAATCTCACACTGGGCGGCTGTGGCAGGAAATTTCAGCTCGTGCCTGAGTCGTCGGTTCTTGTAATCCAATGCCTGTCCCCCTTTAAAAAAATTATATAGAATAAGTATAACACATCATAATACAAAATTCAACATAAAAATTTGCCATAATACTAATATTTTTATATATTTTTATACCAGCCTTGTCGCTCTTTATAAAAAAACTTACAAAGCACTTGATTTTTTATTCGTTATATGGTAAAATATTAGGGAATGACAAGACAAAGCCCGTGATTATGGGTGTAAGCCCTGTGCAAGGAAGTCCTGTGAACCATGTCAGGCGGGGAACCGAGCAGCATTAAGCAGTTACGACCTGTGCCGCAGCAAGTTTACACTCATAATCACGGATTTTGTTATTTCTGAGAGAAAGGCAGGTGAGCTTTATGTATTTAGCGCTATACAGAAAATACCGCAGTGCTACCTTTGACGAGGTTATTTCCCAGGAGCACATTACCACCACATTGAAAAATCAGGTAAAGACAGGAAAGCTCGCCCACGCTTACCTTTTTACAGGCTCAAGAGGTACAGGTAAGACCTCCTGCGCAAAGCTTATGGCAAAGGCGGTAAACTGCCTTTCACCAAAGGACGGAAATCCCTGCGGAGAATGCGAGATATGCAAGGCGATAGCCGACGGCTGTTCCGACGTTATCGAAATGGACGCCGCATCAAATAACAGCGTTGACGATGTAAGAATGCTCCGTGACGAGGTTATGTATTCTCCGGTACAATGTAAATATAAGGTATATATCATAGACGAGGTGCATATGATGTCACCCTCCGCCTTCAATGCCCTTTTAAAGACTATTGAAGAGCCGCCCGCCCATGTTATATTCATACTTGCAACCACCGAAACACACAAGGTTCCTGCTACGATAGTTTCACGCTGTCAGCAGTTCCGTTTCAGAAGAATAGACCAGAACGCCAGCTCTGAAAGACTCTGCGAGATTGCAAAGAGAGAGGGCGCAGAGCTTACACGTCCTGCGGCCGACCTTATTTCAAGACTTTCTGACGGCGGTATGAGGGACGCGGTATCACTTCTTGACCAGTGCATAAGCGTAAGCCGCCATGTGGACGAAGCCGTGGTAAGAGATACGGCAGGCGTTGCAGGTACAGAGCATCTGTTCGCCATTGCCGATTGTGCAAAAACGGGCAACGTGGCGTATGCTCTCAAAATCCTTGACGAGCTTCACGCAGGCTCTAAGGATGTCATACTGTTACTCGAAGAGCTGATGAATCATTTCAGAAATCTCTGTATGCTGTCCTCAATGAATATGGACTTTTCGCTTATCCCTGCGGGAAGCGGTGATAAGAACGCCCTTGCACAGCAGACGGAAAAATTCACCCTGGGCGAGATAATGAGATGCATAGAGATACTTCAGGATTACATCGCAAAGGCGCCCAGAGCCACAAGCAGAAAGACCGTAGCCGAAATGTGCCTTATAAGATTATGCACACCGAGGCTTGATGATGATAACAAGGGACTCTCTTTAAGACTTGAAAAGCTTGAAAAAAGACTTGACGATATAGAGAAGAACGGAATTGCCCTGGCGGCAAAGTCCGAAGCAGAGCAGCTGCCTCCTGCCTTTATGATGGCAAGGACAATGCCTGCACCTCCGACACCTCCGGTACCTGCAATAGTACCGCAGACTCCCGAGGAAGAGGCTTTAGCGGCAATACCCGTTACGTTGCCCCTGACTGACGAGGACTACGAACAGCTTGCACAGACTCCTATGACCTTACCCTCATTCGAGGGCGATGCGGATTTTTCAATCCCCGAAGGAAATATGGACAGCAATGCCGCACCCGACGAAAGCAAACCCGAAAAGAAGGAAGAGGAGCAGACTGCGCCTCCGTCGTGGCTTTTTGAGGGTGATGACAACAGCGGCTATGGTACATATGTACCGATGTATCCCGATGACGAACCTATAGCGGATAACAGCTATGACAGCAATATTCCGCCCTTTGATATTGATATAACGGCAGAGGAAGCACCTCAGGCTGTAGCAGAAGAGTCTGCTTCAACCGATGAGGAACAGCCGCCCTTTGACTTGGACGAGCCGATTCCGACTCCGCCCGTTCAGGCTGCCCCCATTCCACAGGAAGTCCCTGCTCCACAGGAAGTCCCTGCCTATGTGTATGAGGACAGTCCTGCACCCCATCTGACGGAAAAGATTCAGGCGGCAGGTCAGTACGCAGAGGTGCTTGAACGACTCCCCGTACTTTTAAGGGCGATGCTGAAGCAGGTAAACGTCACTATGGCAGACGGAAAAATCCTGATAAGTGATTATACCTCATTTCATAAGGATTTTATAAAATCAAAAAATTATATCGAAGAGCTTAAAACCGTTGCAAAGCAGGTAACGGGCACAGCCTACTCGGTGGTTTTTGATGAAGGTGACAATTCAGGCAATAACGAACCAAGCGATCCGTTTTCCGTCTTTATGTCAAAGGCGCAGGAAATGGGCGTGAATATAAAGCATAAAAACGCAAAACGATAAACGAAAGGAATTTAACATTATGAAGGCAAGATTACCCAAGGAATTTCAGAACAAAGGCGCAGGCAATATGAACAATATGATCAGACAGGCGCAGAAGATGCAGGAGGATATCGAAAGAGTTCAGGCTGAGCTTGAAGAAAGAGATTTCACAGCGTCTGCGGCAGGCGGAATGATCGAAGTAACAATGAGCGGCGCAAAGGTATTAAAGGAAGTAAAGCTGAATCCCGAAATCGTTGACAAGGACGCTATCGAGGACCTTCAGGATACAATCATCGCAGGTATCAATGCTGTTATTACCCAGATCGAAGAAACTACAGCCACTGAGATGGAAAAGGTTACAGGCGGCGTAAACATTCCCGGTCTTATCTAAGAGAAAATGGCAGAATACAATTCTCAACCGCTTATCTTAGCGGCACAGGAGTTTGCAAAGCTCCCCGGAATAGGACTTAAAACCGCACAAAGACTGGCATATTATATCCTCAATGCTCCCGAGGAGGAGGTAGAGCAGTTTGCTACAGGCATACTTGAAGCAAGACGTTCTATGAGGATATGCAAATGCTGTCAGAATATCTGCTCTGATGATGAGTGTGAGATATGCTCATCGGTACGCAGGGATAAGTCTGTAATATGCGTGGTAGAATCGCCCAAGGATGTCAGCGCCATCGAAAGAAGTGGCGGCTTTTCGGGTGTATATCACGTACTGCATGGACTTTTATCACCCGTAAACGGAATAGGACCCGAGCAGATAAAGATAAGAGAGCTTATGGCAAGGCTGTCCTCGGCAGAGGAGGTTATTATGGCTACCAGCCCTACGGTTGAGGGAGAGGCTACAGCTTCATATATCAGCCGTATGATAAAGCAGATGGGTATAAAGGTAACAAGACTTGCCTACGGCTTACCTGCAGGTGCAAGCCTTGAATATGCGGATGATATAACACTCCAGAGAGCGCTTGAAAACCGTAACGAGATATAAAAAGGACAGGAAGGAATCAGACGATGGCAGGAATTGATATGAAGCTCTTACAGCAGAAGGTAAGGGCAATAAAGAATCCTGAGCTTTTAGCGGCAATGAGAGAGCTGAAGGCTACTGAAAATCCCGGAGAGGACATCCAGCGCAGATATGTCAGCGCTGTAACTGCGGCAAGCTTTGTTGTGCCTGTTGCTATAAAGGGCATTGACGAGGGCGGAAAAATGCAGATGGAGATATCCCACCTCAAAAATAAGCAGGGCGACGCATTCATTATGGCGTTTACCGATTATGATACGCTTTTACAGGCAGCAAAGGGAGCAAATGCAGAGCCTCAGGCGCTGGGCTTTACCTACGGAGATATCACAAAGATGCTGTCCGATAAGGCTTGTCCTATGAAGGGCTTTGCGATAAATCCCTTTACAGAAAATATAGTAATAGGTCCTCAGCAGGCGCACGCTATCAGCGTACTTTCCATACAGATGAAGGTTGAGTCAGGCGAAATGGCGGTAATCAACGAACTACCCACCATCCCCTTTGAAGTAACCGCACCTATGGAAAAGTATTTTGATAAGATAAAGACTGTAAGAAAGGCTTACCTTATGTCCATTAAAAGAGCTGAAGAGGAAAGACGACTTGTAATAGTCGATCTCTTCGACGATGTGGATTTCGGAGAATTCTCAAAGGCTTTCGCAGAAGAGGTGCTGAAGCCTATGGAGGAGGAAGGTATGCCCTTTATGGTAATGCCTATCACAGAAGAAGCGGCAGCTATATCCGTAAAGGAAAAGGTTCCCTTCTACGTAGCTATGTAAATAACAGACAGAGGCAATTCTACGGAATTGCCTTTTGCAATTTGCTTCGCAAATTGCAAAGTGATGTATCGTGCCTTGCACGAAGTGATGTACGGCTACGCCGAATGATGTTCCGACTCCGTCGGAGTGATGTTTCGTGCTACGCACGAAGTTGTGGAATCAATTGCCTTTGGCAATTGATAGATTTTAAATTTGCCTGCGGCGGGTTGCAGATGACACCTTCTCCTTGAGGAGAAGGCTTTAGGGTGCATCGTCTCTATAATAGTGGGAATAAAAGGCTTCTCCCTCGGGAGAAGCTGTCACCGAAGGTGACTGATGAGGGGTTGGCACAAAATCCACAGTTAATGGATTTGTTTTATGTATAAAAACGGGGCGTCCGGGAGGTCGCCCCCTACAATCGTAAATTAAAACGTTTTGATAAGACTGCCCACAAACATCGATATAAACGGGGTTTGGGGCGTAGCCCCGAGCAGAGGTCATTGGTCTAAAGACCGTCGCAGTCTTTCAGACTGCTACAGGGGCGGCGAGCCCCCATG
>JAGAVH010000011.1 GCA_017942025.1 Ruminiclostridium sp. | reverse complement strand
TGTTTACAGCGGCTACCGCAGAGGCGAGCTGCTCGGTTTGGAATGGAAAGATGTGGACTTTGAGCATAATACCATAAAAGTCCGCAGAACATCAAATTACACAGCAGATAAGGGTATCTACACAGATACTACCAAGACGAGAAAATCACAGCGAACGCAGAAATATCCGCAGCACGTTATGGATATGCTGTGGGAGTTAAAGCAGGAGCAGGACGCAGAATGTGCCCGTCTGGGCGACAAATGGCAGGATACAGACCGCCTGTTCATCAAATGGGACGGTAGACCTATGCACAACAACACGCCGTACTATTGGTTTACGGAGTTCTGTGAGAACAATAATCTCCGATTTTGCGATATACATTCTTTACGACATCTTCACGCAAGCCTTTTAATCAATGCGGGCGTGGATGTGGTTGCTGTATCGGGAGATTTAGGACACGCTCAAGTTTCAACAACGAGCAATATCTACTGTCATATGTTCCAAGAGGCACAGGCGAGAACGAGCCAAGCAATCGCAGAGGCTTTGGTATTTGACCAAAAGAAAAAGCAGGGAGCTGACAAATCTCAACTACCTGCGTAAAGACCACTATAAAGACCAAATTTTCGAAATAAAGACCAAATAAAGACCAAAACGGAAACCAAGAAAAAATAAATGCTTACAAATGGCTGTATAAAGCCAAATGTAAGCAAGCGTGTGTGGTGACCCGTACGGGAATCGAAAATCCCCCACGACTTTTTGTGTGTTTCTGAACTATCCGAGAAAACCGCATTATAAAGCCGTTTGTGGCATATTTCAAAAAGCGGTGATTTCGTAACTTTTTGAACTTTTTTGCAACTTTAAAGAACAAATAAAGAACAATTTACGGCGTATCTTTTACAAGTTATAATCATTGGAGCAGCGGAGAATTTCGCTGTTTTTGTTTTATAGCCTCATTCGTTCGATGATGAAACAATGTAATCACGCACTTCACCATAAGGATTAGCATATATTTTGTCAAACAGCACTATATTCTTGGCAGATGGACATACTGTGCTTGAATAAACGATTCCGTCAAATCCCTCTTTTTGGAAATATGTTGCAAGAGTTTGAAATGGAGCATATTCTAATTTTTTATCATCTGTTTCAATAGGTACAAATAAATTTTCAGACATCATTTTAGCATACATATACAATAACCATTTTGTAAATTCTTCTTTCGTATCCTCATCTCCACAGATTTGCTTGCATTGATAGCGACCATATAATGTATATCCGTATCTGCTGACGGCTTTCGCTGCTTTGTTATATTTTTTATCGTAAAGAGTGCGTAACATATTATTTATATCGTCATATGACATATTATCGGCGATAGTAAGGTCTACAATTCTTAAATCATTGTAAGTCTCATTTAGCTTAAAATTACAAAAACCAAAACGTTCTCCTTTTTTTACTCGACGTTCTTTTTCAGCACATTCTATAATTAAGTCTTCCGATTTTCCAACAGCTAAATATAACCACTCTACTCCCGAAGGACTAAATCTGTTATCATCTTTTATAAACTCTGATTTTGGGATAAAACGATCATATAATGGTTTAGTAGCTGGTTCACTCGATTCGATAATCGTTCCACGTCCCGCAACTATATTCTTGAAATAGTTTTGAAAAGAAATACTCATTTCTTTTTTTCCTATATTTTGAAACCAATCATTAAACTGCTTTAAAAAAGTTACTTTTAGTGCAGAATCAGTATCGTTATATTTGAACTTCTTTTGAGCAATTTCAGTACGTAGTTCATTCCAAGTGCTATGCATTATTTGCATAGAATGTTCTATGCTTTTCTCATTAATTAAAAAACTATAATTGTGATTGTTAGGTATCCTTGCTTTCATACATCTAATTTCCCTTTCTGTTTTATAATATCAACACATCTCTCCAAATGTAATCCCGAATAATTATTCTCCCTTTCAACCAATGTAACAGCCTTGTCCAAATCAACCCACACAAGACCGTCAACCTCGTTGGAGCTGCCGAACTCGCTCGCCTTGACATAAGCGATGAAGCCTGTCATAATAAGATTTTTTGGTGCGAAATAGTAGCTCTGCACATATTCGCAAGAAATTACACGTTGTCCTGTTTCTTCGAATACCTCACGAGCAACGGTTTCTTCGAGAGTATCGCCCTTTTTCAGATATCCAGAGCAGAGCGTGTAATTCTTTGCGGAGATATAATTCTGTTTCAGCAGAAGCACCTGATTATTCTCGTTGATGATTGCCACAAGCACGCAGCTTGCAGGATTATCGAAGTAGAATTTGTTGCAGCATTCGCAATATTTCTGCTCACCCTCATCACCGATTGTCTTGTATGTAAGCTGTTTGCCGCATTGTGCACAAAAGTTGATATCCATAAACTATGTACTCCTTTTTTACCATTCGTCATCAGCTTTGAAATTTTTATAGTAGCTTATAAAATCATCTATTATTTCGTTTCTTGGACGAACATATTCGCTTTTCACGCCGTTCAGACTTTCAATCCATTCAATGTCAATCATACAACCTACATCCATATTAATTTTATATTTTGCTTTTTCAATCAGAGCAACATCTGTTTCATCACCCAAGCAATACAAGTACCCACATAATAGACGAATGTATTCAGAACTTCCTGATTGATAATTTACAATTTCATTTTCAATAAGGCTGATTATTTCTGATTTAGAAATATTATTGAAATCAAATCCATATTTTTGAATAATTTTTTCTGCTCTCTGTTCGTTTGTCATTTCAGTACCTCTTTCATATATGAATTATATTATAACAATAAAATTAAGAAACCCACAACTTATTCCTTATTTTATTTATCACATATTCCGCACGACTTTCAAGAGGCGGTAGCTTATCAGTAGGGAAATATTGAAGTTTGCAACTCTCGTCATCATTAATTTTTAATTTACCTGATATACCAATAGCACGATACAATGCAATTACTGTATATGTTTCATCACCATTGGGATATTTGAAATACAAATCTTTGCCTGACAGCAAATCAATAAGTTCAAAGCGTTCTGCGGTAAGATTAGCTTCTTCCTTAAGTTCACGGGCAGCGGTTTCCTCAAGACTTTCTCCGAGCTCCATACCGCCACCGATTATGCCCCAAGTATTAGTATCAGAACGCAAATTCAAGAGTATTTCGTTTTTATCGTTCATTACGATTACAGTTGCACCGATATTTATCAACGGTTCGTGACCGATATATTTTCTCAAATTTGAAATGTAGCTCACTTTATCACTCCTGCTATTTATTTAAGTTGCTATTCCACTCTTCAGCCTCTTTTATTTTTGTTCTTTCAGCATTGTTCACAGCAAAACTCCCAAAGCCCGTTCAAATCTGTAACCATATAATCCTGACCGAAATCAACGTTTCTATCCCTTCTAGCAATCAGAACAGACTTGCAGCCAAACCTCTTTGCAGTTTTAATATCCTTTTCCTCATCGCCAATCATAATCATTTCAGAAGAGGCAACACCAAAATTCTCCGCAATGTCTGAAAGCCCTTTTGGGTTAGGCTTACGATAGCCGCAAGAGATTGAAGAAACATACATATCAAAATAGGGCAGCAGTTCGGGGAAATAGCTCTTGTGCAGCTCATCGGGCATTCCGATTGCTACATCGGTCAGAGCCACTATTATGTATCCCTCTGCTTTCAGCTTGTCCAAGAAATCAAGCGTTTCGGGATAGATATACGCTGTTAAATTCATCGATTCATAAAATTTGTTTATTACATCGGAAAGCTCGAATTTTCCTTGCCAATGAGCCGTAGCCTCACTGAAAATCACTTCAGGAGTAACATCGACCTCACGAGGATTGATACGGGGATTATAGCTTTTAAGCACCTCAAAGGACTTGGCAATGTCATCTTCGGTTATGTTCAGCGAAAGCTCGCTACAAACATAACGGAAACCGTCCTTGTAGAAATCTAGCCACGAAAGCGGCATATTCTTGTATTCCATAAGCGTTCCGCCTATGTCGAAAACTATTACTTTCATATTATCTCCTTGATTTATCGTTGCGAAAGATAATCCTTTATATCACCAATAAACTGATTTCCGCAGCGTGCAAGCTCGCCTAAAACTCTGTCTGTTCCGTATTCCGTCTGATACCAGTTTTCCTTTGTTATGTTGTAGCAATAAACAGGACAAACCTTTATATCAACATCAGGGAACGCCATCTGATAAAGCATTAAACAACGGCGGGCGTGAAAGGCTTTGCATACAATGATAGCTGTCTTTATCTCTATCCCTTTTTCATCAATAACTTGGCGTGAAAGAAATGCGTTATCACGAGTATGTCCCGATTTATTTTCTTGAATAATTGCAGACATAGGTACGCCGTTTTTTATTAACGCATCTGTAAAAAATTCACAATCGGAATGATAATCACCGTTATATGTTTCTGCTTTGGAGCGAACACCCTGCCACTTTTCCATTTTTACGCTTATCCCGCCCGACGGAACAAGCCACTTTGCAAAACCTTTGTGATACAGTTCCGCCGCATATTCGGGCTGCTGTGGGTGAGAACCGCCGGGAAGAAAAATTACATCAACATTCTGCGGCTCATCGGCTACAAATATGTAATCTGAAATATCAGTAATAATTCGGTTTATCATAAGCAACCTCCCATAAAATTATCTATCTTTATAATATCACAAATTTCCTTATATTTCAATAAAAACATTCCTTTTCGCAAAGCAAAACAGCAGAGATTCAATCCCTGCTGTTTTGTCTTTATGCCCTGTACTGTAAAACCAACTGCTCCATAATTTCGTGTTCGATAATAAACGTTCGTGTTTTTTCCCATTCCGCAATTTCGGTGAATGTTGTAGGTCTTGGATTTTTTGCCGCATACTGTTTTCGTAGCAACTCCCACATCTGCCAACATTCCTTGTCTATCTGTCGGGGTATTATCTCCCATTTGAACCTACCTTGCAGAGATGGTATTTCTTCGGGGTAATTCGTCTGCATAAATCTTCGCCACTCTTGTCCCCAGCGGTCAACAGGGTTTTCCATAAGTTCCTGTTCTTCGTCGGTTAAGCCGAGGTCGAGCTGTTCAAGATATACGAATTTTTCTTCGTCCAGCTTGTAAGTCCTGCCGTTCTCAACCTTAATTTCGGGGTAGTAGCGGTTATCTTCTTCGCACCATACTTGTCTGATTTTCTCCATAAGTAAACTCCTTTCGCAATTTCTGTTACAATTAGAGTTTAACATATTAAAGTACAAAAGTCAAGAACTTTTATTATCTTCTTTGTTTATGACTTTACACCGCCGAGAGTGACTAAAATGTTATTCTCGGCGGTGGTTTCATTCACTTGGTATTTTCAGACAACTCTCTTGCCCTTTCGATATACGCCTTGAAGCGTTCTTCACCCCGAACATCATCAAACCATGGCCACGACTCCATGTATTTCAGAATGTCACTTGGCAATTGCCAGAATAACCACATATACGGACACCAGGTCTTGCTTCCGTCGGGCATATAAATCTCAACACGATTGGCTGAATCGCACTTGTTGATCTTCGCACCGCTAAACAGATCGGGTTCACCAAAGCCTAATAGTGTTCCGTTAGGAATTTTAATCCATCTTTCGTACAGTACAAACGCCTGATTAAGCTCTGCAAAGCCCTCATCAAGCCGTCCGCTGCCAATCAATGCACCTGCTTTTTTGAGCATAATATCCGCATACGCACCCAGAAACACGTCAGGAATTTTTCCATCTGCCGAAAGTGCATCCATGACACGCATTCTGATATCCATCAGCATCACTGTTCGGTCAGGAGCATCAAACAGCATACCATTATCAGGAGCAAAGTATTTCATATACTCACGACCAAGAAAATGCAACAGTATCATAAGGCTGTTGGCGGAATTCTGGTTTTGATATGCCACAGAATTTCGTGCCACCCAATGTCGTTCTTCAAGAATTTCATCGGCTTGATTTGAATAAAATGCAGGACATTTTGACTGCCATGATTCCTGCCATTCCTCATCTGTGCAGTTCATGGAATAAATCTCAATGGCATTTTGCCGCGTATGCTCCCACGTGCATTCATTCAGAATCTTTTCGCATACTTCTTTAAGCAAATGATGATTTTCCTTGCGAGTATCTGTGTTATTGTGAATGGCAAATGCCAATAACTCGCATACCTCAAAATCATTCGGATATTTTCTATAATACTCCTTGGCAAGTGCAAGCGAGTCAGGGCTGCTATGCACTCCGTAACGTTTCTTAAAGCTTTCTATATCCGCTTGTTTAGTTGCCTCATCGTTACCAATAAGTTCATCTACAGTAATATGAAAAAAATTGGCAATCTGTGGTAACAAAACAATATCGGGGTATCCACCTCGCTCCCAATTGGATACAGCCTGCGCAGATACACCAAGCTTTGATGCCAGTTCTTCCTGCGTCAGTTTGTTCTTTTGGCGTTCACGAAGAATCACTTCTGAAATTTTCAAGTCAACCATAAGTTTTTTCTCCTTTCAAACTTGTCAATCGAATAAAAACTGCGCAATTTCTGATTATATTTTATAATAATGCATAAGCAAAGTCAATAACTGCTGATGGGAGTTCTCTCAAGTATTGTTTGAATATTTCTTCGTTTGCTTTATATTGGGGCTAATTAGCATATTAAATAGTAAAAGTCAAGTGCATATTTAATACTATTGCGTCCGTTTAAAAAATTCATCACTTAACTCTTTCATTCCTGCCAAAGCCTCGTTCTTTGTTATTTCATTCTTCCTGTACTGTTTCATAAGAACTTTTGCTGCTGCCTTGTATTTAGTAAAGTGTTCCGTAAACCATTGCTGATGTTCAGGCGTACTGTCCCTGAGAGCAGCAGAATGCAGATAGTTATAGAGATTTCTTAAATTAATCTTATTCGTGCTTAAAACTGTATCACCGTTCTCATTCAGTTTATGCTCTCTTTTGGATTTGCTTATGTTTTCAGTAGTGCAGCTGTCACAAAGGAGCTTGTTTCTGCTGTAAAACAGAACTGCCTTTCCGCATTCCTTGCACCTGCGGCAATATATCTTTTTCTTTTTCAGCTCTGCAATATATCTTGCATACAGTGCCTCAAAATCTTCCGCCCTTGCATACATAACCGTATAATCATATTCCTGTGCAACAGTTATTGCCGAGTTGTTTTCCGTAAGGCTTTTCTTTTCGTTAAGGGTAAGCAGCCTTTTATAGAATAATTTGAACTGCTCTGCATACTTTTCGCAGGTTTCGAGCGGTTTCAGATTAAAAAGGCGGCTTGCTGACAGATGCTTGTTTATGCGGAACATATTCCATATCGCATTCAGAACAAGATGTTGATAAGCATTTTCGCTGTTTTTCAATGACTTGTTGAACTCTTTTGCGGTAATCTCTGCTTTTGTTAGAGGTATGGACTGCTCAATATTTGTGTAGAGCGCATAAGAGTTTTCAATCAGCAGAATTGTGTTTGCCTTGAATTCAGTAACATCAACCATAAAGCTGCCTGTCTTTCGTTTCTTTGCAAACAGGTCTGATATATCCGTTTCTCTTTCTGCAACTGCCTTTTCGATAGTTGCAGTAAGAGTTTTTTCATTTGCACCGAATATTATTTCACACTCATCGTTGTATGCAAGGCAGATATAATACTCGCTTGCGGCATTGTTTTTTATCGAAATCATCTGACGTACCCCCGTTCTTGCAAAACCTCAAAGGGAAAAAGTAAAAGTTAATAGGTGAAATATAACCATGTTTTCTGTTGTATTCAGGAGTAAATGCAAAGAAAACAGCTTTGCTATGCGATATTTACCTTTTCCCATTCAGTATAGGCGAAATCTATTGATTTGTCAAGTTTTTTGTGATAGTCTGTGGTCAGGGAACGGAGCTTCACCCCACATTCACAAACAACGAAACGGAGGAAAGAATATGTCAACAGAAAGAACAAGAGAAATCTTACAGCAGATTACAGTTCTGCTGAACAGCTTAAACGAAAGCAAAACAGAACCTAAAGAAACAAAGCAGGAAAAAGTAGAAATGCTCACCGTTCGGGAGTGCAGCGAGGTCATCAAGGGACTTAACGAGTACACCATCCGTCAGCTCATTGCACGAAAGGAAATACCATCTGTACGAACAGGACAGGGTAAGAACGGAAAGATACTTGTTCCGAAGGCGGCGCTGCTATCGTATTTTAACGGCACAAGATGAAGATTTTAGAGCGCCTTAACCCGGGGAATACTCTGACCTGCAACCGTTACCTTGCGCACGTTATAGGTGCTGCTGCGGCGCTGATTTACGGCGCATTGATTTCAAAGCAGATATACTACCAAAAACATTCAATGCTGGATACAGACGGCTGGTTCTATTCTACCGCCGATGACCTGAAAGAAAGCACCTCATTTTCCAAGTGCCAACAGGAAAGAGCTATAAAAATACTGGTTAAGAATGGACTTATTGATTACAAAATCGGCGGTATGCCAGCACGCAGATGTTTTCGGGTGAGGGACGATACGGAGCTTGTTGAAAAATTACTTGCAGTTGGCAGAAAAGCTGACAACAAGAAGTCAGAAAACCTGTCAACAGGCTGTAAGGAAACCGAACAACAAGCTGACGAAAAACCTGACGGCAAGTTGGAAGAAAACCTTACCGCTATATATAATCATAATATAGAAACTAAAATAAATAATCATAATCTATCAATCATATCAGACGGGATAGATGAGATTGACGAACGCAACACATATCTTGAAATCATAAAAAGCAACATAGAATACGATTGCTTTTCCGAGAAAGAAAGGGTTGACGAGCTTGTGGAGATAATGCTTGATGTAATCTGTTCGGGTAAAGAACACATTCGTGTCAATGGTGCGGATGTTCCGCAGAGTATGGTAAAGAGCAGATTTTTAAAGCTGGACAACAGCCACATAGAGTATGTACTTATGGCGCTGAACAAAAATACAACCGATGTTCGGAATGTCCGTTCGTATATCATAACATCGCTATACAATGCTCCGACAACTATGGACAGTTATTATGGGTTAATGGTCAATCACGACTTGTATGGGCAGTAGGAGCATAGCGGGGTTTGCAAAGGGCACTCCCTTTGCCACACACTTTATGTAATAAAGTATAGTGTGTTATACTTTTCACTCGGAAAAGTGTTGAAAGGAGCTACAATGAGCGCAGGTATCTGCAGAATACAGAAGGTGAAAACTGCTCACGATATCGCAGGAGTACAGCTCCACGACAGACGGGAGCGAGATCACTCCAACAGCAATCCTGATATTGATTTCAGCAGGAGCAGCACCAACATTACAATGACAGATGTCCCTTGCAGTTTTAACGAACATATCGCAAAGCAGATAAAGGAACGGTACAAGGGCAGTAAGGCAATCCGCAAGGACGCTGTGCGGCTTATAGAGGTGATTTTCACCTCTGACAGCGAATTCTTCGCTGGTAAATCTCAAGCCGAACAGATGTCTTTCTTTCAGTCCTGCCTTGATTTCGCAAAGAAACAGTGGGGCGAGGAAAACATAGTTTCCGCTATCGTACATAACGATGAGAAAACGCCGCACCTGCACCTTAATTTCATTCCGCTTACAAAGGATGGAAAACTGTCCGCAAAGGAAATGCTGGGCGGACGAAAGGAAATGCAGAAATTTCAGGACGATTTTTACAGAGAGGTTTCAATCAAGTTCGGTCTGGAGCGTGGGCATAGGTCTGACCTTGATAATCCCGAAGATGTCCCCGCAAAGCACCTGACAGTAACAGAACTGAAAAAGAAAACGCATGCGAAAGAGCTTGAAGAACGGGTACGGTCCGCACAAAAACAAGCGGAGCATATAGATAACATTACGCAGCTTGTCCGAGAGGGCGAGCCTATAAAGAAATTCGGCAGAGCCACCGAATACATAAAGGTACCCTACGAGCCGTTTGTTCAGCTTAAAAAGGCGGCAAAGGGTTATGACGAGGACAGGACAGAGGTAAAGCGACTGCAAGCTCTCCTTGATAAAGCTACAGCTGAACTGGAACGGCTGAAAGCGGAGCTGAAAAAGCAGTATCAGAAAGCGAGAGAGCTGCTTGACCTTAAAAATCAGACAAGGCTTATGAAAACTGTCCTTAAAATTCCGCAGGAATATGACTACAAGGGAGTTTTAAGCGAGCTGAACAAGCAAGGATACGATTTCAGCGGAAAGAAACACAAACGATAAAGAACAAAAGAACAGCGTAATTCTACATCTTGACTTTAAAGTATAAAAGTGCTATAATCAGGGTGTAGAGATACGCCGTAATATAGAATACAGGAGGGTTTTATATTATGGCAACAATTCAAAAGCGTGGCAGCAGCTACCTTATTCGTGTAAGCTGCGGCTACGATGTTAAGGGTAAGCAGGTTATTCAGTCGATGACTTGGAAACCTGATGAAAAGATGACAGCAAAGCAGATAGAAAAGGAGCTTAACAGACAGGCGGTTATGTTTGAGGACGCTTGTATGAAAGGGTTTCAGGTCAAGGCGGTAAAGTTCGAGGCATTCTGCGAGGAATGGTTTGAAGAATACGCAAAGCCTAATCTGCGTAACACTACCTATGAGCGTCTGTTACAGCTCCGAGGCAGAGTGTATGCAGCAATCGGACACTTACGGATGGATAAGATTACGCCACGACAGATACAAGCATTCGTCAACGGTCTTTCCAAAGAGGGTGCAAACGAACGAACAGGAAAACCTCTTGCTCCAAAGACAATACGGCACAATTTAAGCCTTATTTCAGATGTGTTTACTTATGCTGTCAAGATGGGCGTTGTGGCGGATAATCCTTGTGCAAAGGTCACTATTCCCAAAGGCGAGCAGAAAGAAAAGCAGATATACACACCTGCCGAGGTGGAGCGGTTTCTTACATTGCTGAACGCCGAGCCGCTTAAATACCGCACATTCTTCAATCTTATGATTTACAGCGGTTTCAGACGTGGCGAAATGCTGGGGTTGGAATGGAAAGATGTTGACTTTGAGAACAACATTATCAGCATCCGACGGACATCCTGCTACACCGCCGCAAAGGGAGTTTACACCGACACAACAAAGACGAAGAAATCCCAGCGAACCTTGAAATTTCCGCAGGAGATTATGGATATGCTGAAAGAGTACAAGGCGGAGCAGGACGAGCAAGCCCTGAATTGCGGCGACAAGTGGGTGGAAACGGACAGGCTTTATGTCAAGTGGAACGGAGAGCCTATGCAGAACGGAACGCCGTATTTCTGGCTGAACGAGTTCTGTGACAAGCACAATCTTCCGTTTTATGGCTTGCATAGTTTCAGACACCTGTTCGCCTCGCTCCTTGTCAATTCTGGCGTGGATATTGTGACGGTGTCGGGAGCGTTAGGACATTCTACGGTAAGTACGACGAGCAATGTATATTGTCATATGCTGCAAGAGGCACAGGCAAAGGTCTCCGACGCTGTTTCAAACGCACTTAATTTCAACAAAAAAGAGCCGAAAGTTTCGTAACCTCGGCTCACCGAATGCAAAAATTTCAAAACAAAGAACAAACAAAGAACAAGCGTGATTTTCGGGCAAAATAAAAAGCTCACAATCGGCTTTGTTAAGCCAAATGTGAGCAAATGTTGATGGTGACCCGTACGGGAATCGAACCCATGATTCCGCCGTGAAAGGGCGATGTCTTAACCGCTTGACCAACGGGCCATATTTAAAAAGAGAATGGTAGCGGCAGTCGGATTTGAACCAACGACACCCTGGGTATGAACCAAGTGCTCTAGCCAACTGAGCTATACCGCCATATTTCACTCTTTTTTGCCGTTCTCTCTCAAACGACTAGTTTATTATATCACAAACGATTTTATTTGTCAACACTTTTTTGAAAAAATTTTTAAAAAATTTCAGCCCGCTGTTTGTGGCGGGCTGAAGTGCTGTTTTTAGTGATTTGTAACAATGAAGGGAGCAACTGAAGCTGCAACTGCAGATGCAGGCATTGTCTGAAGCCATACTCTGCCGGGGCCTGTTACTCTTGTGTTGAAGAAGCCTTCACCACCGAAGAGCTTATTTCCGATACCCTTTACCGATTCGATATCCACGGAAACTGTAGCATCCATAGCCGCAAGGTGACCTGTATCAAGTAATAAGGACTGACCGGGCTGTAAATCATATGTAATAACTGAGCCGTCGATTTCAAGGAATACCATACCGTTACCTTCAAACTTCTGCATGATAAAGCCTTCGCCGCCAAAAAAGCCTGCGCCGAGCTTACGCTGGAAGTGAATGCTTGTGCTTACTGTAGCTTCGCTTGCGAGGAAAGCTGATTTCTGTGCTACGATTGTATTTGTAGGGCTTACGTTTATTGCGAGAATCTCACCGGGGAAGCTGGAAGCAAATGCAATCTGGCCGGGACCACCCTGTGCTGTATAGATGTTCTGGAATATAGATTCGCCTGAGAACATTCTTGACATAGCTTTACCGAAGCTACCACCGGCATTTGTGCTCATTGACATGTTTGTTGTCATCCAGCTCATGCCGCCCTTTTCTGTTACTACTGATTCTCCTGCTTCGACGTTGCAGATAACAACGGGCAGGGGAGCGCCTTTGATTTCGTACTGCATATAAATTCCTCCTGATTATTATTGATAATTTTATATAAATTATCAAGTAAAATTATACCATTATTATTCTTTTATGTCAATAATTTAATTGTTTGTTTTGGTTAACTTTGACGGATTATATTTAATGCTATTGCCAAATTTAACGAAATGTGTTAAAATAACCTTATAAGCTTTTATTATTGGATACAATACGAGAAAGGAATTAAATATAATGAATATCAAAATTACAGCCGACAGCACCTGCGACCTATCTCCCGAGCTTGTAGAAAAATACGGCATTGAGATTCTCCCTCTTTGCATTATCAAGGACGGCAAGTCCTATAGAGATATGTTGGATATTGCTCCCCAGGATATTTTTGATCACGTAAATGCGGGCGGCGCCATAACAACTACTGCTGCGATAAATGTCGAAGAGTATATATGTTATTTCAGACCTTTAAGCGAGCAGTATGATGCGGTAATTCATATCAATATCAGCGCAGGCTTTTCCAGTTGCAATCAGAATGCCAATATAGCGGCTGAAGAATTTGATAACGTATATATAGTAGACAGCCGTAACCTTTCCACAGGTAGCGGACACGTAGTAATTGAAGCGGCTATAATGGCTCAGAACGGCGCTTCTCCCGAGGAGATAGTAGAAGCTATGAAAACGCTTGTTGACAAGGTAGAAGCTAGCTTCGTTGTAGATAAGCTGGACTATCTCCGAAAGGGTGGCAGATGCTCTGCTCTGGCGGCACTCGGCGCAAATATTCTTTCGCTCCGTCCTTGCATTGAAGTAAAAGACGGCAAAATGGGAGTAGGAAAGAAATACCGCGGTAAGTTTGACGCCTGCGTTGAAAAGTACGTCAACGAAAGACTTGAGGGCAGAACGGATATCGTTACCGACAGAATTTTTATCACACATACCCCTTGCGACAAGAAGATAGTAGATATGGTAAGAAAGACTATAAAAAAGCATATGCAGTTTACCGAAATAATTGAAACAACTGCCGGCTGTACCGTTTCAAGCCATTGCGGACCTAACACACTCGGAATCCTTTTTATCAGAAAGTGAGCAAATAATATGAAAAAATGGTTTGCAGAGGATTTTGAATTTGTAGTCGAGGTCACCGGCTTTCTTAATGGCGATAAAACGGAAAATTACTGCCGTAACGGAGAAGAACCGGGAGATGTATATAGGTGCACTTATGGATGTCCTGTAAACGAATGTGGTCAGGGTATATGCAGTAAAGCTATGATGGTGCTTTATCCTCTTATGGATGCGGTCAGAAGTGGTGGAGACCTTACAAAGCTCGGTGGTGACAGCAGGCTTTCCAAAACCGTAGTCTGTCCTGACGGCTGTGTTATTTTCCGACTTACCGCAAAGCCTCTTGGGAACGAGAATTTTCACACAGGCGGCTTCTGGAAGTCTCCTGATAATAACTGAATAAATAAACAAAGAGCAGTATCATACGATACTGCTTTTCGTTTTGCATTCTGGATTTATTTTAAAAACTCTAGATTTCTTTTAATAAGCTCGCATCTCTGCTTTACACAATCTACACTGCGAAGGGGGTCTTCGGGAGTGTTGAAGGTGTAATCCATCAGCTTTTCGATGGTAGTAGACGCTACGTGCACTCTTGTGTCAGAGGATGCGTAGTAGATATATACATCACCATTATCACGGACTATAGCGCCGTTTGTAAAGCATACGTTTGATACATCGCCGACTCTCTCTGCACCGTGAGGAGCAATGAAAAGTCCTGAAGGGGAAGCAATGAGCTTCTTAGGATCGTTTAAGTCTGTAGCGAATATATAAATTACATAGCGGAGTCCTGCCGCTGTATTTCTTACACCGTGAGCGATATGTATCCAACCCTTGGGCGTCTTTATCGGAACTGCACCTGCGCCGTTCTTTACTTCTGTTATGGTGTGGTACTGTCTGGGAGAGATTACGACCTCTTCTGTGCAGATAACGGGGTTGTTGATATCTTCACACAAACCAAAGCATACGCCGCCGCCTGAGCCTGTCTGGATAAAATCATCCTGGGGACGAGTATAGAATGCATATTTGCCATCTACAAATTCGGGGTGGAGCACAACGTTTCTCTGCTGAGGAGATTTTGACTTTAAGTTGGGAAGTCTTTCCCAGGTCTTCAGATCCTTTGTTCTCACTATACCTGCCTGAGCTATAGCAGCGGAAAGATCACCGGAATCCTTATCTTTGCTTTCGGAACAGAACACGCCGTATATCCAGCCGTCCTCGTGCTGTGTAAGACGCATATCGTAAACGTTTGTTTCTTCGGGTTCTGTATCAGGGAGCTGAACGGGAAAATCCCAGAATCTGAAGCCGTCAACGGGGCTATCACTTTCTGCTACTGCAAAAAAGGATTTTCTGTCATTTCCTTCAACTCTGGCAACGAGGTAATACTTTCCGTTAAGGTAAATTGCGCCTGAATTCAAAACAGCATTTATTCCGAGTCTTTCCATAAAGAAAGGGTTTGTTTCGGGGTTAAAGTCGTACTTCCATATAACAGGAGCATGTGCCGCTGTAAGTACGGGGTTTTCGTATCGATCATAGATACCATTGTAGCAATCGGCAATTTTATTTTTGCGTGAGATAAGCTTTTCGTAATTTTCGATTACAGCCGCTTTATTCTGTTCAAAAAGATTCATTTCAGACTCCTTAGTAATATTTATTAAAGTATATTCTAAGTATATAACAGAAGAAATCAAATTGCAAGTGCTTTAATTGAATTTAGTTAAAAATGCCTAAAAATTTATATAAATTAGCTAAATAAATTATGGTTACAGCGTTTCTTTATTTTGGTTGCTTTTTCCTGTAAAAAAACCGATTGAACATTTTTTACATACATACTTGTACAAAAGTGACAAATTTAAGTTTTTTATATAAAAACACTTGTATATTTTACATATTTGTGCTATAATTATGTCAAGCCAAAGAAAAAGGCTTTACCAAAGGTGGACAGCCACCGACGAAAGGAATGATTCAGAATATGAGAATGAACATCACAGCTAAGAAAATGCAGATCAGTCAGGCGTTTACAGATTATGTAGAAGAAAAGCTTGCCGCAAAGCTTGATAAGTTTTTCGCTGACGATGCAGAATGTAAGATCACTCTCACTGAGCAGAAGAACATGATTACGGCAGAAGTTACTGTAAAGACTGCTAACCTTATCTTCAGAGCTGAGCAGAAGGCGGCAGACAAGACAGACGCTTTCGATGCAGCAATCGACCGTATCATAAGACAGATCCGCAAGAATAAGACAAAGGTTGAAAAACAGCTTCATAACACAATCAAGGAATCCTTTGATGATGTTGTAGAAGAACAGGTTGAATTTGAGGTTGTAAAGCATAAGAAATTCATCCTCAAGCCTATGACAGTTGATGAAGCTATTCTTCAGATGAATATGGTTGGTCACTCCTTCTTTATGTTCAAGAATGCAGAAAACGGCGAGGTTAACGTTGTTTACAAGCGTGATGACGGAAATTATGCTGTTTTAGAGCCTTCTGAAAACTAAAATTTGAATCTCAGTCCTACCGGGTTTCCGGTAGGACTTTTTGAAGTTATACTAAAACTTTGTGAAAGGAATAGCAGAATATGGACAAGATAAGATGGGGTATTATGGCGACCGGCAGAATTGCCGCTACCTTTGCCGACGCAGTAAACTATGTGGAGGATGCAGAGCTTTACGCCTGTGCATCAAGAGATGAAGACAGGGCAAAGGCATTTGCTGAAAAATTCGGTGTAAAAAAATACTATGGTGATTACGGGATGCTGGCAGATGACGAAAATGTAGACGTTATCTATATTGCATCTCCTATGGCACAGCATTATGAACAGGCTAAAATGTGTCTTTTAAACGGCAAGAACGTTCTGTGCGAAAAGACTATAACTTTGAACGGATCACAGCTTGCCGAGCTTATTGATATAGCGGAAAAGCAGAATGTTTTCTTTATGGAAGCTATGTGGATGAAATTTCTCCCTGCTTTTCTTAAAGCAAAAGAGTGGGTAAAGGATGGTAGAATAGGAATCCCCAAAATGATAAAGTGCGACTTTTCTAATCTTTGCCCCTTCAATGCGGAGGACAGACTTTTCAAAAGCTCCCTCGGTGGCGGATGTCTTCTTGATTTAGGCGTATATCCCATAACATTAGCCTGCGAGTTTTTAGGCTATGAGCCTGAGGATATAATCAGTAATGCTTATATTGGAAAAAGCGGCGTTGATTTCGATGCATCAATAATCCTGAAATATGATGATAGCTTTGCACATCTTACAGCCGGCTTTGATATAGAATGTCAGAATCCCGCATTTGTAATCGGTGATAAGGGTAGAATTCGTTTTGGAAACTGGTTCTTCTGCACAGATGAGGTTATGCTTTATGATGACGATGGACACCTTTTAGAGCATTTCAAGAAACCTCATCTTAAAAACGGATATGAATTCGAGATTATGGAAGTGCATGAGTGCTTGAAGCAGGGCAAAAAGCAGAGCAATATAAATTCTCTTTATCATACCACAGCTACAATGAAGATTATGGATGAATGCCGTAAGCAGTGGGGACTCAGATTTGACGGTGAATAAAAATAACAGCGATACAGTTTTCTGTATCGCTCAGACTGAAGACAAACTCACGCACCGCAAAAATGCGTAAAATTTTGTACTTATCTTGCGAGCATATAAATATGTGATACAAAAAGTTTAGGGAAGCCGAAAACGGCTTCCCTAAAGCATTTTTGCTTACTTCGTCAACTGACGCTTGCCGTACCATCGTACGCCGACAGCGTCAGTTTCCTCGTCTGCGTGCGTTTTTCATCGTCTGACAGCGTGTAGACAAGACTTTGTCTACACGCTGAGCGATACAGTTTTCTGTATCGCTGATTTTGTTAACTTTGTTTGTGGTATAATTCTGCAAGCTTTGTCAGTTCTTCGACTATGTTTTGCTTCCAGAAAACCTTATTAATAAGCCATTCACACGGAAATTCACTACATAAACCGCAGAACTGTACACTATGTTTTCTTGTACATTTATGTATCGGACAACCGTCTGATTCTAACCACTCAATGCAATGTCCATCGGATTCTATGCATCCCTGACATATGCCATCACGTTTTTTAACACATCCGGTGCAGTTTTCTCCACAAGCAGTAATTTTTGCGAAATCAACAATATTGCTCATACGACGACTCCTGAATTCTGCATATCCGCTAAATGTTTTTTCCATTCGCCCATTTCTCCGAGTTTTTCTTTTATAGAAAAATAATTGTATGGAGCGTATATGGCAGGTCTGATTTTAGTTAAATCTATTTTCTTCATATCCATATCAGAATAATTTTTGTCTATTTGTATGTTTCTGATAGCCGCGAGAAACAAATGAGCGCCATTAAGTTCAATTACTCTTGTAACTTCACATTCGTATGACCAATGGCATTCATTCAGTATAGGGACGTCTACAAGTTCGCCTTGCTTGTAGCTATACGCAACAGCGTCCTTCTTTCCGTCTTCACCGTTGGTATTGCCGAAATAATCCGCTAACCAAAGGTTGTCCTCAGTAATCATATTTGCAGAGAACTTTTTTTCACGTAGTATGTTTGTTTTTGTCAGCTTTGTTCCGCCGACTGTCATCATAATATGCGGACCATTATCAAATGAAAATCCCAGCCAGGTGATAATGCAGAAGTTCGGAGTTCCGTCTTCGTTTTTAGTCCCTATGAGGTACATAGGCTGTGGGCTGAACACCCATTCAGGTGAAATGCTTATTTTATCCATTCGTTATTCCTCCATTATAAATTCAGCATATAACGGTTTGCCATGCAAAAGGCAATAAATCTTTTGCCTTTACTTTGATTAATTTACCATTTTCATCGTTGACAATTACCTTAACGTCGGGACAATATTCAAAAAGCATCTGCCGACAATTTCCGCAAGGCGGGATAACGCAATTCAGGTGTTTTTCGTGAACTGCAACGATAGTATCAAATTCACGTTCACCGTTTGATATAGCAATGCCAATGGTGATGTATTCTGCACATGAACCATGGATGCCGTCGCAGTTTACACCTTTGTACACGTTTCCGTTTTTGCACAAAACAGCACATCCAACGGTGTGATTGTATATGCCGTCATCAAAATTTTTCGATAAGGTTTCAAGAGCTTGTTCTATAAGCTCTTTATCCTTTTCAGTAATATCGTATCTTTTCATATAATTAACCCCATAAGCTTATACTTACCTATTCTACCACAATCTCCCCAAGCACCTCGCCGACCTTTTCTCTTATGACAAGCTCGGCGTATTTATCGTAGCTGGTTTTATCTCTGTTTATCAGAACAAGATGGCGACCCTTGAAGTATCCCACAAAGCCTGCGGCAGGGTAAACCGTAAGAGAAGTGCCTGCTATAATAAGAGTATCGCAGTTGCTTATAGCGTTTACAGCGCCGCTTATTACATCCTCGTTCAGATTCTCTTCATACAGCACTACATCCGGTTTTATTATACCGCCGCATTCACACGTCGGTACGCCTGTGCTGTTCAGTATTTTTTCTATACCATAAGCCTTTTTGCAGTCCATACAGTAATTCCTGTAAACACTGCCGTGAAGCTCGTAAACTGTTTTACTGCCTGCTTTCTGATGCAGATTGTCAATATTCTGTGTTATTACCGCCTTCAGCTTTCCTGACTGTTCAAGCTTTGCTAAAGCTATATGCGCCTTATTAGGCTTGGCGTCAGAATAAATCATCTTATCACGATAGAATTTATAGAAATCTGCTGTATGAGTTACAAAATATCTGTGTGACAGTATTGTTTCAGGAGGAAAATCGTATTTCTGATTATAAAGTCCGTCTGTAGAACGGAAATCGGGGATGCCGCTTTCTGTTGATACTCCTGCGCCTCCGAAGAAAACTATTGATTCGCTATCGTTTATTATTTCTTGTAAGGTCAAGTTGTTCACCTCTTTTAATAGATTATATCATAAAAACAAAAAAATAGCAAGGATGCTGTTGATTATTCAACAACTTTGTGATAAAATAGAATCAGCATTTATTAGGAGATGATTACATGAAAAAAGGTCTTGTTATGGAAGGCGGCGCTATGCGTGGATTTTTTACTGCAGGCGTTATAGATGTGCTGATGGAGAATAATATAGAATTTGATGGTGCTGTAGGCGTATCGGCAGGTGCGGCATTTGGTTGTAATTTAAAATCCCGTCAGGTAGGGAGAGTCATCCGTTATAATACAAAATATTCAAAAGACAAGCGCTTTTGCAGTATGTGGTCTTTTATACATACGGGAGATATGTACGGCAATGATTTTTGCTACAGAGAGCTACCCTTTGAGCTTGATTTGTTTGATGTAAAGGCTTATGAAGAAAATCCGCTGGAATTCTACGTTGTAGCAACAGACGTTGAAACCGGCAAGCCGGCATATCAGAGCTGTCCCATTGCTGATAACGATTGTATGCAATGGATAAGAGCATCTGCCTCAATGCCCCTTGTATCACAGGTGGTTGAGGTTGGCGGATATAAGCTTCTCGACGGTGGAATATCGGATTCTATCCCACTTAAATTTTTTGAAGAAAAAGGCTATGACAGAAATATTGTAATACTTACCCAGCCAGATGGATATGTCAAGGGAAGAAATAAGCTCATCGGACTTATGAAAATTGCTCTTCGTAAATATCCTGCTATAGTTGATGCTATGAAAAAGCGCCATATCGTATATAACGAAACTACAGATTACGTAAAGCAGAAGGAAACGGTAGGCGAGATACTCGTTATCCGACCTGATGAGGACTTGAAAATCAAAAGAACGGAAAAAGATCCCGAGGAGCTTCGCAGAGTTTACGAAAAGGGAAGAGAAGTAGCTACCAAAATGCTTCCGAAGATCAGGGAGTATCTTGGAATATAGTAAATATGGATGGTGGCAGTATGGATAGTATAGAATGGTTGTTCTTTGACATAGGCTCTACTCTTATCGATGAAACGGAGTGTTATAATCATCGCATCCGTGATGCTATTGAAGGTACTGATATTACCTTTGAACAGCTCAACGAAAAGAGAATATTCTTTGCAAAACAAAATCTGAAGGGAGATGTTGAAGCTCTTAAATTCTTCAGACTTATCAAAACTCCGTGGCACAAAGAGGATGAAAAGCCTTATAAAGACGCTGAATTTGTTCTGAAATCTCTTTTTGAAAAAGGCTACAAAATCGGTGTAATAGCCAATCAATCGTCGGGTACAGAAAAACGCCTTGAAGACTGGGGTTTTATGAAATACATCGGACTTGTACTATCTTCGGCAGAAGAAGGGGTTGCAAAGCCTGATAGTGAAATATTCCTGCGGGCGTTAAGTCGTGCGGATTGTCTTCCTGAAAATGCAGTTATGATAGGTGATAGAATAGATAATGATGTAGAGCCCGCAAATAAGCTTGGAATGAAAACAATATGGGTTAAGCAGGATTTTGCCGTATATCAGAAGCCTGCGAGTGAAATTCAGCAGGCGGATTACACAGTCGACAGCTTGGTGGATATTTTAGATATATTACTCTGAATATATGGAAAAGCAGTATCGCTTTGTTGCAGTACTGCTTGCTTTTATATCTCGATAAAGTCAAATATTTCTCCCTCAATGCTATATATATCTGAAATTGCGATTTTTGTTCCGTCGGTGAATATCACACAGAATTCCCCGTCATCAACCTTGCGGATATTTCCCGTATATACGTCGTATCTTCCACCTTGCTTTTTTTCATCGGGGATGAAATAATTGACTGAAACCAAAGGCTTCTCCTTTGAATTTTCTATCAATATCTGAAGTCTTTCATTAAGCTCTCTTTGTTCGTCCTCGTTCAGAGTAAGCTTTCTGTCGGTGAGCCTTGCAGTTTCCTTTATAGCCGCATCATGACCTGTGAGTGCCGCAAAGGGCGCAAATTGTCCTGCTCTTGCAAGCCGTGACATAGGGGTATGTCTTTTTGATACGGGGCGTGGCAGATTTATAATATCGTCATAATTTCTGTTTTCCGTACAAATACCTCCTTTATGCCTTGTGACCGCCTACCTGACCGTTTCTTTCAATGGTGGTAGCGCCTTCTTCTAAATTCATTCCCTTTAAAACCGCATTTTTGCCAAATCTCTTTTTTATTTTTATAACCGCCTTCTGAATCTGCTTTTCTTTTTCCAGCTCGGCTTTTTCTTCGCTCTCCTTTTGCGATAATTCGTTGTAGTCGGTGAACAGGTCGCATTGAATATCCTTTTCTTCCTCTGTTACGTCGCTTTCGTAAATTATGTTGTTTGCAACAACATACATTCTGCGGACAGTCAGATTCTTATCCACAATTCTGTCATAAAGCTCTGTTACTGCGTTTATGATTACTCTGGAAGAGGATGTCATTTTACCAAGATTGATTGAGCCGTGCGCCGATTTCGGGAGCTTTCTGCCGTACATATCGGTGGTAAGTTCGCCCTTGTATCGCTTTTTCCCGTTTACGACTTCAAGGTTTTCTATATCATAGCCTACTGTCAGCACCATCTGGTCTGTGACGAGCCCTTTATCAACAAGGTCGAGTGTCAGTAATTCGGTCATTTCTCTTACTATCAGTCTGCCTTTTTCTGCGGTATAGGGAGTCTGCAATACCTGCCCGGTACTGATGCTGTTTCTTTCGGGCTTGAAAGCCTTTATATCAGCCATAGTACAAGGCTCATAGCCCCAGGCGTGATCTATCAGTAATTCCGCGTTGATTCCGAAGAGATTATAAAGCAAATCTTCGTTGTAGTAGCTGTTACTACCGCCGAGGGAGCATCTTGCAATATCGCCCATAGTAAATATACCACGTTCGTGTAGCTTTGTGGCATATCCTTTTCCGATTCTCCAGAAATCTGTAATAGGAGTATGCGACCATAATTCTTTTCTGTAGCTCATCTCATCAAGCTCGGCTATTCTCACTCCGTTTTCATCTGCAGGCATTTTCTTTGCTACTATATCCATTGCGATTTTTGCAAGATAAAGATTAGTTCCGATTCCCGCTGTGGCTGTTATTCCCGTTTTGGCAAGGACATCCTGTATCATTTTCATTGCAAGCTCTCTTGCAGAAAGTCCGTAGGTCTTGAGGTAATGGGTAGCGTCAATAAAAACCTCGTCTATTGAGTAAACGTGGATATCTTCAGGAGCAATATATTTCAGATAAACATTGTATATCTGTGTACTTGTTTTCATATACTTTGCCATCTGCGGAGGCGCTACTATATAATCGAGTTCCAGAGAAGGATTGCTTATTATATCGGGATTGTGATAAGAACTACCCGTAAATGCGTTATCAGGAGCATTTAAAATGCGTTGCTTGTTGACTTCCTTTACTCTTTGCACTACCTCATAAAGTCTTGCTCTGCCGCCGATTTTATAGGATTTAAGAGAAGGGGATACGGCAAGACATATCGTTTTTTCCGTTCTGGTGTTATCTGCTACTACAAGATTTGTCGTAAGAGGATCAAGTCCTCGTTCGATACATTCAACCGAAGCAAAAAAGGACTTCAGGTCTATGGCAATATAGAATTGTTCGTTTTTGTTCATAGCTGAACTCCTTTCTACTTGTAATAATATATGTTATGGGAACTTGTTCCCATAAAGCAACCGATAGGTTGCAGGAGCGAAGCGCAAACATATATAACAAGGTTCACTCAGCCGTCGAAATCTTTGATTTCGGGAACGGCGTGTGGTTCTTAATGCGCCGAAGGAGCATCAAGGTTCACTCAGTCGTCGAAATCTTTGATTTCGGGAACGGCGTGTGGTTCTTAATGCGCCGAAGGAGCATCAAGGTTCACTCAGCCGTCGAAATCTTTGATTTCGGGAACGGCGTGTGGTTCTTATAATATAATTGTACCATAAAGTGACGCCTAAATCAAATGTAAATATAAGTAAATCTATGAATTTCTTTTAAATCCTTGACTTTTTTCTTTTTATATGGTAAAATATATAGCGTTAAGTTTGAGTATTTCACAGATGTGAGAAAGGGTATTAAAATGACTTATAAAGAAAGCTTTATCAAATTTATGGTAGATAGCGGAGTTCTTACATTTGGTGAGTTTACTCTGAAGAGCGGACGAAAGGCTCCCTACTTTATCAATACAGGCAATTACAAGACAGGCGCACAGCTTGCAAGACTCGGCGAATTCTATGCAGAATGCATCAATGCAAACGGTATTGAAGCTGATGTTCTTTTCGGACCTGCGTACAAGGGCATTCCTCTTTCCGTAAGCGCTTGCGTTGCATTATTCAACAAGTTCGGCACAGATACAAGCTATTGCTTTGACAGAAAAGAAGTAAAGGATCACGGCGAAGGCGGTATGTTCGTAGGCAAGCAGCTTGCTGACGGTGATAAGGTTGTTATTATCGAAGACGTTATGACATCAGGTAAGGCGCTCAGAGAAGTACTTCCCAAGTTAAAGGGTGCGGCTGATGTAAATATTACTGCTATGGTTATTACAGTTGACCGTATGGAAAAGGCTCTTGACAGTGATATGAGTGCTGTACAGTCCGCAGATAAGGAGTTCGGCGTTAAGGTTTATTCAATCGTTAACATCAACGATATCATTGACGCTATTGAAAACGGCGTAATCGAAGGCAAGGAATATCTTACAGCAATGAAGGATTACCGTGCCGCATACGGCGTAGAGTATTAAAATTGAATCCCCGCTTTTAAGCGGGGGATATTATCGAGGTGTGGCTCAGTTTGGTAGCATTGAGACTTCCCGCCGCCGGTGGCGGAAGAAGGGAAGGCAAAATGGCGCCGCGGTCGAAATGACAAAGTCATTTCGGGCACCGCAAGAGTAAGCCACGTAGTGGCGCTCTTGAATGAGTTGTAATCGAGCAACAAATAATGTAAAACTGAATATAATATCGAGGTGTGGCTCAGTTTGGTAGCATTGAGGCTTCCCGCCGCCAGTGGCGGAAGAAGGGAAGGCGAAATGGCGCCGCGGTCGAAATGACAAAGTCATTTCGGGCACCGCAAGAGTAAGCCACGTAGTGGCGCTCTCGACTGGGTTGCAATCGAGCAACTAATAATGTAAAACTGAATATAATATCGAGGTGTGGCTCAGTTTGGTAGAGCGCCACGTTCGGGACGTGGAGGTCGTGGGTTCGAATCCCGTCACCTCGACCATATGCTGAAAATTCCGCTTAAACACTTGGTTTAAGCGGAATTTCTTTTAAATATAAATAAGACGACGATATATGAGGTAAATATTTTGAGCTTAAAAATAAAACTTAAAAGACTAAAAGAAAACTATGTTATAAATCAGGCACAAAAAGCAAAGCTTCCCGAATTAAGCTCCGATGAAATATGTAGGCAGAGAATCACCTTTTCAGGTCGAGTACAGAACGTAGGCTTCAGGCTTGAAGTGGTTGTGCTTCCAAAAAGTAAAGGTACAGAAGCTACATCCGCTAAGATGACCGCCAAAAGCGGTGAGAGCTTAGCCATCACTTCTGTACCTAAAGTAAGAATACCACAACCTCGCAAAATTGTCAACCCCGATAACAAAAATTCTTTACCCGAAACCGACAGCAAGGGCAACAAACTGACAGAACAGCAGAGAGAGTATTTTAAGGATAGAAAGCTTGTTGAAAACGAAACCGATTTTACAAGTGAGAGAAAGAGAACGTAAGCATATGAAAGGGTAGCGAGAAAATGAAACTTACAAAGGATAAGGTACTGAAGGATATATCTGATTTACCTGAAAATTATAAAACTGCTGACGTTGACAGGCTTATAAATAAATATGTAAAGAATAAGGCAGATTCATCCGCTTTGCGTCCTTACGTGCTTGAATTTCAGGAGTTACACAGAATATATTACTTCGTTGCGTTAAAACAAATGAAAACTGCAGAAGAGCGAATAGAGTTTATTCATAACAATCTTCTGTTTTCTGATTGGTGGCATACGGATCAGCTTATAGGCTTTGTGTCAGATATCAGTTTTGAAACGGCTATTAAATATACACTGCAGTATATTGTATCGGAGGATCCCTTTATAAGACGATGGGGATATGTATTGCTTATTTCAAAGCTATGTATCGGACATACAGAGAGAATTTTCTATAATCTGAAAAATGACGGGCATTATACCGTACAGATGGCGCAGGCGTGGCTTATTGCAGAGCTTGCAGTTACAGAGCCTGAAAAAGTTTATGAGCAGCTGAAGGAATGCTGTCTTAAATACAATGTCACAGGAAAAGCAGTTCAGAAGATATGTGATTCCTTCCGCATCTCTACGGAATGGAAGGAAAAATTCAAAGCTCTGCGACCAATGTTAAAGCAAAAAATAGCTACGTATCGTCTTAAATTCATGTATGACTGGGGTAGTGGCGTCTGCTTATGGTCGGCAAATCAGAATTCGTATGAAAAATTTGGTTGCTATCGCGTTTTTACGTCGCAGTTATCCATATCAGACGAACTTAAAGAAAAGCTGGATTATCTGATAGAAAAACACGATGAGGCGCTGGATTGGGATTATCCTGCCGGTGATTTACTGTGGGATGATAGTCAGATAGATGAATTTCTGAAAAAATCCCGTAATGCCTATAACAAGCTATGCGAAGAGCTTGGTTCTGATTATGAGGTTATTTATTACGATGATCTGTAAAATTATGATATAAAAACAAAAACAGGAGAACAATGCTCTCCTGTTTTACTTTATAGCTCTGCAAGTATTTCTGCGGCATTTGTATCAGGTTTAACCTTTGGCATAACCTTTTCGATATAGCCTTTTTCGTCAATTATATAGGTGGTACGGACAACGCCCATTGATACCTTGCCGTATAACTTTTTCTCCTGCCATACGTCATAAGCCTTTATTGCAATAAGCTCAGGGTCTGATAGCAGAACAAAACCAAGTCCGTGCTTTTCGGCAAATTTCTGATGAGATGCTACGCTATCCTTGCTTATACCGATTACTTCAATATTCTTTTCCTTGAACTGCTTGTACAGTCCTGCAAAGGCACAAGCCTGTCTTGTACAACCAGGAGTATTATCTTTAGGGTAAAAGTATAATACTACCTTTTTACCAAGAAAATCCGAAAGAGAGACTTCCTTTCCGTTTTTATCTGTAAGAGAAAAATCCGGGGCTTTAGTTCCTGTGTCAAGCATTTGATTATCCCCTTATCCGTTGATGTCTGTTTTCCAGAGTCCGTGAAGATTGCAATATGCATATACGCTTATCGGTTTTTCGTCGCAAAGAGCAAAGGTTACTACAGGCTCGCCACCTACCTTCAGACATTTACGCTGACCGCCTCTGTCAGTCTGTAAATAAACCCATGCAATATAGTGTTCCTCTACCATAGGATGATTTACAGAGCCTACTGTGACTTCAACAGTATTGTTCTTTACACTGACTACGGGGATGTGCTTTTCCTTGCTTGCATCAACTGTGCCGGGTATAAGCTCTGTCATCTTCTGACCACAGCACATCATAGGTACGCCTGCGTCGTGAATCATACCGATAAGGTTTCCGCAATGCTCGCAAATATAAAATCTGTTTTCGTTCATAAATGTTCCTCCTGATTTATTATTGTATATTTATTATATAATATTTATCTTAATTTATCTGTGACTGTGTCACAAAATTCAAAGCGAAAGATACTCTTCAGCAAAATGAACCGCTACCGCTCCATCAGATGCGGCGGTAACTATCTGTCGGAGCGCTTTTGTGCGGATATCTCCCGCGGCAAACACCCCTTCAACGCTTGTCCTTGTAGTTTCATCAGCTATGATATATCCGTTTTCGTCAAGGGTAACGGCATCTGCCAGAAAATCTGTAGCAGGCTTTCTGCCGATACTGATAAATACACCGTCGCATATAATATCAGTTTTGCTTTTTGTTTTAGTATTTTCTATATTAAGTCCCGTTATTCTGCTATCTGCGATAAAGTCCTTTACAACACTATCCCATACGAATTCAACGTTTTCTGCTTGTAAAAGCGGAATTTCGTGGATTTTTTCCGCTCTTAGCTTATCTCTTCTATGAATGAGATATACCTTTTTTGCAAGTCTGGAAAGATATAAAGCGTCGGATACCGCAGAATTGCCGCCGCCGATAACGGCTACGGTTTTATCCTTGTAGAATCTGCCGTCGCAATGAGCACAGTAATGAACACCTTTACCGATAAACTCCTGCTCCTTTGGAATACCAAGCTCTTTTGGGTTTGCACCACCGGCTATTATTACTGTTTTAGAGTAAAAATCACCATTTGTGGTTATCAGCTTTTTTATCTTATCAGTAAAATCTACCGATAAAACCTCCACGTATTCTGTTTTTGCACCAAAACGCTCTGCACCCTTCTGCATTTTCATACCAAGTGTAAAGCCGTCAATACCTTCATCAAAGCCGGGATAATTGTCAATATCTCCCGTAAGCGCCATCTGACCGCCGGCTGACATTCTTTCAAGCAAAAGACTGTCAAGACCTGCTCTTGCGGCATAGAGTGCCGCTGTATATCCTGCAGGGCCGCCGCCGATTATAATTGTATCGTAAATATGATTCATAAATAGAATATCCTTCCGCTGAATGTTGACATTCCGCCTTTTTAAGAGTAAAATAAATATATACTTTAATTCAAAGGAGAACGTATATGGCACGGGCAATGTTTGAACCTGTATTTAAAGAGAACTTTCCTTTTTGGGAGGGAATAACCGAAGCAGAAAAGGATCATATCTGCAATAATACTTACGCCCTTTCCTATCCAAAAGGGACAACAATTCACGATGGAACTGAATGCTCAGGCGTGTTCTTTGTCCGTAAGGGTTGTTTAAGGGTATATATGATGTCGGAGGAGGGAAGAGCGGTAACGCTTTATCGCCTTCACGCAGGAGATATGTGTATGCTTGCCGCATCCTGTGTTCTTCAGACTATCACCTTTGATATTATGATTGACGCTGAAGAAAACAGCGAATGCTACGTTGTGAGCGGCTCTGCCTTTTCCGAAATATCAGAGAAGAATCCCGATATTAAGATATTTGCCCTCGAAACTGCTGTTAACCGTTTTTCAGATGTTATGTGGGTAATGCAACAGATACTTTTTATGAGTATGGACAAAAGACTTGCTATATTCCTTCTTGATGAGTATTCAAGGACAGGCTCTGACGTTATTGAACTTACCCATGAACAGATTGCAAAATATATGGGTTCTGCCAGAGAGGTTGTTTCCCGTACTCTCAAGTATTTTTCAAGCGAGAATATAACCGAGGTTTCCCGCAAGGGAGTTAAAATACTTGATATAAAAAGACTTCGCAAATTAGCCCTCTAACATTGCTAATATCTGTGCTTTAGGTCTTGCACCTACCGACTGATTGGACACCTCGCCGTTTTTTAAAACTACAAGCATAGGGATGCTGGATACATAGAATTTGCCTGCAAGCTCAGGCTCTTCATCTACGTTTATTTTACCTATGATATATTGCGGGTTTTCCTCTGCTATCTCCTCAACGATAGGGGATACCATACGGCAGGGACCGCACCAATCGGCATAGAAATCAAGAAGAACAGGCTTGTCGCTGTTTATTATCTCGTCGAAGTTATTTGCGTTTATTTTGATTACTGACATATTTTTATCTTCCTTTCAGTTTATATATTCAGAAAGCCTGTCTGCTTTCTGTCTTTATTATACCCGAATAATTTATAATTTTCTGTGACAAGGTCACGTTTTAATAAAATATGAGGACTTATGAGCTAATCATCATAAGTCCGCTTACGTTTTAGTCATTTTTGAAGGCGCCCCGTTTGTTTCTCATAAAGAACAGTAAACCAATCAGATGCTCGTGATAGGGGATGAATATACCATCCTTTATCATATTCAGTATTTCTTCTTCCGTTGCCCATTTCACTTCTGCCACTTCTTCTTTTTGTAGTGTCAGATCATTTACATCAATATCACGATTAACTGTATATATGTCATCAAAGCCTTTGTCAAAATGGATGGTTAAGATCGGGCGGACGTCAGAAAAGTCATTTTTTATTCCCAGCTCTTCAAAAATCTCTCTTTCTATAGCTTTCTGTGAATTTTCGCCTGCAACTGCACTTCCGCCACAGGTTATATCCCACATTCCGCTCCAGCCTTCTTTAAAATCCTGGCGACGCTGAATAAGCATATGCCCGTCGGAATTAAAAACACAGCAATGTACAACTAATCTGAATGTATTTTCAGGTTGGCTTTGTCCTCTTATCATAGTTCTTTCAATAGGCTTTCTATCCGCGTTGTATAAGTCAAACAGTTCCATTATGTTTCCTTTCGTAAATAATAAGAAATCCTTTTATAAGCAATATTAAAAACGCTATTATGACTGCATACGATTCTCTTGCCAGAGCTAAAACAAATATCATCAGAATGTTTACTGTTATAGAAATAACCGCTATTAGCTTCTGACCTTTTTCAATTTTTACGTGATTAAGAATTATCCTTATCGCGCCGATTAAGGCAAGTGATATAAACGTTATCCAGTATAATATCTGATTGATTTTTGATATATCGGTGTATGTGATAAGATTTACAGAATAGATAAAATCATTTACAGGCTTTGGATAAAGGGGTAGAAATATCAGCATCAGCGCCATAATATCTGCAAAGCCGGATAGTAGGTTACAGATGCCTTTGACGTTCGATTTATTTTCTTTATCTGCGATATAGATTAATTTTTCGCCTGAAAGCAGGTCGTCAATCGAAACGGTGAAGAATTTCGATATCTCCTTCAGAGAATCTATATTCGGGTATCCTTTGCCCGATTCCCATTTTGAAACGGCTGTTCTTGATACGTACAAAGCCGAAGCAAGCTCGTCCTGGGTGAGTCCTCGGCTTTTCCTGAGCTCCTGCAATTTTTCATTGAATTCCACGATTAAGCCTCCGTTCATTCGTAAATAAAATAATCCATTTATATATAAGAAAAAGTCCTGCACTCAGCAAAACGGCACCGATAATATCCGTAATCCAATGCACACCTGAAAGTGTTCGCCCGATTATCATAAAAACAGAAAATAAAATAACGGATATATTTATTACTGTTCTGAAATATTCGTTTGTTAATCTGCGATTTGTCAGAAAGCTGACTGTAGGCATAACCGACAGCACAAGCAGAGTGGTAGAAGAAGGATATGACGTTTCTAGCATTCCATCTATAAGCACGGGACGATAGTTTATCGGAATCATTTCAAAAAATAGGTAAAGAAGAATTATTACAATATAATATATCCCTGAAATTATGATATCTGTATCTACTTTAAAAAGATTTTTTCTCTTTATAAGTTGAATAAGTCCAGTTATCCCGAAGGTAAAACAACAGAATATTGGCACAAGACCAAACCAATCAGTAATATAGTATAGTATCATATTTACACCTGTAATAGTGTGAAACCACAAGTTGAATGAGGCAAATCCTGTTTTGGTTTCGCCTTGTCCGATGAGCTTTACATCAACTGTCTGAATCATAATCGTCCAGACGGCAAATACACAAATCAGAATAAGACCTGTTATAAAATATTTTTTGTTTTTCAAATTATTTCACTCCTTGTAATTATAGGTTGATTCTATAATAACAAAGAGTGAGTTTATTGTAAAGAAACGAGCTGTCACAACTGCGACACTAATCGTGTCGTAATATTCAGCAATGATCTAGTTAAACAATAAAAACAAAAGCTATTTCTGTTTTTCGGAAATAGCTTTGTTTATTGCTTAAATTACATTTTGCTGAATTTCAGCTTTTTGAGTTCTTCACAGACCATATCGGAAATACGCTGGAATGCGTGCTGATATGTACAGGGAAGACCGTTTTCACATCTTGTACAGTTATATTCTCCGTCAAGACAACGACTGAATCGGTAGATTCCTTCCATAGTTTCGACTACGTCATATACTGATAATTCGTTTAAATCAGCAGTTAATTCATAGCCGCCCTTTGTGCCCTTGTAGGAGGTCACGATTTTGCCGCTGCTCAGCTTTCTGAGTATCTTCATTGCAAAATTTGAGGGAACGCTGGTGTTTTCTGAAATGGTGGTAGCGTCAAATCTACCTTTATTTTTTGCGAGAAAGTCAACTATTCTGATAGCGTAATCTGTTTCAAGTGTTATATGCATCTTATCAATCCTTAATTTAATCAGTTATCAAGAAAATCCTTGAGCTTCTTGCTTCTTGAGGGGTGCCTGAGCTTTCTGAGCGCCTTTGCTTCAATCTGTCTTATACGCTCACGGGTAACGTTGAATTCCTTACCCACTTCTTCAAGTGTTCTGGGGCGACCGTCTTCAAGACCAAAGCGAAGTCTTAAAACCTTTTCCTCTCTGTCTGTAAGAGTCCCGAGGATTTCACTGAGCTGTTCCTTGAGCAGAGTTCTTGATGCCGCTTCAGCAGGTGCGGGAGCATCCTCGTCAGGGATGAAATCGCCTAAGTGGCTGTCTTCCTCTTCACCGATAGGTGTTTCTAGAGAAACAGGGTCCTGAGAGATTCTTATAATTTCACGTACTCTTTCAACGGGGAGGCCCAACTTGTCTGCAATCTCCTTGGGAGTAGCTTCGTGACCATTCTCGTGAAGAAGCTGGTTTGATACCTTCTTTACCTTTGTGATTGTTTCTACCATGTGTACAGGGATACGGATTGTTCTTGCCTGGTCAGCGATAGAACGTGTGATAGCCTGTCTTATCCACCATGTAGCGTATGTGGAGAATTTATATCCCTTTGTGTAGTCAAACTTTTCTACAGCCTTTATAAGACCGAGATTGCCTTCCTGAATCAGGTCAAGGAACTGCATGCCTCTGCCTACATATCTCTTTGCAATACTTACAACGAGTCGTAAATTGGCCTCGCTAAGACGCTTTCTTGCATATTTGTCGCCCTGTGCCATACGGGTTGCAAGCTCGATTTCTTCTTCCGCTGTCAGCAGGGGAACACGACCTATGTCTTTAAGGTAAATTTTAACGGGGTCATCTATGGCGATTCCGTCGCTTGAAAGAGACGCTTCAAAGTCGTCGGGGTCGGTAAAATCAAGGGCTGTATCCAGCTCATCATCCGCTGAAAAGTCGTCGATTATCTCGATGTTGCTGCTGTCGAGATCGTCATAGAGCTTATTGATTTCATCAGCGTCAAAGTTTACATCCTCAAGTACATCTGTAATTTCCTTTGTTGTGAGTCTACCGCTCTGCTTTCCGTGATTTATAAGGTCTTCAATTCTTTTTTCTGCCATGTTTTTTACTTTCCTTTCGTTTCTGCTTTTTCTTTGTCACTTATATTTACTTTTTGTTTTACTTTTTTTCCTTCATTTTGTTTGCATAAGCAAGCAATTCTGAAGCGGACATGTCCTTTATTTCCTTCTGGGATTTCTTTTCCCTGAATTTTAATAGATTGGTTATATAATCGTTAAGACGGTCAATACTATACGGGAGGGTATTACCATCCTTGATTATTTTTGTAATTGCTGATATTTCATTCGGCTCATGGCTTTCTCCGAGTACCGATAAATCAGTACTTTCACCGCCCTCAATCAGAATACAAAGTTCTATGAATAGACGTCTGTTGAATTCCGTAGGGAAGTCGTCAGGAGTTATTTTTTCTGTAATTTTTTTGAGAAAATCAGGGGAGTGGAAGAGATAGGCAATTATGCCTCGTTCTGCTTCAACTTCGGCAGGATATTTCGCCGCTTCAGGATTAACCTTATCCTTTCTGTTTGCCCCGGACAGAATTTCCTGCTGCATATCATTTTCTCTTGATCTGTTTTGCCTTCTTATTGCCTGCTCTACAGAGGCTTCAATAGTGGCTCTGCCTATATCACAATAAGTGGAAACATCAGCTATATATACTGCTCTGTCGATAGGACTGTGAACAGTTGATATAAAAGCAACGCATCGTTTTAAGAAATCAGCTTTTCCTTGCGGATTTGTGATATCTGATTCGGCTTTTATTTTTTCCAGCTCAAATTCCATAGCAGGTACAGCTTTGTCTATCTGTAAGGAAAATGCGTCGCTACCGTATTTCTTTATGAACTCGTCCGGGTCCTTCGCACCCTTTATCTGCAGAATCTTTGTATTTATGCCAACCTTGTCAAGTATGTTTATAGCTCTTGCGGTAGCTTTTTTTCCGGCGTCATCGCTGTCGTATGCGAGAACAACCTCTTTGAAGTTTTGATTTGCTATTGCTCTTGCGTGACTGTCAGTTATTGCAGTACCGCAGGTTGCGGCTGCATTGGTGAATCCTGCCTGAAACATAGAGATAACGTCGAGATTTCCCTCGCACATTATAAGACTTGATTTACCGGAATTTTTTGCATGATTCATGCTGTACAGGTACGTACTTTTATTATATACAGGCGTAGCCTTTGTATTAAGGTATTTTCTTGTATCATCGCCACCGATTACACGTCCTGAAAAGCCAACAATATTTCCTCTTGTATCAAAAAACGGAAACATTACTCTGTATCTGAAAAAATCGTAGGTGTTGTTATTTTTTTGTGATTTTACACCGAGTGACGCTTCGACGATTTCATCGTCGCTGAATCCGAGAGAATTGAGGTGATTTCTGAGCAGTGACCAGTCGTTAGGTGCATAGCCCAGTCCATAAAGTCTTATGGTATGAATAGTAAGGCCTCTCCCTAAAAGATAGTCAAGACCTTCTTTTCCCTGGGGAGAAAAAAGAAGCTTGTGATAGAATTTGCCTGCTTCTCTGTTCATTTCAAGGATTCTTGCCCTTATTCTCGCTCCGTCCTCACCGCCATCGTCGGGCATCGGTATTCCTGCACGCTGTGCGAGGAAACGTACAGCTTCCACGTATCCGAGATGTTCATATAAACGGATAAAGTTTATTACGTCTCCTGCTGCACCGCAGCCGAAACAGTAAAAGCTCTGTGTTGACATATAAATATGGCAGGAGGGAGTTTTTTCTGAATGGAAGGGACAGTTGCAGACGTAATCCGTACCTGTCTTCTTCAGCGGTACGTAATTTGAGATAACGTCATATATATCGTTGCTGTCCTTTATTCTTGAAAGAAAATCCTCTGATAGCTTCATTTATCTTCCTTTCTTAATAAGACCAACTTTTCGGAATACATATTTCTTTAAAATAGTCAACGGCAAAATCGTCGGTCATACCGCTTATGAAATCGCATATTGCAAGCTCCTTGCCGCTTTCTGCCGCGATTTTCTGAAACAGGGGAGGGAGTGCCTCGGGTGATTTCAGGAAATAATTGTACAGATACTCGACAATGATGCGCGCTTTGCCTTTTTCTTCGTTTGTTGTAGGGGCAAAGTACACCCTTTCAAACATAAAGGCTCTTAGCTCATCATGTGCCTTCTGAGTTTCACTGTCGTACTGTATTGTATCCTTGCTGTTATTTATAATTGAGGTGATAAGAGTGGTTATTCTCTGACTTTTGGTGGCACCAAGCGCTCTTACAGGCATTTCGGGGAGGTCTTCTTGTCTTATTACGCCGCCTCTTATCGAATCTTCAATGTCGTGGTTTATGTACGCAATCTTGTCGCTGAATTTCACTATCTGCCCTTCAAGAGTCTGGGCAACTGCATTGGTATGACAGATTATGCCGTCTATGACTTCTTCTGTAAGATTAAGTCCTTCACCGTTCTTCTCAATAACCTCAACTACTCTTTTACTTTGTAGATAGTGCTTGAAGCCACCCGGATAAAGTGCGTCAAGCACTCTTTCACCGTCATGACCGAAGGGAGTGTGCCCAAGGTCGTGCCCTAAAGCGATAGCCTCAGTCAGATCCTCGTTGAGTCTTAATGCTCTTGCAATGGTTCTTGCAATCTGGGATACCTCCAGTGTGTGAGTAAGTCTTGTCCTGTAGTGATCGGATTTTGGTATCAGGAATACCTGAGTTTTATGTTTAAGTCGTCTGAATGCATTGGAGTGGATTATTCTGTCACGGTCTCTCTGGAATTCTGTTCGGATATCACAGGGCTTTTCATAAACTTTTCTGCCCTTTGTGTCGGTGCTTTTGCAGGCATAATCCGACAAGGTCATTTTTTCTATTTCTTCTGTTATTTCTCTTGGTAACTTACTCAATTAAGTCC
The DNA here is from genome assembly GCA_017942025.1 of Ruminiclostridium sp. Taxonomy (GTDB): domain Bacteria; phylum Bacillota; class Clostridia; order Oscillospirales; family Ruminococcaceae; genus Ruminiclostridium_E. The sequence continues at coordinate 24,602 of JAGAVH010000011.1, read as the reverse complement.
ACTCCTTCCCAATGACTGAAAAAATAGCTATCGCAAGTGAAAATTTGGCATAAAATAATCACTTGCGAATCTTCTGTAAATATATACTTGTAACTACGTAAAAAGTCCTTTTTTTAAAATTCTTTATATCCCTTGTCGAGAAATTCGATTTCTACTCTGCCGTTACATTTATCAATAAGCTTTTCTTTCAGCTTATCTGTAAGCTCGGATTTTACGTCGAGAAAAACACTGACATTGTCTGTATATTCAGTGTTTCTGATTATAGCTTCATATTCTGAGGCTATTGCGGTTATATTGCCGTAATAGGTGTAGTCGGCTGTGATTTTCAGGCTGTCTGCTATTTCCATAGTCATTATATCAGCCGCTTCAAGTGCTATAGAAGCGCCCTTTGAATATGCTCTTACAAGACCTCCTGCACCAAGCATAATACCACCGAAATATCTTGTTACAACACAGGCAATATCGGTAACGCCCGTCTTATTAAGTACATCATAGATAGGTACTCCGGCAGTGCCTCCGGGCTCACCGTCGTCGCTGTGACGAGCAGTGTTGTTGTCTCTGAGAATATATGCGTAGCAATTATGTGTAGCCTTTCGGTGCATTGCTCTTATCTCATTTATAAAGTCTGTTGCTTCCTGCTCGGTAGTAACAGGGCACAGATAGCCTATAAACTCTGACTTTTTTTCGATAAAAGATGCCTCGCAGCGGTTTCTTATGGTTTTATAACTCAAAGCTAACCTCCGCACTTAGCCCTTCTTGTTTCTGAGTGCGTTCAGCATTTTTCTTACTTCTACAATATTGCTTGTGAGCAGCTCTTCAAGATTGGAGAGTGTTTTATCTACATATGCGTCTGTAGCCTTGGTCATTTTTTTGGAGTTCGCATTTGCGTTAGCAGTTATATCACTTGCAACCTGCTGAGCCTGCTTTGTGATAGAAGCCTCGTTGATAAGCTCCTGTTCCTTTTCCTTAGCTCTTTTAAGAATGACATCAGCTTCGGCTTTAGCGTCGTTTATGATGCTCTTGCGGTCGCTTACAAGGTGCTGAGCCTGTCTTATCTCAGAGGGCAGATTAAGTCTTATCTGCTTTAAATATTCTCTGAATTTTTCTGTATCTATTCCTGACTTGCCCTTTGCAAAGGGAAGCTTTGTTGCGTGGTCAAGTTCGTCGTCCATTGCGTCTAAGATTTCTTCAATACTGTTCATGTTTTCTGTCCTTTCTGTCTTAAATTACTGTTTTTTAAGTCGTTGTGTTATTTTACCAAGTATGCATTCTGGTACAAAATCGCTGACATCTCCTCCAAACATAGCTATCTGCTTTACCATACTCGATGAAAGGTATGTGTTTTCGCTTTTTGCAGTAAGGAAGATTGTTTCTGCCTTGTAGCAAAGTTTTCTGTTTGCCTGAGCCATCTGGAATTCGTACTCAAAGTCTGATAATGCTCGCAGACCTTTTACTATTACATCTGCATTTCTCTGGTTAAAATAATCTATAAGCAGTCCTTCGTGACTGTCTATTTCTACATTTGTAAGACCTTCTGCTTTTACTACTTCATTTAAAAGCTCTTTTCTTTCTTCAATAGAAAAGGCGGAAGGCTTTGCGGGGTTTACCGATACAAGCACCACGAGCTTATCAAAAAGCTTTGATGCTCTTGATATTATTTCTAAGTGACCGTAGGTAACCGGATCAAAGCTACCTGGGTAAATTGCAAGCTTCATTGATTTTCTCCGTTTCTTAATTATTCTTCACTTTCCTGGCCTGGTTTTCTATAAATTGTGAGTCCGGTTTTTCCGTGCTTTTTGGATTTTACAATTACAAAGCCGTTTACCTCTTCGGGCAGTCGGCAGTCAATTTCGTGTTCGCATACGATAACGCCTTCATCTGACATTATATTTGTAAGTGCAGGGAGTGACTTCTGTATAAGCTTTCTGTCGTAGGGCGGATCAAGTAATGCAATATCAAAGGTTTCTTTTGTTGTTCTTAAAAATGCCGTATTAGGCATATTGATGATCTCTGACTGCTTTTCAAAGCCTACATGCTCAACGTTTTCACGTACAAGCTTGATAGATGCCTGACTGCTGTCGACAAAGACAGTTTTTTTTGCTCCTCTGCTGATAGCTTCTATCCCAAGCTGTCCCGAGCCTGCAAAAAGATCAAGAACTGTCCTTCCTTCTATTTCAAACTGAATTGCGCTGAATATTGCCTCCTTTACGCCGTCACTTGTAGGTCTTACGTCGTATCCCTCGGGGGCTTTCAGCTTTCTGCCTCTGGCACTTCCTGTTATAACTCTCATTTGTCTGTACCTTTCTTTTAAAAATTCTCTTCTATATATTTCACTACTTCAATAGCCTTTTCGGTGCTTATCTTTGCTACAGATGCAATTTCGGATACTTCCGCATCCTTCAGCCCTTGTTTTGTCTTAAAATGCTTTATCAGAGCAAGTGCCTTTGCTTCTCCTATACCTTTGATTTTGGTCAGCTCAAGTTCGTAGGTTTTCTTTTTGTGTTTTTGCTGCTGGAAGGAAAGTGAAAAACGATGCACCTCATCCTGTATGTTAGTAAGTAACGCAAAAAGCTTCTTGTTGGCGTTTACCTGAATTTCTCCGCCGCTTTCTGCTATTGCTCTTGTACGGTGCTTTTCATCCTTTACCAGCCCGAAAAGTGGAATGCTTACATTAAGCTTATCTAAAATCAACTGTACCGAGCTTACGTGACCTTTGCCGCCGTCAAGCAAAATCAGGTCGGGCAGGGGGGCGAAGGCTTCATCTCCGTCAATGTAACGCTTTATACGTCTTTCAATAACCTCCTGCATACAGGCATAGTCGTTCTGACCGATAACATTCTTTATAGCAAATTTCTTATAGCCTGCCTTGTATGGTCTGCCGTTGCGATAGACTATCATACCGCCGACTCTGCTATCCTCACCAAGGTTTGATATATCATAGCTTTCTATAATGGTAGGTATCTTTTTAAGTCCGAGAAGGGAAGCCAGATCCTCAAGAGCATTCAGCTCCTTGACTGTTCTTCCTACCTTCATAGAAAGATATTCTGATGCGTTGGATTTTGCAAGCAGAATTTTAGAATATCCATCCCCTCGTTTCGGCACAGAAATCGTAATCTTCCTACCTGCAACGGATGTGAAATATTCACATAAAAGCTCATTATCATCAATTTCGGAATCTATATAAATCTGCTTTGGTATTTCGTCAGTTCTTTTTGAATAATACTCCACAAGAAAATCAGAGCGCATCTGTGATGCATCGTATTCATCACCGATATAGAAATTTTCCTTATCGGTAATTCTGCCGTCACGGTATTTTATCACGGCAACGCTGGCAAGCTCGACATTCTGCGCCAGAGCTACTATATCAAAATCGTAGCTCTTATCGGACATTATCTCCTGACCGTTTCTCATTTTCTGAATAGCGTTTATTCTGTCACGAAGCTTTGCCGCCTTTTCAAATTCGAGTCTTTCTGCCGCTTCGTTCATTTCTTCGGTAAGCTGTTCAATGCTCTGCTTACTGCCGTTTTTGATATATTCTATTGCTGAATCGATTATAGAGCGGTATTCGGCTTCTTTTATCTTGCCTGTGCATACGCCCATACATCTTTTTATATGGAAGTTAAGGCAGGGCCGCTGTTTTCTGAAATCTCTCGGAAATACCTTACTGCAGTCAGGAAGCATAAATATCTTGTTTGCCTCTTCTACAGCCTGCTTTGCAGTAAAGCCGCTGGTGTATGGGCCTAAATATTCTGCATTTTCATCCTTGCAGTTAAGGGCATAGCTGATACGGGGAAAGGGTTCCTTTGTTATCTTTATATAGTTGTAGCCCTTATCATCCTTCAGAAGTATATTATATTTCGGGTTATTCTGCTTTATAAGACTACATTCAAGCACTAAAGCGTCAAGCTCTGACGGGGTAACGATAAAATCAAAATCGTAGATGTTTTCTACAAGCTTTCTGGTTTTTGGGTTGTGATTTTCAATTGCGTGGAAATAAGTAGTTACTCTGTTTTTCAGAGCCTTTGCCTTACCCACGTATATAATCTTTCCCGTTTTATCCTTCATCAGATATACACCGGGGGATAAGGAAAGCTTATTTGCTTTTTCCCGAAGATATCCAAGCCGCTGATTCAAGTCTTTTACCTCGCATATAATATATTCTATTTTATTTTACCATTTTTTCTGTCGAATTACAAGCATTTAGGATAAAATAATTGACGTTTCAGATAAATTTTGCAAAATAAAAATCCGTTTCTGAACAAAACGGATTTTTGATATAAAAAGGAAGATTAGTCGTTCAAGACCCGGAACGACAATATGCAGTCGTAACTCCGAGCGATAATCTTTCTGATTATAAAAGTAAAAAAGCAGAGCAACGTCCTAACCGAAAAGGGGTTACCTCTATATGGGCACTTGCCGATTCCACAGACGCTGCCTGCAACTGTAGTATATCATAAAATTTGTGTGATGTCAAATCCGACACAAAAATACCCTCGCAGAAAATTCTGCGAGGGTCAGCATCATTCTTCGCTAAGCAGATTGTTTACACCATAGGATAAAGTCAGAAGGCTGTCACCAAGGTGAACATTTTCTACTATAATATTGCCATAATCTATGTTGATATCATAGTGGGAGAAGTTCCAGAAGCATCTGATGTTGAGAGCTATAAGTCTGTCAACTATATCCTTGGTGGCTGACTTCGGAATACAGAGTACAGCAATTTCGGGATTGTGCTTTTTGCAGAATTCTTCCAGCTTTGAAATATCGGTTATAGTAAGATCGCCAAGGGGGTTATTTTCAATCTTTTTATTTGAATCAAATATTCCTATAAGCTTACATCCGCTTTTTTCAAAATTGATATGCATAGCAAGGGCTGTACCAAGGTTACCTGCACCGATAAGAATCGCTTTTCTGCCTTTGTCAACGCCCAGAATCTTTCCGATTTCACATCTCAGCTCTGCCACGTTATAGCCGTAGCCCTGCTGACCGAATCCGCCGAAGCAGTTTAAATCCTGTCTTATCTGTGATGCAGTCAGTTTCATTTTTTCCGAAAGCTCACGGGAGGATATCTTGGAGATTCCTTGCTTTGATAGTTCTCCTAAGAAACGATAATATCGAGGTAAGCGTCTGATTACAGGGTTAGATATATTACTGTTTTTTGGCATATCATTACCTCCTTTATAATCTTAATACATAAAACCGATAATTAAAGCATTTCCTTCAGTCTGTTGTTGATTTCAAGAAGGAAGTCCTCTGTGTTTACCTTTCTCTTGTTTTCAAGATTTGAAAGGATGTAGAGGTCGCCTGTCATTACACCGTCTTCAATAGTCTTTATTGTAGCCTTTTCAAGCTTTTCAGCGAAAGCAGAGAGCTCTGCATTGTTATCAAGTTCGCCGCGCTTCTTTAATGCGCCTGTCCATGCAAAGATAGTAGCAACAGAGTTTGTTGATGTTTCTTCGCCCTTTAAGTGCTTGTAATAGTGACGGGTTACTGTGCCGTGAGCGGCCTCGTATTCATATACTCCATCAGGAGATACAAGTACGGAGGTCATCATACCAAGGCTTCCGAATGCAGTAGCTACCATGTCGGACATAACGTCGCCATCGTAGTTCTTGCAAGCCCAGATGTAGCCGCCGTCAGAACGAACAACTCTTGCTACAGCGTCATCAATGAGGGTGTAGAAGTATTCGATACCTGCATTATCGAACTTTTCCTTGTATTCTGCATCGAATATTTCCTGGAAGATATCCTTGAAGGTGTGGTCGTACTTCTTGGAGATTGTATCCTTTGTAGCAAACCATAAATCCTGCTTTGTATCAAGAGCAAAGTTGAAGCATGCTCTTGCAAAGGAAGCGATACTTCCATTTATGTTGTGAAGTCCCTGGATGATACCGTCGGAGCCGTTAAAGGTGTGGATAAGCTGTCTTGTTTCATTGCCGTCCTTGTCTGTTACAACAAGCTCAGCCTTGCTTCCGTCAGCAACCTTCATTTCAGAGTTCTTGTAAACGTCGCCGTAAGCGTGACGAGCGATTGTTATAGGCTTCTTCCAGCCGGGGAGAAGGGGAGTGATACCCTTAACAATGATAGGTGCTCTGAAAACAGTACCATCAAGAATGGCACGGATAGTGCCGTTGGGCGACTTCCACATTTCCTTTAAATCATATTCTGTCATTCTCTGTGCGTTAGGTGTGATTGTAGCACACTTTACTGCTACGCCGTACTTCTTTGTTGCATTTGCAGAGTCTATTGTAACCTGGTCGTTTGTTTCGTTTCTGTGTACAAGACCTAAATCATAATAATCCGACTTTAAATCAACGTAAGGACAGATAAGAACATCCTTTATCATCTTCCAGATTATTCTGGTCATTTCGTCGCCGTCCATCTCAACGATGGGAGTGGTCATCTGAATTTTATCAGCCATTTTTGTTTCTCCTTATTTTTATAAAATTACTTGAGAGATTCTCTTGTGTAGTCTAAAAGACCGCCTGCAAGCATAATATCCTTTGTTCTGCCTGTAAGCTCGCAGAGAACAGGGATTTCCTTGCCATTTGTCTTGTTTACTACTGTAAGCTCTGTTACACCGTTTATAACTGCTTCTCTTACGCCTTCGATAATGAGCTTATCGCCTTCGGCAATATTTTCGTAGTCAGCTTCGTTTACGAATGTAAGGGGAAGGATACCTGCATTGATAAGGTTTGCTCTGTGAATACGTGCAAAGCTCTTTACAAGAACTGCCTTTACACCAAGGTAAAGAGGTGCAAGAGCGGCATGCTCTCTGGATGAGCCCTGACCGTAGTTTACACCACCGACAATAATGCTCTGTCCCATGGACTTTGCTCTTTCGGGGAACTTTTCATCGCATACTGTGAAGCAGTAGTTTGAAATTGCAGGGATGTTTGAACGCAGGGGAAGAATCTTTGCACCTGCGGGCATAATGTGGTCAGTTGTGATGTTGTCGCCAACCTTTAAGGAACATCCACAGTCGATAGTTTCCTGAAGAGGAGCTGTCTCGGGGAAGGGCTTGATGTTTGGACCACGGAGAATTTCTACGCTGTCCATATCCTTTTCGTCAACAGGAAGCGCAATCATATTATCATTTATAATGAATTCCTCGGGAAGCTGGAAATCAGGCATTTCGCCGAGAGTTCTGGGGTCTGTAAGTACGCCTGTAAGAGCGGATGCTGCAGCAAGCTCAGGAGATACGAGGTAAATCTGACCATCCTTTGTACCGCTTCTGCCTTCGAAGTTACGGTTGAAGGTTCTGAGTGAAATACCCTTGGAGTTAGGTGACTGGCCCATACCGATACAAGGACCGCAGGCACTTTCAAGAATTCTTGCACCTGCATCAATCATAATTGCAAGAGCACCATTTTCAGCAAGCATATTGAGAACCTGCTTTGAGCCGGGAGCGATTGAAAGAGATACATCAGGGTGAACAGTCTTGCCCTTTAAGATGTGAGCAACCTTCATCATATCGAGAAGTGAGCTGTTTGTGCAGGAACCGATACATACCTGATCTATCTTCATAGGACCGATTTCTTCTACGCTCTTTATGTTGTCGGGCGAATGAGGACAAGCGGCAAGAGGAGCAAGCTCGGAAAGATTTATTGTAAGTTCTTCGTCGTATTCAGCATCGGGATCGGCAGAAAGCTCTGTCCATACTTCTTCACGCTTCTGAGCCTTTAAGAACTGCTTTGTGATTTCATCAGAGGGGAATATAGAGGTTGTTGCGCCAAGCTCAGCACCCATATTTGTGATAGTTGCACGCTCAGGAACTGAAAGTGATTTAACACCTTCGCCGCAGTATTCGATAACCTTACCTACGCCGCCCTTAACAGATAATCTTCTTAAAACTTCAAGGATAACATCCTTTGCGGCTACCCAGGGATTAAGCTTGCCTGTAAGTTCAACCTTTACGATCTTGGGCATTGTTATGTAATATGCACCGCCACCCATAGCTACAGCTACGTCGAGACCGCCTGCACCGATAGCAATCATACCGATACCGCCGCCTGTGGGTGTGTGACTGTCAGAACCGATAAGAGTCTTGCCGGGCACGCCGAAACGCTCAAGGTGTACCTGATGGCAGATGCCGTTACCGGGTCTGCTGAAGTAAATGCCGTGCTTTTTAGCTACAGAACCGATGAAACGGTGATCGTCTGCGTTTTCAAAGCCTGACTGGAGTGTATTGTGGTCAATATAAGCTACGCTTCTTTCTGTTTTAACACGGGGAACGCCCATAGCTTCGAATTCGAGATAAGCCATTGTGCCTGTTGCGTCCTGTGTAAGTGTCTGGTCAATTCTGAGACCTATTTCTGTGCCCTTGATCATTTCACCGTCAACAATGTGATTTTTAATGATCTTTTCGGTAAGAGTAAGTCCCTTGTTCTTGTTCATTTCCATTTGGTTGCCTCCTGATTTTTTTAATACATAATAAATTATACTATATCCGTAATAAAAAGTCAAGAATTTAACAAGGATTTGAGGGAAAAATATACAAAAAAAATATTGCAAATTTGTGAAATATTCTGCTGTTAAAATGAGAAAAAATTCATCTTTCCGATGACTACCTTGCTAAGGGTATTTATAAATCATACTGAATAAAACATAAGAATATTTACATAAGCTGCAAAATATACTTATAGAGATATAACTGCATATTGTATTAAAAATTATAAATAAATACAATATCTGCTAAAAAGGACAGTATTTTCTTTATGAACAGAATGAAAAATATACTTTCATGCATCCTTGCCTTTGCTGTTGCGATAACCTGTAGTGCCTGCGGAAAAGCGATTGTTATAAAAGGCGAGAATGTTGACAATAACTCCTATATATATTATAATGGCAATGAAATAACAGGCATACCGGTAGATACAAAGCTGCCGGAAAGTACAAAAAAGCCCGACGTAACAACTGAAACTTCCGGGCAAACACAATCAGAAATATCATCTTCTGTAGTTACCACAACTCCTTTGTCTGGGGTTGTGCCCGATACATCGGCTCCGATGTCAGAAACAAAGCCACAGACAGATATTCCGATTCCTCCTGTGGAAACGGTCAGTGAAACAACTACAGTTATGACACCGCCGCAGACAAAACCTGCGACAAGCACTGCGACAGTTGCGCCAAAGCCTTTACCGCTCCCTGATAATACAGATTTCCCAACTAATAATTATCAGGCGCTTAATCACGATGAAGTAAAGGGTGTATGGATATCATATTTTGAGCTTTATCCTATTCTTACAGGTAAAAGCGAAAGTCAGTTTGCAAAGGGAATAGGCAAATATTACGACAACGCCTTATCTCTTGGTCTGAATACTGTTTATGTACACGTAAGACCTTATGGTGACGCAATATATGAATCAGCTTATTACCCCTGGTCGAAATATTGCACCGGTTATATCGGCGAAAATCCTGGGTATGATCCTCTTGAAGTTATGATTGAAGAGGCGCATAAGAGGAATATTTCCTTCCACGCCTGGGTAAACCCACTCAGATGCTCTCAGGAGAACGATGCTCCGTGCATAGATGACAGTTATCAGATAAAAAAGTGGTATAACGATAATGACGGAGATTACATCTCTAAAGTCAGCAGTTATTGGTATCTTAATCCTGCATACGAAGAAGTAACCGATCTTATTGCTGATGGTGTTGCCGAAATCGTTTCAGGATATGATGTTGACGGAGTTCACATAGACGATTATTTCTATCCTACAAAGGAGAGCTGGTTCGACAGTATATCCTTTTCGAAATCGGGATACAGCGATTTATCGCAGTTCAGACTTGACAACTGCACAAAAATGGTATATAAAATGTATAATGCGGTTAAATCCCATAACAGCACTGCATTATTTGGAGTCAGCGCACAGGGTAATGTCCACAATAACCTGAACGAGCTGTATGCCGATGTGGAAACCTGGAGCAGAGAAGCGGGATATGTGGATTATATGGCGCCACAGATATATTACGGCTTCCAAAATAGCGGTCAACCCTACGCCGAAGTGGTTGATCAATGGGATGAAATGCTCCGAGGAACAGGGAAAAAGCTGATTCCCGGTCTTGCAGTATATAAAATAGGTGCTGAGGATGCATGGGCAGGCAGCGGAAAATACGAATGGATAAACGAAACACAGATAATAAAAAGACAGATAGAAAAGGCAAGGACAGCAAATAATTACAGCGGTATCATTCTTTACAGCTATCAGTTTATATTCTCTCCCGAAAGCGGTGTTGAGGATGCTGTAAAGGCTGAAATTGAGGCTATAAAGCCGTTGCTGTCATAATCAAACATTATGAGGAGAATATGAGAACAGGAATATTAAAGTTTTTTGCTGGTGTTATGGCGACAGCTACATTGCTTTCACCCATAACAGCCTATGCAGAAGAATTGCCCGAATCGACTACCGAGAGTAGTTCAGGACAAGAAATTATCGAAGAGAGCGAACAGACGCCTCCTCAGATAATCAAACCGATGCTGTCGCTCAGTGAGGAGCTGAGGGCAACTATACTGAATATCGGAGAAATAAGCGAAGAAGACTATGAGAATCAACTGTCATCAAAAATGGATGAGCTGATATCTTATGGTCTTAACGGTGTTTATATATATCCGTACGGAGAAAGTTCTTGTTTTGATACTAATATGAACAACGAAAGCGACAAGCTTAACAAGACGCTTGAAATAACCGCAAAATACGGACTTCACAAATATATTTATTTTGATATATCAAAAGCCCTGGAAAACTGTCCCGAAGGGGAGTACAAGAATGATTATCTTGTAAGCGAAGCACATAAATTTGCTCTTAAATATCCCTGTAACGGAATCATACTGACAGGCTTCTATGGTGCAAATACAAATGAGTTTTATGAAGAGTATATGAAAACGGGCTCCGGTATAGGCTATAAAAACTGGCTTTATGATGTTATTGAATCCCGTTTTAAAATGGTCTGCGATGTTATACATCTTACAGATAATACGATTGCTGTTGGTATAGATGCGTCGGATGTCTGGGCTAATTCAGAAACCGATGAAAAGGGTTCAGCTACGTATTCTGAATTCGAAGCCCTTAAAGACGGTTTTGCTGATACAAAGGCATATATTGAAAAAAGATATGTGGATTTTATCGCAGCTGATGCTTCGGGATCGCTCACGGACGAGGTTCTGCCCTTTGAAACACTGACAGGATGGTGGAGCGAGCTTTCAGTTTCCTCCGGCATACCAGTATATTTTGTTCATCATAATGAAAAAATAGGAACAGAAGACGGCTGGTATTCTGAGGATCAGCTTCTGAAGCAGCTTGCAATAGTTGACGGATACGAAAATTGCAATGGTAGTGTATTCAATTCGCTTTCATCTTTCTCCGAAAACGTTATGGGGACAACCGATACACTTGTAAAATATTTTAATGAGCAGATAAATGTTGACAGCCTTTTCGAAGAGCTTGTTATGATGTCACCGTATTACTTGAATTATTCTACAGATGAAACATCTGTATCGTTTATGGGTACTTTTGATGAAAATTTCGATGTATATTTTGATGGTGAAAAGCTTCAGCTTAACGAGGCGGGAAATTTCTACTTTGAAAAGCCTCTTGAAATCGGTATGAATACCTTCTCTATAAGCCATAAGGATAAGTACCTGTATTATAATATTGAACGAAGAATAAATGTGCTTAAATCTGTCGGCTCTGCCATTTCTGAAGGAAAGGTAATGAGAGTTGACGGCGAAACCTTTGTTTCGGTTCTTGCGGTTGCATATAAAGGCGCAGAGGTTACTGCCACTATTAACGGTACTACAATAAAGCTTAAAGAAAACACAAAGAGCGATGATGTGGATATCAACTCTTCATACGCTTCATTTACAGGAAAATATAAAGTTCCTAAAGGCGTTATCGGAGAAGAGCAGTATCTTGGTAATGTAGAAATAACTGCGTCCTATATGGGATATGCCCGTACATATATCGGTGCAGAGGTTATTGTCAATAAGGAAGAGCCTCCTAAGGAAGAGGTAAAGATTGAAACTGAGATTCCTGAAGATCAGAGCTCCTTCGGAACAGGTGAAATAGTCGGTACTCTTTCACCCGGTATAAGCGAGGATCAGGAAGTTTCCTTTGTAAAGTTAAACAAGAATTTCGCATATATCTTTGATGGATATAACACAGACTCGGTAAATCCTCCTGACTGCGGTCAGTTGCCGGAGGGAACGCTTGATTATTATGACGGTGCCTGGGATGAATATTACACAACCCTTTCAGGTAAGCGCTTCCTTGCGGAAGACTGTGAGCTTATAGACGGCGTCGGACTCGGAATGAATCCTCTTGTTGTAAACTCTGTAGGAAACTCAGGCGGCGATTCTGTAATTTCAATGAAGCTTGAGGATAGAATTACTTTTACGGTAACACCTATAGGTAATGAATATTATTCGGGATATGACGGAGATTTCTATCTTGATGACTTTGTTGCGGAATATATTTTCATAACCTTTGATAACGTTACGTCGGTAACAGCTTTACCTGCCTTTGATACCTGCTCTGTATTCAGCTGGGGCAAGTGGGAGCAGGTGGTTGTCGGCAACGTTCCCAAGTTCAGACTGGTTCTGAAGCTGAGACAGCCTGGTGTCTACGCCGGTAACAGCGCAACCTATGATGAGCAGGGAAATCTTAATTTCAGATTCCAGATACTCACTAACGATATAACCAATATGACTATCGTTATAGACCCGGGTCACGGAAAGACTGAATTCGAGTGGGACGATCCCGGTGCTATAGGTCATATTGAAGAAGCAGGTGCAAATCTTGCTGTTGCGAGAATTGTAGAAAGTAAGCTCAGAGGTATGGGTGTAAACGTTATAAGACTCAAAACAGAAAGTGAGTTCTACGATACAATAAGACGACCTTATTACGCCAGAGATTACGGTTGCGATCTGTATATCGCAATACATGCGAATAAAGCAGGGTATGAGTCTGCAAGAGGAACTGAATGCTTCTATTATACTTCGTTCTCTCAGCCGCTGGCAAAAGCGTTGACGGATAGCGTTTCCGCTTATTTTACCAATAATGTATACTATGACGGCGAAGATTGTAACAGAGGCGATATGTACAGCTATATGTGGACGACCAAACAGCAGGATTTCCCGTCGGTACTTATCGAAATGGGCTTTGTAAGTAATTACGAAGAGGCTATGGCACTTGCTGATCCTACCCATCAGGAAGGAATAGCGCAGGCTATAGTTGACGGTATAGTAGAGTACCTGAAAAGAAGCGCAATATCTTCATACTGATTTTTCCGAATGTAGGTAAATTTCTTTGTAAAAACCTTGCATTCCTTGATTGGTTTTGTTATAATTAAAGCAAGCTAATATGCTGATAACAAAACCATGCTTGATATTTGTAAAAAACAAGCGGATTTGTTATATCAGCCGCTTGTTTTTATTTTATGGAATACAGGGTGTATAATATTGAATATTTTATTTATCGGAGATGTGGTAGGACAGAAGTCCTGCGCAAATCTCAGAGAAAAGCTTCCGAAATTAAAAAAAGACTATAATGCAAAGCTTGTTATTGTCAATGGCGAAAATTCCGCTGACGGAAACGGCATTACACCGGTGACAGCAAGATATCTGCTGGACAGCGGAATTGATGTTGTGACTACCGGTAATCATTGCTTCAGACGAAAAGAAATGGACACCTTTTATGAAGAAAGTGATATCGTTTTAAGACCGGCAAATTATTCGGAAGAGGTAGTTGGTAAGGGATATACTGTTCTTGATTTTGGTTCATATTCCGTAGCAGTTATAAATCTTCTTGGCACCGTCTTTATGCAGAATCTCGAAAACCCCTTTCACTGTATTGACAGAATACTGGAAAAGATAAGCTCAAAGACGATAATTGTTGATTTTCATGCTGAAGCTACATCTGAAAAAAGGGCAATGGGACATTATCTTGCAGGCAGAGTATCTGCTGTTATCGGTACGCACACGCACGTACAAACAGCCGATGAAGAGATACTTGACGGTCACACCGCCTATATAACTGATGTTGGTATGACAGGTGTTATTGATTCTGTACTGGGCATCCGAAAGGATATTATCATAAACAATATGATAACAGGATATCCTCAGCGTTATGAATACGCACAGGGTGAGCCTGCTATATGCGGCGTAGTGATTGAAGTGAATGAAAAAAGCGGTGTCTGCAGTTCTATAAAACGAATCAGATGCTGATAAAAATATATTTATACGGAGGGTAAAAAATGGAGATTGTAAAGGTTTCTGCAAGATCGGTTCCAAAATCGGTAGCGGGTGCCATTGCGGCTGTAATCCGTGCTAATGGAGAGGTTGAGGTGCAGGCTGTCGGTGCAGGAGCGCTTAACCAGGCTGTCAAGTCAATAGCCATAGCAAGAGGCTATATGGCTCTTACCGGCGAGGATATTGTTTGCATACCCGCATTTACGACAGTGGATATTGACGGTGAAGAGCGAACAGCAATGAAATTTATAGTAGAATGTCGATGAAAATTTATCCTCCTTTTTAAGGAGGATATTTTCTGTATATAACAGGTGGTTCAGGCAGATATTATACTGAGGTGATAGAACTTTGGATATAGCTGTTATTGATGATGGAACTGAACTTTTTTCCTACATTGCCGATGAACTCCAGAAAAATTTTTATGTCAGACGTTTTACCGGGAAAGGGCACTGGGCGTCGGGAGAAGGGGATACTGTAAATATGATTTTATCCTCAGAACCGGATGTTCTGGTAAACGGCAGTAAAATAGCCGTGCTCGGTGCTTTTTCGGATTATAAGCGTATGCGACACAGAAGCTTTGGTTATTGCATTGCTGATTCTACGTCGGATATTCAGATGGATACGCTTTTGTGCAGTCATCTTCCTGTTATTACCTGCGGTTGTTCTTCCAAGGATACCTTCTCTTACACCAGTCATACAGACGATTTTCTTACCGTATCCCTGAACCGTACGCTTGTTACATTATCCGGTAAAAGCGTACAGCCGTTTGAGATACCACGACCGATAAAGAATGGCGAGAATATATACAATGTGCTTGCTCTGACGGCAGTAAGTCTGCTTCTTGATGACGACAGCTGTGGTTTTAGTAAAATCTGTTCATAAAATATTCCGTTACCACTTGTATTTTATACTTTTTTGGTGTATAATTACTATAATGGCTGTATTGTAGCAAAATATAAGAATTGCAATATCCGGGTGTTTTGCGCAATACGGATTATAGAATCAGAAAGGGTATCAATATTATGACAGACAAGATTACACGTTCAAGCGCAAGTCTTAAGATTTCCAATGAGGTTCTGGTCAAAATAGCAGAAGTTGCCGCTACCGAGATAAAGGGCGTTGCTGCAGAAGGCGAACGTCTGATTACAAGCGATAAGCTTGTACAGATTGCAGGCAAATTCTATTCTCCTGTAAAGGTTGTCCTTAAAAATGATGCGGTTGAGATAACAGTCAGCATAGTTGTTCTTCAGGGTCATAAGGCAAGCTCGGTTGCACAGGCTGTACAGAAAAGTATAAAGTCTGCTATTCAGAATATGGCAAATGTAGCTGTATCCAAGGTTAACGTTAAGATAGTGGATATTATGCTCAGTGAAGCAACTGAATAAAATTTCAAGGAATATAAATATCAATGAACGACAAAAAACTTACCAGACATGAAATGCGTGAGGCTGCACTTCTTATTCTTTTCCAGATGCAGCTCAATTCAGGCACGCTTGAAGAAATAATAGAAGATTGCGAAGAAACCTTTGAGCTTATGCATACAAAGGACTCCATAAAGCTCGTAAACGGTGTTATGGAACACGATGAGGAGCTTACAGCGATAATTTCGGGTTATTCACCATCAAGAACAGTTGACAGAATTTCAGTTATAAATATGGTAATAATGAAAATTGCTATATATGAAATGAAATACTGCGATAATGTTCCTGATAAGGTGGCGATAAACGAGGCAATCGAGTTTTCCAAGGAATATGCAGAAAAGAATGATGTAGGATTTATAAACGGAGTGCTCAACGCATATTACAAGGAAAAGAATAAAAATGCCTGATATTTTTACGGTTACAGTATCTCAGATAAATCGTCGCCTTGCTACGATCGTAAAAGGCGATAAGGCTCTTAATGATGTGTATGTAAACGGCGAGATATCTAATTTTACATTACATCAGGCTTCGGGACATATATATTTTACATTAAAGGACGAATCCGCATCGATAAAATGCGTTATGTTTTCGGGCTATGCCGCAAAACTGGGTTTTATGCCATACAGCGGTATGAGTGTCCTTATTCATGGTGGTGTGGGCGTATATGAAAAAGATGGCGCAAACCAGCTTTATGTAACGGAGATAATGCCGCAGGGTGTGGGCGAAATGTTCCTTGCCTTTCAGCAGGCAAAGCAGACGCTGGAAAAGGAAGGATATTTTTCACAGAAAAGAGAGCTTCCGGCTATCCCGCGTAAGGTGTGCATTATAACAGCAATAAAGGGTGCGGCACTCCAGGATATGCTTAATATTCTGTCACGCCGACTTCCTATATTGGATGTTGTTGTTATTCCTGTTACAGTACAGGGCGCTACAGCACCTGAGTCGCTGATAAGGGGAATTGAAGCTGCACAGAGTACCGATGCAGATGTTATAATCATCGGCAGAGGCGGCGGAAGTGCGGAAGACCTATCTGCCTTCAACGATGTGGAATATGCCAAGGCACTGTTTAAAAGCCGTATTCCTACGGTTTCGGCGGTAGGGCATGAAACTGATACCACAATTTCGGATTATGTTGCGGATAAAAGAGCACCAACACCATCAGCGGCGGCGGAGCTTGTTACACCGACGCCTATAGGTGATATTATTGCAGGGATAGATTCAAGCTTCGATTTTATAAGAGGCACATTACTGTATCGCTTTGAAGAACTCGATGTGAGGCTTGATAATATCGAAAAACATATAACAGCTCTTACGCCGGGGAAAAAGCTGGACTCCTATTGCAGAGAGCTCGAGCTTATTTCGAAGAATATACATTCCTCTGCATTAGGATGTATAAACAGATATGAGGCTCTGCTCCAAAACAAGGCTGATTATATATCTGCACTGAATCCGCTTACTGTACTTAGCAGGGGATATTCATTTGCAGAAAAAGAAGGAAAAATAATCAATTCGGTAAAAGACCTTAAAGAGAATGATATAATTTCGGTTACATTGAAGGATGGCGCCTTCTATGCTACCGTTCGGGAAATTACAAAAAAAGAGGAATAAATAATGAGTTTTGAGAATGCTATGAAGCGACTTGATGAAATATCAGCAGAAATGGAAAAGCCTGATATAACTCTTGATAATTCGATGAAATTTTATAAAGAGGCTGTTGAACTGGTGGCGTTTTGCAGAAAGTATATAGCAGATGCAAAGCTTACCGTTCAGAATTTCGATGAAATCTGATAATCGTCGGTAACGGAAAGGGCATCAGACAGATGGATATTTTAAAAAACGGCTATCCCGCACCTGATACGTCTTATCAGGATATGGCAGATTTTTATACGACGTATTTTGAAAATGAGCTGGAGAAATATATATCCGGGCTTAACAAGGATAGCTATGAGTATAAAGTCCTGTCGGAGGCGTCAGCGTACAGCCTTTCTGCAGGCGGGAAAAGAATAAGACCTATGCTCGCTTATGAGTTTTGCAGAGTCTGTGGAGGAAATATAACAGATGCAACTCCTGCGGCGCTAGCAATAGAGATGATACACACATTTTCACTCATCCATGACGATTTACCTTGTATGGATGATGATGATATGAGAAGAGGTAAGCCCAGTTGTCACAAGGCATACGGCGAAGCGATTGCATTGCTTGCAGGCGATGCACTTACTATAAAGGCGTTCGGTGTTCTTGCTTCTTCAGGTCTGGAACCGTCAAGGGTAAAGGCAATGATCGACATCCTCAGCGACTGTTCATACAAAATGACAGGTGGACAGGTCCTTGATATAAGCGGAGATATAACAGATACACAGCTTCTTTTGAAAATGTATTCCTATAAAACCTCTCAGCTTATTATTGCGGCAAGCCTTATGGGATGTACAGCGGCAGGTGCGGACAGCGACAAGAAATCATCAGCTTATGATTATGCCTACAGCTTAGGCCTTGCATTTCAGATAATAGACGATATACTTGATGTTACATCCGATAAGGAAACTCTCGGAAAGCCTGTCGGAAGTGACGAAAAACAGAATAAAAATACGACAGTTACGCTTGTCGGACTCGAAAACGCAAAGAAACTTGCAGAAGAATATACTGAAAAAGCGATGGTATCACTTGAAAGCTTCAGCGAAAATGAGTTCCTTAAAGCTTTAACAAATAAATTACTCGGAAGAAAAAAGTAGGTAATATATGAGAACAGATCAGATAAATGTAGTTCTGGTGATTGCAGTGCTAAGCTGGTTGCTTGCACAGATAATTAAAACTATACTGCATGCGATAACGACAAAGGAGTTCCGTGCAGAAAGACTTACAGGTGCAGGTGGTATGCCGTCCGCTCACTCGGCTTGCGTATGCTCAACGGCAATGGCAACCTGCAGAGTATGCGGAATATGCTCGGTAGAATTCGCTTTGGCGATGATTCTGGCAATAGTTGTTATGTATGATGCAATGGGCGTCAGAAGAGCGGCAGGACTTCACGCAAGAGAGATAAACAGACTTCGCAGAGTTGTTAACGACCTCGACGAAGAGTATATGGATAAATTCGATGATGGCGTTGATGATTTCGTCGACAGAAATTCAGAAGAAACAAAGGACCTGAAGGAATATCTGGGACACACACCCCTAGAGGTACTTTGCGGAGCGTTGCTTGGAATACTCGTTTCAATGGCAATGCCGATAGTTGTAGTTTAAGGTTATTATTTATCAGGAGAATTTTGTATTGTTATTAAAGAATAATATCTCGGCAGACTACATAAAAAAGCTCAATATGGAGCAAAGGAAGATTCTTTGCTCTGAAATAAGACATCTTTTAGTAAAAACCGTAACCAATACAGGAGGTCATCTGGCATCCAATTTGGGTACGGTTGAGCTTATTGTAGCGATGCATACGGTTTTCGATACGCCGAAGGATAAATTTGTGTTTGATGTCGGACACCAGGCGTATACCCATAAAATAATTACAGGCAGAGCCAGAAAGCTGAACACAATCCGTACAGGGGATGGTATATCAGGTTTTCCGAAAAACGCTGAATCTGAACACGACAGCTTTATAGGCGGACACAGCAGTATTTCCATATCTTCTGCTCTTGGTATAGCAAAGGCTATGGAGCTTGATGGCGATGATCACAGCGTTGTAGCGGTTATCGGTGATGGCGCACTTACCGGCGGAGAAGCCTACGAAGGTCTTAATAATGCAGGTAAAACAGATTGTAACTTAGTGGTAGTTCTTAATGAAAACGAAATGTCTATCTCTAAGAATACAGGTGCGCTTGCTTTATACCTTGCACAGCTGAAGTCTACGCAGAAATATTATAAAACAAAGGATTCGGTAAAAAACATTCTCGAAAACACGCCCATTATCGGTAAAACACTCGGTAGTGCAGCAAGAAATACAAAGAGAATGTTAAAGTTTGCATTATATCAGAGCAATCTTTTTGAAAATCTCGGTTTCAAATACATCGGGCCTATAGATGGTCATAATATTGAGGAACTTACAGAAGCTTTAACAGTTGCTAAAATGATGAAAAAACCCTGCCTGGTTCACGTATATACAAAAAAGGGTAAGGGGTATGCCCCTGCAGAGGAAAATTCAGGTGAATATCATGGATTATCTCCCGTTAACTCCTCATCGTCTGATACCGTTACTTTCACAGAGGCCTTTGGCAGAGAGCTGTGCAATATTTCCCGTACTGATAAAAATATCTGTACCATAACCGCCGCTATGAAATACGGTACCGGATTACAGTATTTTTACAAGGAATTTCCTGAAAGATTTTTTGATGTAGGTATCGCAGAAGAACACGCAGTAACCTTTTCTGCAGGACTTGCAAGTGGTGGTAAACTGCCTGTTTTTGCGGTTTATTCTTCTTTCCTTCAGCGAAGCTATGACCAGCTTATCCACGATTGTTCTATAGAAAAAAAGCATATTGTGTTAGCTGTTGACAGAGCAGGGTTTGTAGGGGAGGACGGAGAAACACATCACGGAATGTTTGATGTGCCTATGCTTTCAACCGTTCCTGATATGACAATCTATTCTCCTTCAGATAACAAAGAACTTTCCTTTTGCCTGAAGAAGGCACTATATGAGGAGGATGGTGTTGTTGCGCTCCGTTATCCGAGAGGTGCGGCGTTCTATGACAGCGGTGCAAAGGAATATTACAGCTACAGGCATATTTCAAACGGCAATAAAAAGATAATTTTTACCTATGGCAGAATAACAGCAAACGCACTTCTTTTATCTGATAAGGTGGATATTCTGCAGGCAGTAAAAATATTCCCTATAGAAGATAAGATAATTGATATTCTTTACGGCTATGAAGAGATATACTTCTTTGAAGAGGCTTACAAAAGTGGCTCGATATCTGAAAAAATATGCTCGCTTCTTATGCACAGAGGATATAAAGGTAAAGCGAAAATTACTGCCGTCAATGGCTTTATAGCTCATAATACAGTAGCTAATCAGCTGAAAAAGGCAGAACTGGATTATGACGGAATGAAGAATATAGTCGGAGAATAAAATGCAGACAAGACTTGATTTATATCTATCTGACAATAAAATAGTCAAGAGCAGAAGTGTTTCCGCTATGATGATAAAAGAAGGCAAGGTCAGCGTAAACGGAAAAGTCTGTACAAAGCCTTCTTATATGGTTTCGGAGGATGACTCGATTGAAATAACGGGAGAAATGCCGAAATATGTAGGCAGAGGCGGTCTGAAGCTGGAAAAAGCCATAGATTATTTTAAAATCAATCTCAGTAATAAGAAATGCATAGACATAGGCGCATCAACCGGAGGTTTTACTGATTGTATGCTCCAGAATGGGGCTGAGCTGGTATATGCCGTGGATGTTGGCAGTGATCAGCTTGATCAGAAGCTCAGAAACGACAAAAGAGTGGTTTCAATGGAAAAGACAGATATCCGTAATGTAACAAACGAGATACCGATTGTCGATTTTATAAGTATAGATGTATCGTTTATATCCTTGAAGCTTGTATTACCAACCGCTTTCAGATTGCTGAAAGAAACAGGTAGTCTGATTGCTCTGATTAAGCCGCAATTTGAAGCCGGTAAATCAAATCTTAACAAAAAAGGAATCGTAAAGGAAGAAAAGATAAGGATGAGAGTCTGTGAGGATATAAAGCAGTTCGCATTATCCTGCGGCTTTTCCTGTGCAGGAGTTACTGTGTCGCCTATAAGCGGCGGCGATGGAAATACAGAATATCTCATTTATCTTATAAAGGAGTGAAATCCGATGAATATATTCATCTGCGCTAATATATCAAAAGAAAAAAGCAGAGAAACTGTAGAAGCTGTTTGTGAAAAGATAAAGGCTCTTGGTTTTGATATTGCAGGCTTTTCAGATAGCAGAGATGTATCGCCTGAGGCTGAGGCACTGATATCAGACTGTGATGTCATTATTACAATCGGCGGTGACGGCACAATAATAAGATGGGGTAGATATGCCGCCAGGTATGATAAGCCGTTGCTCGGCATCAACACGGGCAGACTCGGCTTTATGACAACTCTTGAATATAACGATATAGATAAGCTGGAGCGCCTGAAAACACACGAGTACAGTGTTACAGAACGTATGCTTCTTGAAGTTAGCTACAGCAACAGCAATAGCGAATACGTTGCTGTCAATGATGTTGTGTTTACGAAAAATAAATATGCAAAACTGCCTGAGTTCTGTGTTAACGTGGATGAATATGAGGTAACAAGAATAAGAGCTGATGGTATAATTTTCAGTACACCGACAGGTTCTACAGCGTATTCTCTGGCTGCAGGCGGTCCGATAATTGCGCCCGACGCGAGATGTATTGAGTTTACACCATTGTGTGCACATTCGCTATTCGGAAGACCTATGATTTTTTCTGCCGACAGCGATATATCGGTTACTTTTAAAGGATATGAAAAAAGCGGAGTAATCTTCAATGTGGATGGAGATGACGATCTCACGTTCAACGAAAATGATATAGTAACAATAAGAAAATCATCACTTGTGCTAAAGCTTGTGGATATAGACGGCGGTGGCTTCTATAATGCTGTACATAATAAGCTTATGACACCGCTTAAATAGAGAGGCAGATTATGAAAAAGAAAAGACAGGCAGAGATATTAAAGCTTATATCTACTTTCGAGATAGAAACTCAGGAAATGCTCCTGTATCTGCTTAAAGAGAGAGGATACAATGTAACGCAGGCTACGGTGTCCCGTGATATAAACGAGCTTAATATAGAAAAAGCAGTCAGCGAAACAGGTGTAAACTGTTATATAAAGGCGAGTAAGGTGCACACCATAAAATTTCAGAACATTATTTCTGAAGCTGTTGTTTCTATAGATTATGCTATGAATATCGTTTCTATAAGATGTCATTCAGGTCTCGCAAATGCGGCTTGTGCAGGTATAGATATGATGAATCTTTCATATGTGGTAGGAACGATAGCAGGTGATGACACTATTTTTGTTCTTACACGGACAGAAGCGGATGCAAAACTGCTTTGTAAAAAGCTAAAAGAAATAGTATAAAAAAGGAGGTCGGCGTTTTGCTGAGAGAATTATCTATTGAAAATCTTGCTGTTATCGAAAAAGCGTCGATAACCTTTGGAGATAAAATGAATGTGTTTACCGGTGAGACAGGTGCCGGTAAAAGTATCCTTATTGGTGGTATAAATGCCATACTCGGTGGAAGAGTAAGCAAGGATATAGTCCGTTTCGGTGCGGAAAAATCGGTTGTTACAGGACTTTTTGATGATATCCCTGAAAGGGTTGCTTCAAAACTCATTGAATACGGCTTTACCGCAGAGGAAGAGCTTCTTTTACAAAGAGAAATAACTATCGATGGCAAGAGTACGGCAAGGATAAACGGTAGGATTGCGACAGTAAGCGTATTAAAGGAAATTGCCGGAGAGCTTATCAATATTCACGGTCAGCATGACAATCAGTTACTTATGAATACCGATAAGCAAAGAGAAATCCTTGATAATTATGCAGGTCTTTTACCTCTTCTTGCGGAATACAGATCAGTATTCAAAGAGTTTTCTTCTGTTTCCAGAAAGATAAAAGAGGTGTCTGACAATTCAAAAAAACAGATAGAAAGAGCTGATATTTTATCAGAACGTCTGACTGAAATCGACGAATATAAATTTTCCTCCGATGAAGAGGAAACTGTAAATAAAAAAATTGACGAGTTGAGAAATGCTGAATATATTGAAGATAATCTTTATGGCGCAGTACAGTCAATTTCCGGCGATGATGATGAATCAGGGGCATATACCCTTCTTCAGAGAGCAAGAGGGAATATAGCTTCCTTGTGTGATATAATACCTGAATTTAACGACATTGAAAAACGTGTATCCGATATGCTGGTAGATTTAGAGGATATCAGAGCGGAAATTTCATCAAAGCTGGATAGCGACAGCGAAGACTCTGCAAAGCTTCTTTCAAAATATGAAGAAAGACTCAGTGATATTCTCCGTATAAAAAGAAAGTACAGGATGGATATTCCGCAACTGCTCGAAACAGCAGAAGAGTGGCGACAGGAATTATATACAATAAATAATTGTGAAGATATTCTTGAAAAGCTTTCGGAAGAAAGAAGAGAAATCGGTGAAAAGCTGAAAAAGCTCGGCGCACAGCTTACAAGAGAAAGAAAAAAAGCTGCAGAAGAGCTTGCTGCAAGAATATCCGAAGAACTGACATTTCTTGATATGCCTGATATCCGCCTTGTTTTTGATATAACTCAGGACAAGGTAACTACAAACGGTATGGATATGGTTGAAATGCTTATATCGGTAAATAAAGGCGAAGAGCTTAAACCTATGAGCAAGATTGCCTCAGGCGGTGAGCTTTCACGTATTATGCTCGCTATAAAGACTGTACTTGCCGATACCGACGATATAGCTACTATGATATTTGATGAAATCGATACGGGTATAAGCGGAAGAGCTGCGCATAAGGTAGGCACAAAGCTGTATGAGGTCGGTAGAAAACGTCAGATACTCTGTGTAACACATCTTGCGCAGATAGCGGCAATGGCGGATACACATCTGCTCATCAGTAAATCAAGTGATGCAAACCGTACATATACCGATATAAAAGCTCTTGATTTCGAGGGAAGAAAGCGTGAGATTGCAAGAATAATCTCAGGTGACGAAAATAGTGAAATTTCACTTGAAAACGCAGAAGAATTGCTGAACAGAATCAGCCATTAAAAATCTTATAAACAAAAACGAAATCCGAAGAAGATTAATGAAGTGAACCCCAAAGTTTAGACAAAATAATTAAATAACATGAAAATGAGTTCGGTACTGCACCGGGCTCATTTTTAGTTTGGAAGAAATCCTTTCGTTGTTGTAATAATAAATATATTCGTTCAGCTCTTCAATGAAAG
>JAGAVH010000010.1 GCA_017942025.1 Ruminiclostridium sp. | reverse complement strand
TGTCGTAAGAACTGATACCGTAGGTGTTCCACGTCAGAGAAAAAGATAGGTTATCCGGCACGTCTGTATTGACTGCACCATCCATATCACCGTTTCCATCCTCTTTGTTATTCCCTTGATCACCTCGGTCTCCGGAAGTCGCATTTCCCGAAAGGCCGTCCGCTTCCGGAGCTTTATCCATTCCCGCAGGCAGCATACCGGGAAGCATCATAACCGAGAATATAGTCAGCACCAAGCACAGTGGAATGCACATAGCCAAAATACGATTACGATTTCTCCTGCGCGCTTTTATTCTATTGTCACTGCGGCGGAACACTTCCGCCTTACATTCGTTTAATTCTCTCATAATAACAGCTCACCATCCCTTCCAAGAATGATGCGAAGTTCCTTCTTTGCGCGATACAGAAGATTATCCACCTGTTTGCGGTTTTTCTTCATTACCTTGGCAGCTTCGTCATAGGTCATCTCTTCGAAATAGATCAAGTGGATAACCACACGCATATCTTCCGGAAGCTTGGCAATGGCGGCATTCACCGCACGCTTTCTCTCGTCTGCCAGAACAATCTCTTCCAGAGTCTTTTCATCATCGGGCAAATTCTGTGCCTCAGAAAGCTCGACAATATCAATTACCTTGCGATGCTTGATATAATCAAGAGCACGGCTTCTGCCAATCATAAAAAGATATGTCTTCAAGGTCACCTTGAAGTTGTACCGATGTCTATGTACGACAAGATCTGAAAAGGCATCTATCGCAATATCTTCGGCTGCGTGGACGTCATGCACATAACCGTCAATGAAGAATACAAGACTGCGAAACAACTCCTTCATTATATCGTTAAAGGCACTTTCATCACCATCAAGGAAACGGCGGTAGCTACTTGCGCCGTTATCCATATAAGTTCCTCCTATTCACGGGGGCTCTTCTGCTCCTTCACTTATTATACGACTAATAACCATGAAGTTCCTTATAAATAACCACAAAAGCACATAACTTTTTTTCAAAGTTACAGGCTTTCATAATAATCCGAGTTCAGTTATCGGGTGGGCCGATGCTTCTATAACCTCGCCTGAAAATACTCTAAGAAATATTATAGCATAAAATTGCGGCTTTTTCTACCTTTATTCTAAGGCATAATGTCTGCAAAAACGAATAATTAGATCTATAATCCGATCACCTCATTTGACTTCCGAATTTCTGCTTGTCCCGTTTCGTTTCACCCACTGGTCAATTTTTGTCCCTTTGAACGGAAAGACCTTGATTTTAAAAGGCATTTATGCTATAATTTCAAAAAAGGGATACACGAAAGGTGAAAAAGGAATATGTACAAATACGAGCTTCATATGCATACAAAAGAAGGCAGTGCCTGTGCACGCAGTTCTGTTCATGATATGATAAAAAAATATAAAAGTCTCGGATACACAGGTATGGTAATAACAAATCACTTTTACTGCGGCAACACCTCAGTAGACAGAAATCAACCCTGGAAGGACTTTGTTATGGAATACTCAAGAGCATATTACGAGGGACAGAAGACTGCAAAGGAGCTGGATTTTGATCTGCTTTTCGGTATAGAGCAGGGCTACGGAAACGGAAGAGAAATTCTTATATATGGCGTAGAGCCTGAATTCATAGCCGAAAGACCTTTTCTGATAGAGGAAAATTTAGAGCTATGGTCAAAGGAAATAAGGCAGGCAGGCGGCTTTGTAGCCTATGCCCACCCCTTCCGCAACAGAAACTATATAAAGGATCCCAACGAAGTGCCTGATTTAAAATATGTCGACGGCGTAGAGGTGCATAATTACTGCAATCAGCCTGAGGATAACGAAAAGGCACAGCGCATTTTCGGAAACAGCGGTACTATCCTTATTGCAGGCAGTGATATGCACGGCACAGACTTTGAAAACGCCAACGCGGTACTTTTAAAGACAAGAGCCAAAACCTCTGCCGACCTTGCAAAAATGCTTCTGGCAAACGAATTTGAGCTTGCTATAGGAAAATAAAACAACCCCCGTTACTACTTTAATTTTGTAGCAACGGGGTTAATTTTTATTCTGCGTTTCCGATATTACTCAGTATATCTTCGATGGTTATATCGGTAAAATCGTTGTCCTTGATTGCGTCGATAATATCCTGATCAATATTGATATCCGCACCGAGTGAATCCTGCTGTATCTTATCAAGGATACCGCTGCTTTCGAGCAGCTCCTTCAGCTCTTCTACTCTCGCTTCTTCGGATATATCGCCGCCCTGGAGCTTGTCTATAAAATCTGTTATATCTTCGACAGGAAGCTCGCTGTCGGCTATCTTTTCGAGGATATTATGCTTTTCTATATACTCTGCAACCTTGCCCGAAAGATTTTCGCCTACAATTTTGCCGAGATTCTCCTTTATAACAATGGAGATAACATCCTTAGGTACAAGAGGAGAATTTACAAGCTGCTTTGCCGCCTCTATCTTGGATATTTCCTCCGACTTCACCTTCTGCGCCATATCAAGTAAAAGCAGAAGCTCATCCTGTGTACCTTCAAGCGGTATGGTATCCGGATAGATATAACTCTGGTCAGAAACAAAGCTTCTTACTGCATAGCTGAGTATGTACCGAAGCAGGATATCTCTGAATTTCAGGGAGTATATCTTGTCTATAACAGACTTTTTATCCTCTATCTGAAACACCTTCTGAAGAATACTTTCTTCGCCGAAAAAGTCGTTTTCGCAGGCTATAATATAAAGCTCGTCTATTGTAGTAAGGTCTGTGTTAAGCTCAGCTCTGGAGCTGTAACCCTCAAAGTTATACAGCTGTGTCAGCAGCTGGTCATCCACCTTACCCACAGCACCATTTATACCGTTGTTTATAAGTGAAAGTCTTGTATTTTCATCCGCATCTGTTATTGCAGTATCAAAGTAAATACCTGTGTAGACTCCGTTATTATGAAGTATTTCTCCTGCAAGCTGTTCCTCAGGCGTATTTAAAAGTTCCATTATAACATCGGCTCTTTTTGTTTCCTCAAAAATATTTATTCTGCCCGCAAGGAAAGTAAATAACAGCACCAGCGGAATAGATACTGCCGCTAATGACAGTCCCGTTATTTTTGACGCTGTACCCCCCTGCTCCTTGTTGCATTTCATTACTTTTCGGATAATGAATGCCGTAACGGCTAGTATCGCAAAGAAAAACACAAACAATGCAACAGCCACAGGTATTTCCAGCACGTTGTCAACGGCATTTTCGAGAACCTTGGAAAGCTCTTCTCTTGATATACCTATATTTTCTGCCGCAGTATATCCCTTTTCCGTAAGCGAGGTCACAAGGTATAACTCTCCTACAGAATCTGCCGTAGCGTGGCTTAATAAATAGGCGCAGATTGTAGCGGTAACGGATATTCCGAATATTGACAATCCGCCCTTCCAGCCCTTTTTATATCCGTAGATAGCCAGTACCGCCGCACAGATAACAGCGACAGCTATATACGAAGCAATCACAATAGTGTTTATCATAACAACACCTCTCTATAGTTATTTGTTAATATTATTATATATCCACAAAACAAAAATTTCAAGTATTTTCCTATAACTTATGCAAAAGAA
The DNA here is from genome assembly GCA_017942025.1 of Ruminiclostridium sp. Classification (GTDB taxonomy): domain Bacteria; phylum Bacillota; class Clostridia; order Oscillospirales; family Ruminococcaceae; genus Ruminiclostridium_E. Next base: position 35,016 of record JAGAVH010000010.1, on the reverse strand, counting down.
AAATAATAAAAATACGGTTTTTGCAGATACTTAATTTCAGAATCATTCAAATCACAAAGGAGTTTTTATGAAAGAATCTGAAATTTTAAACATATATTCTCCTCTGAACGGTACAGCTATACCAATAAGCGAGGTTAAAGACAATGTGTTCAGCGACAGGATACTCGGCGACGGCTGTGCAATAATTCCATCGGACGGAAATATTTACAGTCCCATAGACGGAGTTATATCGTCAGTTGCAGAAACAAAACACGCGATTGGCTATGAATCGGAAAACGGAATTTCTGTCCTTGTTCATTTCGGGCTTGATACAGTTTCTCTCAAAGGCGTCGGCTTCAACATCAAGGTAAATGTCGGTGACAGAGTAGAAAAAGGTCAGCTTGTAGCGGTGGCGGATATTGATTTTATCAAGGCGGCAGGCATTGATGTAACCACACCCGTTATAATCTGCGAGGATGCAGAGGAATATAAAACCGAATCGGTGACAGGAGATATAAAAAAAGGCGACAAACTTATAACAGTAAAAAAAGTCGGAATTACTGAAGAAAAGGCTACAGACGGCACAGCAAGCATAGCCTCTGATAAAAAAAGCAGAAAAAAACCGAGGATAAGCTTTGATTTTCTGCAGAAGCTCGGCAAGGTGCTGATGGTAGTCATTGCGGTAATGCCTGCGGCAGGACTTATGATAAGTATAGGCAAGCTTATTATGATGGCTGGCGGAGATACTGCAATTATAAATACTATCGGTAGTGTTATGGAAAGTATAGGCTGGACTATAATCAGCAATCTCCATATTCTTTTCGCTGTAGCTATAGGCGGCTCCTGGGCAAAGGACAAGGCAGGCGGTGCCTTTGCCGCTCTCTTGTGCTTTATACTGATAAACAGTATAACCGGTGCGGTGTTTGGGGTTACAAACGCAATGCTCGGAGATACGGAAGCTGTCGTCTATTCCTTATTCGGGCAAGAGATGGCAGTAGAAAGCTATTTCACCTCGGTACTTGGTGCGCCTGCTCTCAATATGGGTGTATTTGTGGGTATCATTTCAGGCTTTTTAGGCGGCGTTATATATAACAAATTCTATAACTTCAGAGGTCTGCCCAACGCTCTCGCCTTTTTCAACGGCAAACGCTTTGTACCGCTGGTGGTTATTTTATGGTCGGTAATTGCATCGCTGATACTTGCCATTGTATGGCCTGTTGTCCAGTCGGGAATAAATGCCTTCGGCGTATGGATTGCCTCCTCCTCCGAAAGCTCTCCTCTGCTCGCTCCCTTTATCTACGGCACACTTGAAAGATTGCTTCTCCCCTTCGGACTTCATCATATGCTTACTATCCCTATGAACTATACAAGCTTTGGCGGCAGTTATATAATCGGTACAGGTGTAAACGCAGGACAGACGGTATTTGGTCAGGACCCCTTATGGCTTGCCTGGGTAACAGACCTTATCAATTTCAAGGCGCTCGGTGATACCGCCGCTTACGAAAATCTTATGGCAACGGTAATCCCGGCAAGATTCAAAGTCGGACAGATGATAGGCTCTATGGGACTGTTGCTTGGCGTGGGACTTGGTATGTACAGAAGAGTTGATAAGGACAAAAGAAGAAAATACCGTTCTATCTATCTTTCCACCGCTCTTGCAGTATTTCTGACAGGTGTTACAGAACCTATAGAATTTATGTTTATGTTCTGCGCTCTGCCCCTTTATATCGTCTATGCCGTACTTCAGGGTATCGCTTTTGCAATGTCGGGAATCTTCGATTTAAGGCTTCATTCCTTCGGCAGTATAGAGCTTGCGACAAGACTGCCGATGTCGATAGAGGCAGGACTTACGGGAGATATCATAAACTTTATCATTATAACAATAGTATTCTTCGGCATAGGATATCTCGTTTCATACTTTATGATAGGAAAATTCCGCTATGCCACACCCGGCAGACTCGGAAACTATACTCTTGATGTAAACAGCGAAAATGTATCGGATAACTCTGCCGATAAATCTACCGACGCCGATAGCAAAGCAGAAAAAATAATTGCTTTACTCGGCGGCAGAGAAAATATAACCGATGTGGACGCCTGTATGACAAGGCTTCGTGTGTCTGTAGAAAATACAGATATGGTGGCAGAGGAAAAAGAATGGAAGAAGCTCGGCGCTCTGGGACTTATCAGAAAGGACGGCGGTATTCAGGCGATTTTCGGTCCCGAAGCCGATGTCCTGAAATCCGATATAAATGATATTCTGTAAGGAGAAGATATGGTACTGCTGACTCTTAACACCCATAGTCTTGCAGAAGAAAATTACAGAAAAAAGCTATGCTCCTTCGTAAAGGCAGTAGCTCAGATAAAGCCTGATATAATAGCTCTCCAGGAGGTCAATCAGAGTGTAGGAAAAGCGGAGGTGAAAAATCCTCCCCGCTTTACTCCTCCTGATGATAATACGATAGTTAAAAGCGACAACCACGCTCTTTGCGTAATAAATATGCTTGCTGAAATCGGGATTGAATATTACTGGAGCTATAAAAACATCAAAAAGGGTTATGATATTTTTGACGAGGGTATAGCGGTGCTTTCGAAAAGCAGGATAACCGAGGCGGTCTGCTTTACTGTAAGTAAAGAGGATAATTATAACGACTGGCGGACAAGGAAAATTCTCGGAGTACGGACAACTGACTATCCTGATGAGATATTCTTTTCCGTTCATTACGGCTGGTGGAGGGACGAGGACAGCTTTGCCTGTCAGTGGCTGAAAACCATCGAAAACATCCGTAAATATAAAAACGTGTGGCTTATGGGAGATTTCAACAACCCTGCGGAAATCACGGGAGAAGGCTATAGTCTTATATCTGCATCAGGTTTTTATGATAGTTTTATTAACGCCGAAGCAAAGGACAACGGCGTTACCGTTGACAGAATAATTGACGGCTGGCAGGACAGAATAAAGAATAGTGCCGATGGTATGAGAATTGACCAGATATGGAGCAGTAGTCCGCATAAAATAAAAAGTCACCAGGTTATTTTTGATGGTGAAAATTATCCTATAATATCAGACCATTACGGTATTATTCTTAAAACATAAAATGTATAATTTACACTTGCACAACGGACAAAATAATAGTATAATAGAATTAGAAATAAAGAAAGGACGGTACCCTTTATGAAGAGCTTTCAGTATGTAATAACCGATGAGATGGGACTCCATGCAAGACCTGCGGGACTTCTTGCAAAGGAGGCAAAGAATCACGACAGTGAAATATCCATTACAAAAGGTGACAAGACAGTTTCCTGCACAAGACTTATGGCTATTATGGGTATGTGCGTTAAAAAAGGCGATACCGTAACTATAACCATAAACGGCGGAGATGAAGAAGCAGTATATACCGCTATGAAGAATTTCTTCAGCGAAAATCTCTGATAAGTAAAGGAAAAGCTATGTTGAAATTTATCGGAAAGGGCGTATATTCTGCGATAGCCATCGGCAAGGTATCGGTACTGCAAAAGAGCTATACAGATACCACCCGACTTAAAGCCGATGACAAGAACGGAGAAATATCACGCCTCGAAAAAGCAAAGAACGAAGCTATAGCACAGCTTCAGAAAATTTATGAAAAGGCGCTTGCGGATGCCGGTGAAGAATCTGCGCAGATATTTGATATTCATCTTATGATGATTGATGACGAAGACTATAACGACGCTATCAGGGATATGATAGAGGAGGGCTTCTCAGCTGAATATGCGGTAGCTGAAACCGGCAAGAGCTTTGCCGCTACCTTTTCAGGCATGGACGACGAATACATGAGAGAAAGAGCCGCTGATGTAAAGGATATATCAAACAGAATAATCTCCTGCCTTAAAGGAGAGGCTACGGAAAATACCGACTCGGGAAATGATCTTATAATCTGTGCCGAGGACTTATCTCCCAGCGAAACTATGTCCTTTGATAAAAGTAAGATAGCCGCTTTTGTTACTGCCTACGGCTCGGTAAATTCCCACACTGCAATACTTGCAAGAAGTATGGGCATACCAGCCATAATCGGTATAGGAAGGGATTTTTTAAGCGCTGTAAAAAACGGTGATACTGCTATCGTTGACGGCGGTACGGGAGAGCTTGTTGTTACTCCCGATAAAGAAACCCTTATCACTATGAGAGAAAAACAGCAGGCGGAAATCAAGGAAAAATCCCTCATCGAAGAAAACAGAGGCAAGGAAAATATAACTATTGACGGTACTAAAATTGATATATTCGCCAATATAGGAAACCCTGAAAATGTAAAGAATGCCCTGCTGTATGACGCAGGCGGCATAGGTCTTTTCAGAAGTGAATTTATCTACCTTGACAGAAGCTCCTATCCTACTGAGGAGGAGCAGTTTGAAATATACAGGCAGGTACTGTCCGAGATGGGCGACAAAAAGGTCGTCATCCGTACTCTTGATATAGGTTCGGACAAAAGCTCAGATTATCTTGATATACCAAAGGAAGAAAATCCTGCTTTAGGACTTCGTGCAATAAGACTCTGCCTTGCACGCCCTGAGATATTCAAAACGCAGTTAAGAGCTTTATTCAGAGCGTCGGTGTGCGGCAATCTTGCAATTATGTTCCCGATGATATCAAGCGTAAACGAGCTTATCGAAGCAAAGAGAATATGCGATAAGGTTAAAAATGAGCTTGATGAAAAAAATATTCCCTATGATAAAAATACTGAGATCGGTATTATGATAGAAACTCCGGCTGCCGCTGTAATAAGTGACGAGCTTGCAAAGCACTGCGACTTTTTCAGCATCGGCACAAACGATCTTACCCAATATACTACTGCCTGCGACAGGCAGAATCCTTATCTTGATAAATTCTCCGATACGGAGAATACCGCAATTTTAAGGCTCATTGAATATACTGCAAAGTCTGCCCATGATAACGGAATATGGGTAGGCATATGCGGAGAGCTGGCGGCAGACACATCCCTTACAGAAAAGTTCTTGAAGATAGGAATTGACGAATTATCAGTTACTCCTTCCTTTGTTTTAAAGGTTCGTGACAAGGTAAGAAAGATAAAACTGGAAGGATAACAAACCTAATGATACACCTACTGATTGTAATAATTTATATTTCATTTATCAGTCTTGGTCTGCCCGACGGTCTGTTGGGTAGTGCCTGGCCTGAAATGTACAAGGGACTTGACGTCCCTATTTCTTTTGCAGGAATAATAAGTATGATAACGTCGGCTATGACGGTAATATCTGCTCTTATGTGTGAAAGGCTTGTAAAAAAGCTTGGCACGGGACTGCTTACCGCTATAAGCGTAGGTACTACGGCATTGGCACTTTTCCTATATTCTATAAGCAGTCAGTTCTGGCATCTGTGCCTTGTGGCTATTCCCTACGGACTGGGTGCGGGAAGCGTTGACGCCGCACTTAATAATTTCGTGGCGGTACACTACAAAAGCCGTCAGATGAGCTGGCTTCATTGCTTCTGGGGTGTGGGATGTTCAGCAGGACCTTATATACTGTCCTACTTCCTTACAAACGGACACAGCTGGTCTATGGGATATCTTACCGTATTTATCATACAGGCGGTGCTGACGGTTTTACTGTTTATTTCCCTTCCCTTGTGGAAAATGAAAGCACAGCAAAGTGTAGTCGAAGTGGAAAAAAGTGACGCAAAGCCGTTAGGCTTAAAACGTACCATTTCGATAAGGGGAGTAAAGGAGGTTATGATGACCTTCTTCTGCTACTGCGCACTTGAATCCACCGCAGGGCTATGGGCGGTAAGCTACATAGTTCTTACAAAGGGCATAGCCGCTGAAACGGCGGCAGGCTTCGGTGCGGTATTCTATATCGGTATCACCGGTGGAAGATTCTTAAACGGCTTTATTGCAGACAGATTCGGTGATAACAAAATGGTATATATCGGATGCTCTGTAATAGCGGCAGGTATAATCACACTTATTCTGCCCTTCGGAATAGTCGGTGCAGTTATCGGACTTTCACTCATCGGACTTGGATGCGCTCCTATATACCCGTGCATTATACATTCAACACCTGCAAGATTCGGCGCTGATACCTCTCAGGCGATTATCGGCGTACAGATGGCAAGCGCCTATATAGGTATTACCGTTATGCCTGTGCTTTTCGGATTTTTAGCAGACAATATAAGTATTCATCTCTTCCCCGTTTTCCTTGTAATAATACTTGCTCTTATGACGGTATTCTTTATGAGGCTTAATAAGAAGGCTAAAGGGTAAAAAAGTCAAGGCTGACCTTTTATAAGGTCAGCCTTTAATTATTATATTTTCCTTTTCTTTATAAACAGGATTGCAATTACAATTACAGCGGCTATCAACAACACGGGAATAACAACTATAAATATTATCGGCAAAAGCACCTGTGCGGACTGACTATCGGGTGAATATCCGCCGTAAAGCTCGAAATTGACTTCGTTTGTTGCCGCGTAATCATGAACTGATGAATCCTTTGCACATTTTATAATAACCCCGGGACTGTTATCAAAAGCAAGTGTATTCAGTTCTGCGCTGTACTCTTCGCCCGGGAACTCAACATATACCTTATTTTCTATATTTGAAAAGGCACGTCTTCCTATTTTAGTTACGCTTTGCGGCACTATTATTCTTTCAAGATAAGAGTTACCCTGAAATACCGCATAGCCTTCGGTAGACAAATCTCCTATGATTTTAGTTCCCTCGGGTATTTCATATACGGAATCGGTTTTTCCCGCTGGGTAAAGCATAAGTCGGTTATCCACCTTTGAAAACAGAACGCCGTCTATACTGTAAAGCTCGCTGTTCTCCTCGTCAACCTCGATAGCTTCAAGACTTGTGCAATTATTAAAGGGGCTTTGGATAGTGTTGTTTATATCGACGATACCGATAGATGACGCTGACAGATTTTTCGGCAGTCGGATTCTTTTTAAAGAGGTGCAGTCTTCAAATGCATATGCATATAATTCGGTGAGAGTTTCGGGGAGGATTATTTCTTCAAGAGAGGTGCATCTTCCAAAGGCGGCACCACCTATTGTGGTAATACCCTCGGACATCTTCACCTTAGTCAGATTACTGCAACCGCTGAATGCTCCCTCTCCTATATATGCGGGCGGAATATTTATTTCTACGATGGACTCACATTCATAAAAGGCATAGTTGCCTATAGATGTGATATACCCGGTCAGGCTTATCGTTTTAAGTCTGCGACAGCCGGAAAAGGCTCTTTCGGATATCTCACGTAGATTCAAAGGAAAGCGGATACTTTCCAGTCTTTCGCATTTTTCAAAGGCTGACACACCTACTCTGCTCACTCCGTCGGGAATATACACGCTGGTAAATATCCTATCATAAAAAGCCTTTTCACCTATAGCGACTACCGTTTTTTCATCAATTTTGTCGGGAATAAATACCTCGGTATCATTTCCGAGATAGCGGAAAACCGAAACTGTGCCTTCATTAAGATTCTCGTATAAATAATCTCCTGATTGAATTATTTCTTTATCATCAGGTATCGGAGTTTCGTCATCAAGGGCATACGTATAATCAAGTCCATAAACCCTCGCATATCTTTCTGCCGATGATCTTCTGCCGCATATGAAATGTGCACCCTTTGAAAAAGCCTCACCCTCTATATCGAGATTTATATCGGGTATATATACGGATTCTAACCGGCATCCCTGAAAAGCATAGCTTCCAATATACTGAAGGCTTTCAGGAAGCCTGATTGTTCGAAGAGATATACAACCTATAAAGGCATCGCTTCCAATAACTGTTACAGAATCAGGAATGCTTATATTTTCAAGTGACGTACATTTATTGAAAGCTCCTGTCCCTAATTTTTTTACACCGTAAGGTATAGTTACAGATACAAGAGTTTTACACTCGTGAAATCCATATCCCTCTACTTCTGTCACCTTCATACCATCAATTTCAGCGGGAATTTCAAGCTCGGTGGCGCTTCCTCTATAGTCTGTAATTGCTATTGTTCCGTCTCTTTTGATTTTATATTGATAATCTCCGTAATCTACGTAGGTTTCTGCACCTGCAACAGCGGTACATAACATTACCGCTGATATTAGCAGAATAACTGAAGTCAAAAATTTTTTCATATTTGTCTCCGTTTAGTTAAGTTTGTTATCGATTTATTTATCGCCTTTTCATTCATCGTTTTCACGGTACAGATCGTAATAAGTCTTTAAAAGACAGCTTTTACTTATATCTGTAATATAAACTATTTTATTTTCCTTAAAATTATAAGTATAGGAGCAATCAAGTATCGGTGACGTACCTATGCTGTTATAAAAACAGATATATCCGATTTTTTCATCATCATAATTATATATAAGCCGTGTTATGTCCTCGTCAAGCTCTTCTACAGAATCAGGCTCGCCTACGTAATCATATACGTCCTGCTTTGTTGCAGTTTCAGTAAGCTGTAGATTTTCAAGCTTTCTATCTAAATTAAGCTGTTCAACTTCTGTTCTTGTATAATCTTTATTATTAAAACGGCACTTGCCTTCACTGTGATTGCAATAGGTTGAATGATACAGAATCTCCGAATCCTGTGCCAGCCTGCTTACGATATAAGCGCTATCAAACCAGCACCAGCCGTCAGGCTTCTCGCCGTTAAAGTTACCGTGATTCATTTCCACAAGGACAGCATGATATTCATCGGGGTAGTAGGTTATAAATGTGGAGGTAGCTCCGCCGCCTATATCTTCTGTTTCGCCAAGGACGTCCAGCACCTCGTCAATACTCATTCCATGTCTTAATCCCTTGCTTTTTTCTACAAAATCACACAACACGTCAGAATAGTGTAAATCGTGTGTGCAATAATCATCCTCGTGATTACATACTCTTCTGTGAAGGATGAATTCCGCCTCATCGTCCATTTTGTTGGCTATCGTACTGCTTATATACGTGTAGTCGATGCGGGGATTATCACCGTATAAGAACTGCACCACGGCAAGTCTGTCGCCGTCTAATTTATAGGAAAGGTATTTTACGTATTCTCCGCCGCTTTCGTAGGGCTCTCCGAGCAGGCTGATAACCTCGTCATAACGCATATCCTGATCTAATGCTCTGAATTTTTGCTCTGTGGTAAGGTCATCCTCTGTATCAGAATAAATCTCTGATTCAAGGCTGTTTTCTGTTATACTACTGCCCGAGGTTGTGAGCAGATTGTTATTTGATATAATCACTCCCACAAATACGGATATACCGATAATAGTCACTATAGCCGCCGCTACTGCAAAGAACGGGAATTTTGCCTTTTCCTTGCGATTTGTCACAATAAGCTCGGTGTCGCTTACTTCCCTATTTAATTGCTCTTCTATTTTCTGTGCCGCTTCGTCGGTATATTCTTCACTTATACCGCTGATAGCTTCATCCAGAAGCCTTTTATTATTCTCGGTCATAATCAGTTCTCCTATATCGAAATGCCGTTATCGATAAGATAAGCACGAAGGCTTTCTCTCATTCTCATAAGCTGGGACGCTACTGCCTGTTCGCCCATCTGAAAGCTCTCTGCAAGGGTTTTTATTGACATATTATAATAATAGCGTAACACGAAAAGCTGACGATTCCTCTTTTTCTGTAGGGCAAGAAAGCTGTTTATAAGAATGGTAAGCTCCTTTGCCTCTGCTTTCATCTCCGTTGTATTATCATCCATTATCACGTCCTGAAGCTCGTAATATATATCCTCTTTTTTACATTTGCCGAGCTTTTGGAGTAGTGAAAGTGCGGTATTTCTTACAATGCGGCAGATAAAGGCACGAAGGGACTGGGGTACGGTAGGTGGAATTGCATTCCAGGTCTTTAAATAGGTAGTATTTACACATTCCTCGCTGTCTTCACTGCTATCTAAAATCTCATAAGCAATCTTATTAAGTAAGCGTCCGTATTTGGTTTCGGTTTCTTTTATTGCGGTTTCGTCACGCTTATTGTAAAGCTCTATAATATCAGTATCCTTCATAGCCTTCTCACTCCCTTCATTATATAAGACCTGTAAAATTTAATTTCATTCCGAAAATTCTTTAATATTTTTTAAATTATACTACATTTTCCTGATTTGTGCAACAGAATTTGTAGTTTTGCGGCGAGCCGCCGTGGGCAATTCCGCCTTCGGCGGCGGGTCGTCGAGGACGCCGACCCCTACATTAAGGTGATAATTAAAAGCAAGGTGGTAAATTGCCTACAAACATCGATATAAACGGGACGTTTCATTGCCCTAAAGGGCGCCGCTGTCCGTTGGACAGCTGGGGCGTAGCCCCAAACAGAGGTCATTGGTCTAAAGACCGTCGCAGTCTTTCAGACTGCTGCCGCTCCCAATTCCGCCTACGGCGGCGGGGCGTCCGGGAGGTCGCCCCCTACAATCGTAAATTAAAACGTTTTGATTAGACTGCCCATAAACATCGATATAAACGGGACGTTTCATTGCCCTGAAGGGCGCCGCTGTCCGTTGGACAGCTGGGGCGAAGCCCCAAGCAGGGCACAGGGGCGGCGAGCCCATACTTTCCGAAAATTGCATTTTCAGAAAGTTACGCAGTCCTATCGGACTGCTCCCAGCCCCAGCAGTTCGTAGAACTGCGACAATTTCGGCAAATACTTTTGCCGAAAATATTCCCCTTGAGGGGAAGGGGGTTAGGGGGTTAGGGTGACACCACACCCGAGCGGAGCGATAAACTATAATTTACGCTATTTCCATCCATCAAAAAAACGTCCCGTGTCTGCACACGGGACGTAATCTGTTAAAATTTATCTTCTTGAGCATTTCTCCGCATCGATTGCCAGAACAAGCATCAGAACATATATCGCATCTTCGGGATTGCTTATATCAAGCTCATATACATCTACAAAGTTAAGTACGTCCTTTGATATAGTGGCTACTATTCCTCCTGTGGAATCGTAAATTCTGTAATCCCACTCAAAAAAATCTCCCTCCACATACCAGCCCTTGAAATCAATATCAAATTTCGGGATAAAGAAGGTAAACTCCTTACGGATAGAGCCTGCATATTTATTTCCTATATACATTTCAAACTTTGGCAGAAAGGTCAGCACCTTTTCCTGAATATGTCCGATATTGTTTCCTGCGGCGTCGTAGATGCGAAGCAGATGCCCCCAGGAAAGCTCGCCCTTTACTGTAAATACTGTATTGTCATTCTGATCGTATACGTCATAGCTGTCAAACCATGAGAAAATACGCTGTTTAAAAAGAAGCTTCATTATATTTCCTCCTACAAGGTAACCCGTGCTATGCACGGGTTATTATCAGTATATCAGAATATATCCTTTTTCGCCTTTATATGTCTTCTTATAAGCACGAATACTATAAGACCAAGACAACCTACAAGGAATACGGGGACAAGCCATTTATTGGTGGTTTCGTCCTCGGCGGATTTCATCTCTGTCCATAAATCCTGCATAAGTCGGTTTGTTTCGTCGGAAAGATTTACGAATACGGTAGTATTTTCCGCTATAAAATCCTCATCAGGATAGGTTATGGGGCTTTCCTTCACTTCATCGTCAAGCATTTCAAAAGCCGCACTATGAGGTGTGGAGTAGCAGATATATTCTATATTTGAATAGGCTATATCAGGCTCGCACATGAAGTTTATATACATCTCTGCGGCTTCCTTCTGCTTTGAGCTTGTGGGAATGCACATAGCGTCAACGAAAAGGTTTGTACCGCTTTTGGGAACTACGAAATTTAGAGCGTCGTTCTCTTCCATAATGGTAAGGGCGTCACCTGCATAGTAGGGAGCTATAAGAGCGTCGCCTGCGCCCATCTTATCGAAAATCTCATCCATTACGTAGCCCTGTACCACACGCTTCTGCTGTTTCAGTTTTTCTGCGGCGGCTGTAAGCTCGTCAGGGTTTTCAGAGTTTATGGAATAGCCCAGCATAATTTCAGAAATTGCAAAGGCGTCACGGGGATTATCGAACATCAGTATCTGTCCCATATAGGTTTCATCCCAGAGAATATCCCAGTCAATTTCTTCAGGGTCTAAATCTATAACTGTTTCGTCGTAGATGATACCTACAGTACCCCAGGTAAAGGGTACGGAATATTCGTTTTCGGGATCGTAGGACATATTACGGAAGTTATCCATAATGTATTTGTAATTAGGGATGTTATCAAGATTTATCTTCTGGATAAGCTCTTCCTTTATCATCTTGCTTATCATATAGTCGGAAGGGATGATAACGTCATAGGAGGCTCCGCCGCCCTTGAGCTTTGCATAAAGCTCTTCGTTTGTAGCGAAGTTTGTATAGTTTATCTTTATACCTGTCAGCTTTTCAAATTCTGCATTTACGTCAAGAGTACCCTCCTCTGCACCTGCGGAGATATATTCGCCCCAGTTGTAGACGTTTATGGAAATACCCTTATCCTTGAATCTGGTATAATACTCCTCGTCCTCGATGGTAAGAGTCTGCTGATATACCTCTTCTTCCTCTTCTTCGCCCTCTTCGGATGCTTTTTCAGCACATCCGCTGAATAATCCGACGGTCATTATCGCTACTGCTACAAGGGAAAGGAATCTTCTTTTTTTCATGCTCTTCCCCCTTTATATACAGTATTTTTCTTTGCCTGACGGTTTTCGATGATATTCTTTGCAATAAGAATTACCACAACTACCACGAATATAAGTGTTGACAGAGCGTTGATTTCGGGAGAAATCTTTCTTCTTGTCATTGAATAGATTGTGATAGGCAGAGTCTGTGAGGTTGCACCGCAGGTAAAGTAACTTATTACGAAGTCGTCAAGAGAATAGGTAAACGCCATTAAAAAGCCGCTTATGATACCGGGCATAATTTCGGGAAGTATTACCTTTCGAAACGCTGTAAATGGGCTACAGCCAAGGTCCTGTGCCGCCTCGAAAAGATGGGGATCCATCTGCTTGAATTTCGGCATAATGTTGAGTATAACGTAAGGTACGTCAAAGGTTATATGCGCTATAACAAGGGTAACAAAGCCGAATTCCATATTCATTCTTGCGGCAAAGAATACGAATAAAAGCATTAAGGATACACCGGTTACGATTTCGGGGTTTATAACGGGGATATTGGTGATATTCATAACGATACTTTTTGGCACCTTTCTCATACTGTTGATGCCGATTGCCGCTAAAGTACCTAAAATAGTGGAAATTATACTTGCTATCACCGCTATAATAAGGGTGTTTACAAGTGATGACATGATTATGCTGTTGTTGAACAGTCTTTCGTACCATTCAAGAGTAAATCCGCTGAATACAGAGCGGCTTTTTGACTCGTTGAAGGAGAATACGATAAGCACAAAGATAGGCACATATAAGAAGAAGATTATCAGTGCCATATAGATTTTACCAAGTCTTTTCATATACGCACCTCCTTATATAAGCACCTGATCGTCGGGACTGAACTGATTCATTACCGTCATAATGGCAAGTATTATCACCATCAGAACAAGAGCTATTGCCGCACCCAGATGCGGGTCGTAGGCGTTGCCCAAAAACTGCATTTCGATAAGGTCACCGATAAGCAGGTTGGAGCCACCGCCCAGCATACGGGAAATGATAAAGGTTGAGATTGCAGGCACGAATACCATTGTTATGCCTGATACGATACCGGGCAGGCTTAAAGGTACTATCACCCTGAACATTACCTTTACGGGGTTACAGCCTAAATCTCTTGCCGCTTCAATTACGCTTTTGTCAATCTTCTGCATAACGGAATAAAGAGGTAATATCATAAAGGGCAGATAGTTATACACCATACCCAGTACAACTGCGCCTGAGGTATTTATCAGCTTGAAGGGACCAAGTCCGATAAGACCAAGCAGGTAGTTTATAATACCATTATTGCCAAGAAGCGTCATCCAGGCATAGGTGCGCAGAAGGAAGTTCATCCACATAGGGAGCATTACTATCATAAGCATTGTACCCTGCTTATGCTTTTCCATACGGGAAAGATAGAATGCAACAGGATATGACAGTACAAGACATATCGCTGTAGCGATAAGGGCAAGCCAGATGGAATGTACAAATATATTCGCATACTGACCTACGTTTGAAATATTGTCGATTGTAAAATTACCGTCGCTGGTGGTAAAGGCAAAGAAAGCTACCATTATGATAGGTACGACGATGAATATTACCATCCATACAAGATACGGGAGAGATAATACTCTTAACTGCTTCATTATTCTTCCTCCGTTTTCTTCATAATATGGATATCAAAGGGATCGAAGTCCATACCTATCATAGAGCCTGCAGGCTCTGCCTTGGTAGAATGGATTATCCACTTGTGGTCAACTCCGTCAACTGTCATTTCATAGTGAACGCCCTTGAATACTACCGATTCTACAATACCTGTGAGCTTCGCCTTATCAGCAGGAATCACCTTTACGTCTTCAGGTCTTATTACAACGTCAACAGTTTCGTTGGGATTAAAGCCCTTATCCACACACTTGAATTTTCTGCCCATGAATTCAACTACACAGTCCTCGGGCATACAACCGTTTACTATATTACTTTCACCGATAAAGTCGGCAACAAAGGCGTTTACAGGTTCATTGTAAATATCTGTTGGTGAGCCTATCTGCTGGATAAGTCCGTTATTCATAACAACGACGGTATCGGACATGGTAAGCGCCTCTTCCTGATCGTGTGTTACATATACGAAGGTAAGCTCCAGTGCCTGCTGAATCTTTCTGAGTTCTGTCTGCATTTCCTTTCTGAGCTTTAAATCGAGTGCGCCTAAAGGCTCGTCAAGAAGCAGCACCTTGGGATGATTTACAAGGGCACGGGCAATAGCAACTCTCTGCTGCTGACCGCCTGAAAGTCGGTTTACACTACGCTTTTCAAAGCCCTTTAAGTTTACAAGCTCCAGCATTTCTCCTACTCTTTTTACTATCTCTTTTTCGGAGGTCTTCTTTACACGAAGTCCGAAGGCAATATTCTCATATACGTTAAGATGGGGGAAAAGTGCATAACGCTGGAATACGGTATTAACGTTTCTTTTGTGGGGAGGAAGTCCGTTGATACGCTTTCCCTCAAAGAAAACATCACCGCTCGTAGGCTCTAAAAAACCTCCGATAATTCTTAAAGTTGTAGTCTTACCGCATCCCGACGGACCTAAAAAAGTTACGAATTCCTTGTCCTTTATATCAAGGCTGATACTTTTTAATATTCTTTCTCCGTCCTCGAATTCTACAACAAGGTCTTTAAGGCTGACAATGTTCTCCATCTTTTTTCTTTTCTTTCAGTAAAAAATCTACATTACAATAACGTAAATAAATACAAATTTAATTATAAATTAAAGTAGCATAAATGTCAATAAAAATCCGTATTTTGTCGAAAAAATCAAGGATATTTTTTTACTATCGGAAAGATGATTCCTTTAATTTTAAGACAGCCGGACCTTATCGTTATTCTTACACGAAAATATGAATACAATTTTTCACTCATATTTAATTATTTTTTCACAAAATGTACAAAATGTTATTGACAAATAGTAAATTAAGTGCTATAATAAGCCTCAAAGATGTCAAGTAAACGATTACTTGATAAAAAATGGAGGTATTTATTATGAAGTTATCAAAAATTTTTGCTCTTGCTACAGCAGCTGCAGCTGCAACAACTCTCACAGTCACTGCTTTTGCAGACCGTGACTTTATGGGCGAGCTTACAACAGATGAACACATTGCTTCAGCAGGCTGGGCAGGCGGCACATGGATTGTGGGCAGTGACGCAAAGTGTATGGAAAATCCCCTCACAATCGCTGATTTAGAAGCAGCAGATTACATTGAAATCAGCTACGAATCCACAGAGATTCCTCTTATGGCTAAAGGTGCAGAAGAAGGTGCTAAGCTCACATTCTGCTACAAGTTTGCAACAGGTGTTGATGAAGACGGCAAGGCAACAAAGATGGAAGCATATCTTCCTGCAGGTTGGATGGAATGGGGTCCCACAGGCGAAACAGGTAATACATATGCAGCTATGGATTATTTCTCATGGGATGCCAAGGAAGCTGATACACTCAAGATCAGTTGTGCAGATATTTTAGCTTCTCTCAAGGTTGACAAATCAGAGGTGCTTTATCTGTGGCAGTTCGGTCTTGGTAACAATACATACACATTTGATGAAGAATGGGTAGAAAATGCCGATTTAGGTGCAGATTACTACTTAACAGTTACAGATGTAAAGCTTGTTGGTAAAGCAGCCGCTGAAACTCCCGAAGAACCGGAAGCTCCCGAAGAACCCGAAGCTCCTGAAACACCCGAAGAGCCCGAAGCTCCCGAAACTCCCGAAGCTCCTGAAGCTCCCGAAACTCCCGAAGCTCCTGAAGCTCCCGAAGAAAAGCCTAACACAAATACAGGTGTTGAAGGTATCGCTCTTGTAGCAGGTCTTGCAGTTCTCGCAGCAGGCGCAGTAGTAGTATCCAAGAGAAAGTAATCTTTCAGACGTGAGATGAACTCACAAGGAAAACACTATAAAATAAACGTAAGCATAACCCGTGGAGAATTTCTTCACGGGTTATTTTTATGGATATCAAAGATAAATTGTGCGGTGTGCCACCGCTCCCAATTCCGCCTTTGGACATAATCGATGTCGGCGAAGCCTCGTGAACGGCGGTTTCACGTATTGGATGTTTTTCAAATTGAAATTTGACGACGGGTTGCACTGTCAAAAAAATGTGGTAATTTATGCGGGGCGTCAGGGGACATACCCTGAAGGGTGCCGCAGTCCTCTCGGACTGCTTGCCGCCCCCTACAATCGTAAATTAAAACGTTTTGATAAGACTGCCCACAAACATCGATATAAACGGGGTTTGGGGCGAAGCCCCAAACAAGGTCGCAGGGGCGGTAGCCCCCGATTTTTCCCCCTTCCCCTTGAGGGGAAGGGGGGTAGGGGGTTAGGGTGACACCACACCCCAGCGGAGCGACAAATTTCAATTTACCGATTGAGCAAAAAGCAAAATCCAGGGAAGAAATCATTTCTTCTCTGGATTTATTTCTTTGTGTATGACGTTCGTTCACTACAGAATAATTTTATTCAATATTCTGTACCTGCTCACGCATTTTTTCAATCTCGCTCTTCATATCCACAACAAGTCTTGTGATACGTAAATCGTTTGCTTTTGAGCCTATGGTATTGGTTTCTCTGTTTATCTCCTGGATAAGAAAATCCAGCTTTCTGCCTGTTTCCTTATCGCCCTCCAGCATCTGACGGAGCTGTGCCATATGTGAGTGAAGTCTTACCGTTTCCTCGTCCACAGCAATTTTTTCGGAGAAGATTGCCGCTTCCATAAGTATTCTCTGCTCATCTATGTTTGTAGCGCCTAAAAGCTCTGTCATTTTATCATACAGCTTCTTTCTGTATATCTCGGTGCTTTCAGGAGAGTACTTTTCTACTTCGCATACCATATTTTCGATATTCTGCGCCTTTTCAAGAACATCAGCCTTTAATGCTTCGCCCTCTTTTTCACGCATTTCTACGAATTTATCTATAGCTTTTTCTACAACCGATGAAATATCAGCCCATAAAGCTTCCTCGTCTTCCTCTTCCTTGATAACCGTAAAAGCATCAGGAATACGGAAGATATCGGGCATAGAAAAATCTTCATGAATAGCGACGGTTGGCGCAAATTCTCTTACTGCGTTTATGTAGCCCTCTACCACATTTCCGTTTACCCTTACTGTAGTATCCTTTACATCTATGTTATATACCGATAACGAAAGCTCTATCTTACCTCTTGTTACTCTTTCCTTGACGAGAGTTTTAAGTCTTGGTTCAAGATAGCTGAAGCTTCTGTGAAGCTTTGAGCTGAATTCAAAAAACTTGTGATTTACGCTCTTGATTTCGGCAATTATCTCTCTGCCGTTTATTATAGCCTGCTCCCTGCCAAATCCAGTCATACTTCTTATCATCTTTTTATCCTCCGTTTATATTTTAAGCTGTCCGCTTTTTAACATCGCCTCAGCCGCAAGCATTATACCCATCTTGCCGCTGGGATAGGTGATACCACCCTGAAGCCATACTGCATAGGGTTCTCTGAGCGGTGCGTCTGCTGAAAGCTCTATACTTGCTCCCATTGTGAATGCACCTGCCGCCATAATCACCTTGCTGTCGTAACCCGGCATTTCCCAGGGCTCGGGAGTTGCCATACTGTCAACGGGTGAGCCGTTCTGTATTCCACGGCAGAAGGCACATAAAGCCTCTTCGTTGCCAAGCTTAAGTGCCGCAATTATATCAGTTCTGTGAGCGTCGTAGGAGGGGAATACCTCATAGCCTAAAAGTGAATAGAAGGCACAAGCGAAAACTGAAGTCTTTACCGCTGCCTCGACTGTCTGAGGCGCTAAAAAGAAGCCTAAATACATCTCTCTGTTTTCGTCAAGAGAACAGCCTACCTCCTTACCGATACCGACAGTTGTAAGTCTGTAGCTGCAAAGCTCTACAAGGTCTCTTCTGCCTGCGATATAACCGCCGGTCTTTGCAATAGCTCCACCGGGATTCTTTATAAGACTGCCTATGATAAGGTCAGCACCTACCGCCGTAGGCTCTCTTTCTTCTACAAATTCTCCATAGCAGTTATCCACCATTATGATAGCCTTATCATTTACTTCCTTTACCGCCTTTATAATCTCGCCTATCTTATCAACAGAGAAGGATTCACGGAGAGAATACCCACGGGAGCGCTGTATGTATGCTACCTTGCAGTCCCCTGCTCTTTTCTTTATCTCTTCAATATCTGCATTGCCGTCGGGGAGCAGGTCGATTTTTTCGTACTTTACGCCGAATTCCTTTAAAGAGCCGCCGTATTCACCGGTTATCACCTCTGTAAGCGTATCGTAGGGCGCACCTGTAACACATAAAAGAGTATCACCGGGACGAAGCACGCCGAAAAGTGCAGTAGATAAGGCGTGAGTGCCGTTTACAAAGCTATGGCGCACAAGAGCATCCTCGCAACCGAAGGCGTCTGCATATACCTTATCCAGCTTATCTCTGCCGTCATCGTTATAGCCGTAGCCGGTAGTACCCTTTAAGTGCATTTCGCTGACATTGTTGCTGATAAAAGAGTAAAGCACCTTCTGTCCGTTATATTCTCCTATTCTTTCGATTTCTCTGAATCGCTTTTCGCACATCTTTTCCGCCTTTTCGGCTACCTCAAGAATGCGACTGTCAATTTCAAAAAAGCTCATTTTTATTATTCCTTTACTATCTGATACGCCGTAGGCTTGTCCTCGCAGATAAACCCACAGCTTTTATAAAACTCTCTTTTATCCGCTTTGCACAAAAGAGATAATTTTTTGTTTTCCAAAAGTCTGTTTGCATTATAAAGCAGCTTTCTGCCAAGTCCCCTGCCCTGATATTCTGTTTTTACTCCGATATCGGACAGAAAGCACCCCGCGGTATTTTCATAAAACACCGTACAGGAGGCACTGTAATCGTCAAGAGCTATAAGCCTTGTCACTCCGTGCCGTACTCTGTGGCAGGTGTCGGTATACCAATCTGAAAAATCATCCTCAGAAAGCCCAAAGGCATCCTTTATTACCGAAAAGACTTCGCTATAGCTTTCGGTAAAGTTGCCGCCCTCCGATACCTCTACGGCTTTGCTTTTCATAAGATAAAGCGGTATAGTGCGGTAGTCGTAAAACGTATCTCTCAATACGTCAAAGCATCTGCCGTTCATTTCAGCCCATAACGTACCTGCATTTTTTAAAAAGAAATAAAGCTCCTCCCAGTCAAAGTCGTCTTTTACCGATATATAAAATTTACCGCAGTAATTCATCATCAGGATATTTTCACCGCCGTAAAAACGGCAGAAGTCATAATTTCCGCCATAGGCTCTGAAGTAGGCTTCTATCCTGCTCTCAATGACGCTGTTTTCATCTATGGGCGGTAGTTCAAAAATCTGTCTTATCATTCTTTTTCAGCTAAAGCAATATACATTTCGTAGGCTAAATCTGCTACTGCCTTCATATCCTTTTTGGACAGCACACAAGCGGGAGAATGGAGATATCTGCAGGGTGCGGATATGGCAACCGTTTCAATACCGCCTGCAGAAACGTGGATAGCACCACTATCATTACCTCCTGCAACGACAGTCTTTGTCTGGCAGGGGATATTCTTTTCACGTGCCTTGTCAAAAGCCATTCTGTAAAGATTCCGGCTGTATATTGTACCGTTATCCATATAGCTTACTACCGCGCCCTTGCCTACTTCACAGACCTTCTTTTCGCCCTCATTACCTGAAAAATCGCAGGCGGTGGTGGTTTCAAGAACGATTGCGTAATCGGGAGCTACGGTATATGCCGCCGCCTTTGCACCTCTTGTACCTATCTCCTCCTGGACTGTAAACACAAAGGTAGCATCATAAGGCAGGTCGCTGTTTATCATTTCTATCATAACGGCACAGCCCGCTCTGTCATCAAGTGCCTTGCTTTTCAGCATGTCATCATTACTGCCGAATTCTAAAAATTCACCTGTAAAATAAGCGCAGTCACCTGGGAGTACCTTTTCGAGTGCTTCCGCTTCGGATTTTACACCGATGTCAAGGAGCATAGAGCTGATTTTTACCGGCTTGTCTCTTTCGCTTTCGCTCTGCTGATGAATAGCCTTTGTGCCTATCACACCTCTTGTGCCGTTTTTAAACTGTAGCTGTCTGCCGATAACCGTTTCGGGATTGATACCGCCTACGGGTGATATACGAAGATATCCATCGGAGGTGATATAGGTTACGATAAAGCCGACCTCATCCATATGAGCCGCCAACATCACTTTATTTTTAGCAGGCATACTGCCCTTCTTTTCTACAATAAGATTTCCGAGGGCGTCGGTCTTATAGCTTACGTCATCAGGAAGCTTGGAGATAATAAAATCTCTTACTGCATCTTCATCTCCGCTGGTGCCGCATAAAGCACACAGCTCCTTTATAAGCTCTGTCATAATGCTGACACCTCCCCTTCCGTTGCAAATTCGTATATCAGTCTGCCGATAGCCTCTATATCTTCGAGCGCTACCACCTCAACGGGTGTATGCATATAGCGAAGAGGGATAGATAGCGTACAGCACTCTGCTCCACCCTTTGCTACACCTATAGCGTCAGCATTAGTACCAGTTTCACCGCTCATTACTTCAAGGCTGTAGGGTATCTTCTTATCCTTTGCTATAGATATAAGCTCCTTTGAAAGTCTTTTTGAAAGGGAGGGAGCAACACCTATCATAACGCCGCCTGAAAGCTCTCCGCACTTATGCTTTTCGCTGTCGGGAGTGTAGGCAAAGCTTACATCCATTTCAAGACAAATATCGGGGTTTAAATTGAAGGCGGCAATTTTCGCTCCTCTTTCTCCCGTTTCCTCCTGACCTGTAAAGCTTACGTCAATATTATATTTTGCCTTCTTGTCCTTTAATAGCTCCAGAGCATACAGTATGCAGACAACACCTGCTCTGTCATCGCATGCAGGAGCACATATTCTGTCATTCAGAAGTACAGCAGGCTCGTTATCCACTGTAATTCTGTCACCGAGAGAAACTATTTCAGAAAGCTCCTCCTTGCTGTAGCCCGTATCTATTACAAGCTCGTCAATCTGCGCTACCTTGTCCCCATCCTTCTTTACGTGGGGAGGAAGTACCGATATAACGCCCTTTATCTTTTTACTGCCGTGAATAGTGACTGTCTGTGCCGCAAGCACTCTTCTGTCCACACCACCGCACTTTGACACACGGATAAACCCATCATCATCGATAAAGGTAACTATAAGTCCAATCTGGTCGATATGTGCGTCAAGGAGCAGAGTGGGTTTATTTTCATCTCTTTCTCCTATATGTCCGATAACGTTGCCGAATTTATCAATAGTACAGTTATCGGTATAGCTTTTAAGCATAGAAAGAGCGAGAGCTGAAGCATTCCATTCTTCACCCGAAACTCCATTTTCGCTGCAAAGCTTTATAAGAATATTTTTTATATCAAATGTACTCATTTCTATTTCCTTTCTTAATTCTTTTTATCAAGCATGATATCCTCTCTTACTCTTTCAAGCTCGGATAAAAACTGCTCATCCAGTCTGCTCATCTCGTAATCGCTACGATAAATAAGAACATCCTTGCATTTCCTTTTGGATATATCTGTGCTTAACTGAACAAGTCCGTACCGTTCAAGTATGCTCTGAGGCACGGGAGAGGTCCACATATAAGCATCCGTAAGACTCAGGAGCAGATCGTTTCTTCCTGCCCGGTCTCCTGTTGCTATTGTTTTACCTGCGTTATTATATATTCGTTCGCTATCATCAGAATAAATAAGCTCTGATAACTCCGAAAGATGCGAAGCTGTTATAATTCCCTTTTTCTCTGCCGGAACGGAATTTTTGCCGCAGAGGATTTTTATATCATATTCCCAGAGCGTGCGATATCGGACGCTTTCCTCATCCAATATTCTGAAATATCGTTTTTCTTTATCCCGGGGCAATCTTAATATACCCATTCCTGCATCAAAATTCAACACTCGCTGTATTATCTCATCGTTTCCTGTTTCTTTACAGCTAAGTCTGATACTGCTGTTATCCTGCTGTGCGGCGACAAGATTCACAAATGCGGTTGCTATATGATCTGCTCTTGGTATTGCTACAGAAAATTCTGTCATTCCCGACTTTTCTCTGTCATAGGTATCGCTTAGTTTATCAAAGCTGTTTACCAGCTCCTTTGCTCTTCTCAGAAATTCTTTACCCTGTTCTGTCGGCTTTACACCCTTTGGTGTACGTACAAAAACAGTTATGCCTATTTCTTTTTCAAGCTCCTTTATCGCCTTGCTGAGATTGGGTTGTCCCATATAAAGATTTTCTGCCGCCTTAGAAACCGAGCCTGCCTTTTCAATCTCTACTGCATATTTAAGATGGATAAAATTCATAATGCACCTGCTTAATCAAGCTTCGAATTCACCTTATTCATAAACTTCTCACCATATACGATGAAGCGCTCGTGTACGCCCTCACTGATTTTTTCCTTTTCGTCGCATACTGTTACATTGAATACCAGTCTTCTGCCGTCGATTTCGGCAAGAGTTACCGTAGCCTCTGCCTTCATACCTACGGGAGTTGCCGCCATATGCTTTATATTGAGTACAGTACCTACGCTGGTTGTTCCTTCTTCAAGCTGTCCGCAAAGGCAGTTGCACGCCGCCTTTTCTATAAGTGCCGCAAGAGAAGGTGTAGCAAAAACTCTGAGCGAACCGCTGCCTACCACTGCCGCTGTATTCTCTTCATCGACTGTTATCATTGCTTTTCCTGTCATATTTACTTCTAACATTTTATTCTCCCTTCAAGGCTTCAGCCCATATTATCTCATTATAATTACTATATTATATTATATAATTTTTTTGTCTGTATGTCAATAAAAAACTCCCTCGGTTACCCGAGGGAGTAAAAAGATTAAAATTTACTGAACTGATGCATTCATTTCATCGATACGTGTTGTAATCTGTCCCTGATTTGACTCACGGAGCTGTGTATAGCTTACACCGTTTACCAGAGGTTCCTTAGTAAGCTGTTCTACGATACTACCGCCGTCTGTTGTATCAGCGATATCAGGACCAAGGCCATTCTTGAAGTCGAATACTGCTGTAAAGGTTTCGGGGTCTCTTACAATCTCAAGTCTGTCAAGAAGCATATCTGACCAGTCATATGTATCCTTGAGCTGCTGTCTTGCCGCTGCCTTGATGTCAGGGTCCTTCTTGGAAACGAGGTTAGCATATACCCACGCCTTATAACCTTCTACGTTCTTAGAGCCGGAAACAAGAAGGAATGAATCCTGCTTCATACCCTGATAGTATTCATCTGTGCCTTCCATCTGAGGCCAGGGAACGAAGTTTACTTCATCGTCATCCCACTTCTTTAACTTCTTGTACTTGTACCAGTAACTGTCAAAGCACCATGTACCATCATCAAAGAATAATGTCTTGCCGTTTACCCACTGCATATAGTTGGGATTCCAGTTGTTTTCGATTTCCTTGGGGTACTTAAGGCCTTCCTTGCTATCATCAAAGTTTGTGATGATATCAAGTGCCTTTTCAACCTTAGCGTCGTAAAGGTTGCTTACAAGCTTACCGTCTATAAGAGATACGAGAGGAGTACCTGTTGTGTTGAGCAGGTTTTCTCCCATATGGTAACCATCGACAGCCCACATCTTGTTTTCAGCGTCTGTGAACTTTCTGCACATATCAAGGAACTTTTCCCATGTCCATTCGCCCTTTTCAAAAAGCTCCCAGGGATCATCAAAACCGGCTTCTTCAACTACAGACTTTCTGTACCAGAGAACGCTGTTGATGTTGAGTTCCATAATAGGACAGTAGTTCTTTCCGCCCCATTCGAACATATCGATAACATCCTTATAATCTGCCCAGTCGCTTGCTTCAAAATTGAAGATATCATCAACGGGCTGGAAAAGGTTCTTATATATACCATAAGGATAGTAGCAGATTTCGAAAGGATATACGTCAGGAGAATCGTCTGACTGGATACGCATTGCTAAATCTGTATATCTTTCCTTGTAAACAGAAGAAATATTACAGAAGACATTTTCATCGGGAACACTGCTGAAGCCCTCAGGCTTTTCTGTAGGTGTGCCGTACAGCTTCTTGAACATTGTAACCTCAGGAGAGTTCTCCTGCTGTCCCCAGTTGCTCCAAGCCATCCAGATAAGCTTTCTGTTAACCTCAATACCCTTATAGTCTTCACTTACATTACTTGCTACTTCATCAACAGCACCCTCTACCTCTGAGTCAGGAGCCATTGTTTCGTGGGGCTCTGCTGTTGTTGTAGTTTCGGGCGCAGAAGATGTAGCGCCTGAAGATGTTGCATCGCCGCCGCAGGCTGTTGCAGTAGAAATTACTGTTGCAAGTGCCATTGCCGCCGCAATTATTCTTTTCTTTCTTAACATAGTTACCTCCGTTTTTATTTATTGTTACCAATATAATTGTATAAGTATTGTAGCATAAATTAATCTGAATGTCAATTAAATTTAAGTTAAAAAGCAAAAAAACTCCCGCAGTTTCCTGCGGGAGCATAGTGTATTAAGGATTACTGAACTGTTGCGTTCATTTCATCGATACGGGTTGTAATCTGACCCTGGTTGGATTCACGGATCTGTGTATAGCTTACGCCGTTTACAAGAGGTTCCTTTGTAAGCTGTTCTACGATACTGCCACCATCTGTTGTGGAAGCGATATCAGCACCGATACCGTTCTTGAAATCGAACACTGCCTTGAATGTATCAGGCTGCTTCAGAACATCAAGTCTGTCGAGAAGTGTTTCTGACCAGTCATATGTATCAATACGCTGCTGACGACCAGCTGCCTTGATATCGGGGTCCTTGATAGAAACGAGGTTAGCGAATACCCAAGCCTTGTAGCCTTCCTTATTCTTGGAACCTGCGCAAAGGAGGAATGCATCCTGCTTCATGCACTGGTAGTATTCGTCTGAACCATCCATCTGAGGCCAGGGAACGAGGCTGATTTCGTCATCTTCCCACTTCTTTAACTTCTTATACTTGCACCATGTTTCTTCGTATCTCCATGTACCGTCATCGAAGAATAAAGTCTTGCCGTTTACCCACTGCATATAGCTGGGTGACCAGTTGTTTTCTGTTTCCTTGGGGTACTTTAAGCCTTCCTTGCTGTCATCGAAGTTTGTGATGAATTCAAGTGCCTTTTCAACCTTAGCGTCGTAAAGGTTGCTTACAAGCTTACCACCTTCAAGGGATATGAGGGGAGTACCTGTTGTAAGAAGCAGGTTATCTGCCATATGGTAGCCATCAATAGCCCAGATTTTGTTTTCTGCGTCTGTGAACTTTCTGCACATTTCAAGGAACTTATCCCATGTCCATTCGCCTTTTTCGAAGAGCTCCCAGGGATCATCAAAGCCGGCTTCTTCTACTACAGACTTTCTGTACCAGAGAACGCTGTTGATATTTAAGTCCATAATAGGGCAGTAGTTCTTTCCGCCCCATTCGAACATATCAATAACTTCCTTATAATCTGCCCAGTCGTCAGCTTCAAAATTGAAGAGATCATCTACAGGCTGGAAGAGGTTTTTATATACACCATAAGGATAGTAGTTGATTTCGAAAGGATATACGTCAGGGGAATCGTCTGACTGAATACGCTTTGCTAAGTCTTCATATCTTGCGTCATACTGTGATGAAATACCGCAGAATACGTTTTCATCAGGTACGCTGTCGAAGCCTTCAGGCTTTTCTGTAGGTGTGCCGTACAGCTTCTTGAACATTGTTACTTCAGGTGAGTTTTCCTGAGGGCACCAGTTGTTCCATGCCATCCATACGAGCTTTCTGTTAACCTCGATACCTTTATAGTCTTCGCTTACAGTGCTTACAACGTCATCAACAGCACTGTTAACATCTTCATCCGGAGCCATTGTAGCTACAGGCTCAGCTGTTGTGGTTGTTTCGGGTGCAGAAGTTGCACCACCGCTTGATGCGGTATTGTCGCCGTTACAAGCAGTCGCTGTAGAAATTACTGTTGCAAGTGCCATTGCCGCTGCAATATACTTTGTAAATTTCTTCATTGTTTTTTCCTCCTGTGTTGAATTACCTTTTAATTTATAAAAGGATTACGATAAATTATCATTATCATTATAACAAATTTCACAATTTCAGTCAATATGAATTATGCAAAAATTGTAGTTAAGGTTTTTGTATAAAAAGTACAAATTACACCTAAACATCAACTTAATTTACTTAAAAAATCACACATCAAACCCTCTTAACTACAAGATAACACGGGCTCGATCAGCATATTACCCTGCGAACAAACATCAAGTTTTTTACTATCTTTTAAGTTATTTTAGCTTACAATATCATCGATACACAATTCACAAAAAAGGACATCTCCCGGGTAACCCGGAAAATGTCCATAGCTTTTTATTCACCGCAGAGCTCGGAATAGATGCCTATATAGAGCTTTGCTGACTGCTTCCAGCTGAAGTCTGCCTTCATTGCTCTTGTAACAAGCTTATTCCACTCAGGTTTATTGTAATAGTGATTCTTTGCTCTTTCGATAGCAGCTAACATATCGTGAGCATTGTAGGACTGGAAAGTATAACCCGTTCCGTTTTCTTCGCCACAGTCTATGATACTGTCTGCAAGACCGCCTGTCTTACGAACAATCGGAATAGTACCATAACGCAGGGATATCATCTGTGCAAGACCACAAGGCTCGCTCTTACTGGGCATAAGGAACATATCAGCGCCTGCATATATCTTCTTGGCAAGATCAGGAATGTAACCGCAGGTAAAGGCTACCTTGTCGGGATACTTCCATCTCATTTCGTGGAAGAACTGCTCATACTGAGCTTCACCTGAACCTAAGATAACAACCTTATAGCCAAGGTTTACTATATCGTCAAACACATACTTTACAAGGTCAAAGCCTTTATGCTCAACGAGTCTTGAAATCATACCGATTACAGGCTCGTCACCCTGAGGAAGTCCAACCTCTTCAAGAAGCTTTTCCTTACATACCTTCTTGCCTGCCTTTGATCTTGTGTTGAAGTTTGCAGGAATTACGGGGTCAGTCGAAGGATTGTACATATCCATATCGATACCGTTAAGGAAGCCGCAGGTCTTGTACGCCTTATCCTGCAGTGCTCTGTCAAGTCCGTGAGAGAACCAGGGATCAAAAATTTCTCTTGCATATGTGGGAGAAACTGTTGTAACCTTGTCTGATACCTCGATAGCTGCCTTCATAAGGTTTACATCTCTGTCATATTCCATAAGGGATGCAAAATGACGTGGAATACCGAGTACGTCCTCGAGTATTTCCATACCGTATCTTCCCTGATACTGGATATTGTGGATAGTAAACATATTCTTGATGCCCCACAGCTTATGGTGGTGCTTGTAGAATATATTGTAATATACAGGAATAAGAGCGCACTGCCAGTCATTTGAATTGATAACCTGAGGCTTGAAATCAATAACTGTCAGCATTTCAAGCACCGCACGGGAAAAGAACGCATAACGCTCTGCGTCATCATAATATCCGTACAGACCGAAGTCTCTCTTGAAATAATATTCGTTATCAAGGAAATAGTATGTTACTCCGTTGATTTCTGCTGTGAAAAGACCGCAGTACTGACTACGCCAGCCAACGGGTACAGAGAAGCTTGTTACAAAGGTCATCTGATCGCGCCACTGCTGCTTTATGGTGTTTACATAAAGAGGCAGAACTACACACGCCTCGTGTCCTTCCTCTACCAGTGCCTTGGGTAATGAGCCTGCTACATCCGCAAGTCCGCCTGATGCCGCTACCGGCTGTGCTTCACTTGCCGCATAAAGAATCTTCATTGGTAATCCTCCTGCCTTTCTGTCGGTATTCCGACATAAAATATATATTTGATTATCCGGCTTTACCTTTCATCCCGAAGGGATGTGGAAAAAGTCAGCAGGATATTCATATTTATAGTATAAATATAGCATATTTCCGCTTTAAAATCAAGTGAAATTTGATTTTTCCATTATCGGAGCGGTAAAAATCGGAAATAATGAACAAAAAAACATCTTTTGATTGTACAAACTAACAAAATATATGCATTTGACTATTGATTTTTTATCCATTTTATATTATAATAAAACTATCGGAAATTTACCTATGGTAAAACCTCTTTTACAAGGAAGGAATGGAATATAATTATGAGCTTAGAAACCATCAACAAGAATTATCAGGTTATCGATGAAAAGATTGACGCCGTAAACACAAGCATACGTGAGCTTACAGGCGAATTTGACAAGCTTCGCGAAAAAACTTCCGAGGCTGAAAGAATCGTAGCACAGACAGACTCCATCATCAAATACATACAGAATGTAGCTACACAGATGACTCTTCTCGGCTTTAACGCGTCTATCGAAGCAAAGCATGTAGGCGAAGCAGGTGCAGGCTTCAACGTAATTGCTCAGGAAGTAAGACAGCTTGCTGAACAGACCCAGAACCAGACTCAGAACGTTGAGGACGTTCTTGGCAATGTGCGTGCTTCAATCGTAAACATCGAAAAGGAGATTGCAGCTGCTGTAGAAACCTTACAGACAAATATTGCAACCGTTAAGGAGCTCAGCGAAATAATCGCAGTAACCTCCGACGAAATAAAGAATCTTAACTGATAAAATCCCCCGAAGAGAGCTTCGGGGGATTATTTTCTATTTACTGTACTTGAGTTTTGTGGCAAGGCCGCCTCTTATATGTCTTTCTTCCTTGTTTTTCTCAAGCACCTCTCTCACCTTTTTATGTAATTCAGGCTTCAACTTTTCAAGACGGGAGGTTACATCCTGATGCACGGTACTTTTACTTATTCCGAAAATTTTCGCTGTGCTTCTTACCGTGGCATTGTTGTCTACTATATATTCTGCTAATATGATACATCTTTCCTGTTTTGAGTCCGATAAAATATCTTTGTTTTTCACAAAATCGCCCCTTTCTGCGGAAGGTTAATCCGTTGGTCATTTATATGCAGTAAGAGGGAGATTTATGATAAAAATATAAAAGAGCTTTGATTATCTCAAAACTCTTTCATCATTATTAAATTGTATAACCGCCCTTGTGCTTTGGGCAAAGGCGGTTATAGGTTAAATTAGCAAAAGCAACTTTAGATAGCCGCATTTATCCTATCCGATAAACGCACGTTCTTAATTTACTGTTAAATTACCATCTACCGCCATCTATGACATATATCGTATAATACTGCTTTGCATAGAATTCTTCTTCGGTGCAAGCGTATTTGGATGAATATTCATCCTTTTCAATATATATCGCAAATGTATCTCCGGGGTCTAAATGACGGTTTTCTACGTGCCAATTCATCATTGTTTCGATAGTGGATTCAAGCTTACCGGGCAGCATTGTAATATTTATTGTATCCGGGAATCCCCACGTTGTACCATCAAGGCTTTCACCGGCAGCATCGTACACGAGTCCGTATTCCTTTGTACCTATTTCGATGAGTCTCTGCTTCATACCTTCAATATCGTAGTTTTCGTATATTGGATTCATATACGCCTTCACGGGACTGAAATCAGATGCTTTGACATACAAACCATTATATCGCTCAGTCTGAGGAGTGTCCCCTATTAACTGATATATGTCATCGTTTATCTTTACAGCCTTGTAGCTTGTGTTTCTGACACCACTTCCGCCTGCATATTTTGTGAATTCGATATCAGAATAAAAGTTACTTGATTTTCCATCAAGACTTTTAGTGTACCGTGAGTATATAACTATAACTTCCTGCTTCGGCTGTTCTTGTGGCTTTTCCGTTTCGGGAGCAGGGGTTTCCTGCGGTTTAGGAGTAGTAGTCTGAACTGTAGTGGTTGTTATAACAACCTTGCTGTCAGAAAGATAATCAGAGTGTATGAAAGTACCGTCATCGAGCTTATAATAGCCGGTGTTAGTCTTTGCAACAACTGTCACCTTGTCATTGACATTGTACAGCTTGACTGTCTGTGAGCCGAGTACAGCTTTCTTACGGCTATAGCAAGCAGTATTGACATACTTTGTACCACTCACCTTGCTCTCGTCCCATTCGGGAGCAGGGGTTGTGGTAACTGTAGTAACAGGTGTTGTAACCTGTGCTTCAGTCTGAGGAGTAGTAGTCTGTACTGTTGTAGTCGTTTCAGGAGCAGGTGTTTCTGCTTCAGTCTGACTTGTAGTAGTCTGCTCTGTTTCAGGAACTGACTGTTCCGTTTCAGGTGCAGGGGTATCAGTTGTTACGGAGTTTTCAGTCTTTTCTTTTTCTGTGGCTTCATCCTTCTGATCTGTTTCTACAGGAGCAGGAGTAGTAGTCGTTTCAGGAGAAGGTGTCTGAATATCCGTGTAGGTTGTAGTAACAGTATCGGAGGACAGATTATTACTGTTTACTCCGTTACTGCATGCAGTCATTGTCGCAAGGATATATACCGATATTACAACGGAAGCAAAAAATGTCTTACGAGTTTTCTTTGTCATAATAATGCCTCTTTGAATATATCAATCAAACAAATCTCCTATAAACTGATCTGAGGGCGGAAGCATCGGCACTCCGGGATCATCGGGAGTCCAGTCGTAGGTCTGGATAGTGGTTTCTGCCTGCCAGTTTTTATTATCCGTAAAAAAACCTGCCGGCACGTAGGTACCATCGTCAAGCTTATAAAAATACCCTTCGTCGCAACCCTTTCCGTTATACATACCTGCTACCTTCGCTACTACCCTCACTTCATCGTTTGCGTGATACTTGTCAACGGGATCGGAAAAACGGATGGTGTTCTTCTCATAGCTACATACCGCGCCTATCGCATACATCACCTTATCCAGCTTTTCAACGGTTTCCGCAGGCGGTGTCAAGGTGGTTTCGGGAGCAGGAGTCGTTGTAATTACAGGAGCAGGAGTTTCTGCTTCGGTTACTGTGGTTGTGGTGGTCTGCGTTGTTTCGGGCACGGGAGTTGTTGCTGAGGTCTCAGTCTGCTTTTCCGTAGTGGTTGCCGTTTCGGCGACTGTTGTCGTGGTTGTTGCGGTAGTGGTTTCAGGTGCAGGAGTCTGCACCTCCGTTACGGTTGTAGTAACGGTATCGGAGGACAAATTATTACTGTTTACTCCGTCACTGCATGCAGTCATTGTCGCAAGAATATAAGCCGCCGCTATTATAGAAGCAAGTATATGGATTTTCTTTGTCATAACTATTTCTCTTTTCCGTGCAAAAGCCCTCGGCATATGCCGAAGGCTCATTTTTTTACTGTTGTGCTTCGCTGTTTGATTCTGAGCTGTTTTCCTCTGTTCCGGTACTGCTTCCGGGGGCTTCTGATTCAGAGTCAGCTACAGTTGTGGTTTCGGGAGTGATTATAACTGCACTGTCATCTGACTGTGAAGGAGCGTCGGATGAAGTATCGTCAGCTACCGTTGTAGTAGTCTGTGAAGGTCTTGAGGGCTTTTTCTTGGTTGTTGTGGTAGACTCATCGATATAGGGGATACGGGCAATAGCTATCTTTTTGATAGTAATGGAAACCGCAGGCTTTGAGTCTATTCCCTGCTTATCGTCTATCTCGTTACCCGAGGATACTTCTACCTGAGATATCTTGTCGATAAATTCAAAACCTTCTATACATTGTCCGAAAATTGTGTAATTGCCGTCTATGGAGAAGGAACCGCCATCAGAAAGATACTTGGCTTTCACATCATCACTTACCGCATTGAGAGTAGCGAGATATTCTTCGTAATACTTCTTGTCCTCTTCGGTAAGTCTGTCGGCATATTCCTCTAAATCCGCCTTGATATTTTCAGCAGTCTTGTTTATATCAAAGGGCTTTTTATTATTCACAATAAAGAACTGACTGTTTATACCCGTACTGCTTTCTGCATATCCTAAAGCGCCATAATAAGCTCTCATACGGTCATTGGTTTCACGGGGCACGTCTATCTTGTTGGCAGTTGTACCACCCGCTCCGTCGCCTCTTAAAGAGCCGCCCTGAATCATAAAATCCTCAATTACACGGTGAATGGTCTTTCCGTCATAATAGCCATTTTCAGCCAGAGTCACAAAGTTTTCAACACCGACAGGCGCTATATCAGGGAAAAGCTTAAAGCGTATCTTGCCTGTTTCTTCTCCCACCTGAATAGTCATTTCAGCCAGTATGTCGCCCTGATTTACCGATATTTCCGCAGTATTGTCAACAAGTTTCTTTTCCTGACAGCCGCAGGCAGATATCGCTACTGCGCAGGTCATCAGGACAGCCGACACTTTTTTCAGTACAGAAACTGCCTTCATCTGTATCAAGTCCTTTCGCATTTTTGTTTACTGTTCTTTTTTTCCAAGACTCACATATACCTTTATAGTGGTATTCTTCTGAATTTCGCTACCTGCCGCGGGCTCCGTCTTTATAACGCAATCTGCCGCAACTTCGTCGTCATTTATCTTATAGACCTCTGTCTTGATGCTCAGCTCATCAAGCTTTTTCTTCACATCGTCCAGCTTCTGTCGCTTGTAATCATCAAGCTTTACTGTAGCCGCAGAAGTGTTGGAATTAAGCTGTTGCTCAAGCTTATCTATTTCTTCCTTTGTCAAGAACTTGTCCGCTGTGGGCTCTTCAAGTGTGAATTTACCTTCGGAATATGTGTCGAGAGTAATCTTCTTTATCTTTATATCCTTTACCGGCTTCTTGTTGTTTATGTCAGAAGCTGTCCAGAGTATCTCATCAAGAGTATCAAAGCCGTTTATAACCTGACCGAATACGGTATATGAAGCCGCAAAGCCAGGAACGCTACCCTGTGTGGTAAAGGCGTTTATAAGCTCGTCAGGAATTACCTGCTTGCTTGTTTCTTCGTGAGTATATCCTTTAAGCTCATTGATATTCTCTTGTGTTATTTCAAGTGCACCGGAGAAGAAAAATCTGCTGTCTGAATATCCCGCCTTACTGCTGTAGCCCATAAGCGCACCCTTGAAAGGCCATAAATCAACAGAGCATTCATTCTTTATAAAGTTGCCGTCATCGGTAACGCCCTCTGTTCCTTCTTCATTAGACGCACCTGTTATAGCATAGATGCCTGTTTCGATAGCAAAGAAGGATTTTCCTTCGTAAAAGCCTTCCTTTACACGATTCTTGAAATTCTCTATTGTCTTTGGAGCATATTCTGTATAAAGAACGGCTGTCATAGTACCGCAGTCAGTTTCAATAACAGCTACGTCCTGCCCTTCAACAGGCTTTTCAAGCTGGATAAGCTTCATTGACTCAAAATCATAGCTTCCCATTGCATTAGTGCTTTCCTGCTGAAAAAAAGAGCAGCCCGAAAACGTCATAACAGCCGCTGTTGCAATGGCAGTAATAGATAAAATTCTTTTTCTCACTTTCGTTTCCTTTCAGTTGTTCCGTTTGTTCTTTTTATCTGTTAACCAGGATATAATTCCAGTTATTATAATTATACAGCAAACAGGCTGAAAAGTCAAGAGAAAGCCTTTTTCACAAAACTTTACACGATTATGGAATATTTTCCCTTGAAATTCCGTAAAATTTATGATACAATAATTAAAAATGACAGCAGGTGAAAAAAATGAAAAAAACTCTTATATTACTTATAGCTCTCTCATTGGCGCTTTCCTTCAATATCTCATCTTGTCAGCAAAACACGCAGACATCTTCTGCAGTAACTACGCCTTCAACTCCACAGCCGGAAAGCAGTGCGGCTTCAACTCCACAGCCGGAAAGCAGTGCGGCTTCAGATTCTGAAAGCGAAGAAGATTCCGACACACCGATTTTCATGACAGGCATTGCTGATATCGATGGAGTAGGAGAGAAAGATTGACAAACCGGAATAATTAGTGTATAATAACAAAGGTGTTCCGGCAGGAGGCTTAACCTGTCGGGATGCCGTATGTTGAAAAAGCCGAAAGGTAGCCGAGTTTATCACTCTGCACCTTGCGAAAGCCGTGCAAAATTCAAATACAATCAAATACGGAGACGTATCGAAGAGGCGCAGAAGCCGAGCGTTGCCAGTGGCAGATAAAGCGAGGCTGATGTGGTGCAGTGTTTGAAAAAGCAGAGCCACGGGCGAATTTTTTTCGCAAACCACAAATGGACATAACGAGAACGACTCGAAACGTATGGGGCTGTTTTACGGCTTTGTTATGCGGTTTGGCGTACTTTCCAGCCTTGTGCGACGAGGCTTTGCATTTTCGTAAAACCCTGTCCCGCAGTTTTCCCACATCAAAAATTTAATACATACGGAGACGTATCGAAGAGGCGCAGAAGCCGAGCGCTGCCAGTGGCAGATGAAGCGAGGCTGATGTGGTGCAGTGGTCGAAAAAACAGAGCCATAGGCGAAGGTTTTTTCGTAAACCACAAATGGACATAACGAGAACGACTCCACATAAAAATTTAATACGGAGAGTTGTCCGAGTGGTCGAAGGTGCGAAACTCGAAATTTCGTGTCGGTGATGAGCCGACCTAGGGTTCAAATCCCTAACTCTCCGCCAATGCGAGCTGAAAATCACAGATTTTCAGCTCTTTTTCTTTTGTCG
>JAGAVH010000080.1 GCA_017942025.1 Ruminiclostridium sp. | reverse complement strand
TCGCTCAGATAAATGCTTTCGCAATAATATCCATATTCGCCTGTCGGATATTCACCGTTGATATAGATTACACCATCCTCACGTTCTATCAATGCATTATCAAGCTCAGGGACAATGGCTGAAATATAAGGGCTACCTTTGACATCGTCAGGGTGATATAAATCCCAGATTCTTGTGGCTGTAGGCACGACTTCCACATCCGGTACGGATTCGTACCATGAGGAAGAATTTGAATCGGTGGAATCCGTCGGCTGAATTTCAATACCGCCATTCAAAAGCATAACAGACACCATTGTCACAACGCCTATAAGTGCAACTATACAAGCGGCAACAGCGAATATAAAGCGGTTACTCCTTTTCTGCTCCTCTACAATAATAAGCTCGTCGGAATCGGTATCAGAAAGGGATTTTTTATAAAGAGTATCTGCCATTTCCTCGATATGCTCTTCGTCCATGAGATTAAGGGTATTATCCCAGAAGCGTTTTCCATTATCGTTCATAATATCCCTCCTTATACGTCTATTCCGTTTTCTTTGAGATAGGAACGAAGTCCCGCTCTCGTTCTTTTAAGCTGAGAATATACCGCATTAGCACTCAGTCCGAAGCAGTCGCCTATAGCACCCACCGACATATTGCAGTAATATCTCATCATAAATATCTGACG
This sequence comes from Ruminiclostridium sp., assembly GCA_017942025.1. Taxonomy (GTDB): domain Bacteria; phylum Bacillota; class Clostridia; order Oscillospirales; family Ruminococcaceae; genus Ruminiclostridium_E. The sequence goes on along the minus strand of JAGAVH010000080.1, from coordinate 8,870 downwards.
GTTTCTGCTTTTGATGGTTTTGAGATATCGGATTATAAAAACTGCCATCATTTTATCTTCAATAATATCCTGCGGATTATTTCCCTCTCCAAGTATTTCTTCAAGCTCATCATATATATTTTCTGCTCTGTGACGGGAGAGCCTGCGGAGTATATCTATAGCGGTATTTCTTGCTATCTTACAGATGAAGGCGCAAAGGGATTTGGGAAGGGCAGGGGGAATGGCATTCCAGGTGCTTAAATAGGTAGTGTTTTCGCACTCTTCCGTGTCTTCATCGTTTCGCAGTATCTCATAGGAAACCTTTCTTACAAGCTTTCCGTATTTGTCCTTGGTTTCGGTTATGGCGTTTTCATTTCGTTCATTGTATAGTGAAATTATTCTGTTATCTTCCATATTCTCGCCCCCTTCACCCTATAAGACGGAAAAATTCTGATTTTTGTACGAAATTTTTTTGAAATTTTCAGATTATATTCATTATATCAGATTGCACGTGCTTGTCAATAGAAAAAGACACGATCAGCAAGCTGCCGGCTGTGTCTTTTCAGAAATATTATATTCGTAATTTTTACGCTTATAGGCAAATTACTTCCCGGATTTTTCTCTTTCTTCTCTCCTACGTCTGTAATATTCTGCTATTTCACGTTTTTCCCTACGTTTTTTACGTATCTCACTAATTATCAGAGGTGTTAATATAATTATAGGAATGACGCGCGAGGCAATTAACAGTACGTTTCTTATAAGCGGAGCGCCGGTTATAAAAACGTGACTGTCAAAGGCGTTTTCGCCTATACTTGTACCAAAGCCCGGTATATAGACGGATTTCAGAGAATGACACCCTGAAAAAGTCCCATTTCTTATATGCAGAGAGCTGTCGGATAAATTTACAGACGTAATTGAGGTGCAATTTTTAAAAGCATAGTCCCCTATAGAATTAACCGTATCCGGCAGATTTAAACAAGTAAGCCGCCTGCATTCAGCAAAGGCTTCAGCACCTATGCTTATAATGCCGTCAGGGAAGGTTACGTTCTCCAGCTGGTCTGCGGAATAAAAAGCGCGACCGCCTATAAACTCGACACCATCGGGTATTGTATATTCCGCATCGGTTCTGCCAATAGGATACTGTTTAAGCTGTGCCATATCCTTGCTGAAAAGCACACCGTCTACAGAACAGAAGTGTATATTTAGGGCATCTACGTCTATATCTGTAAGATCATTGCAGGAACCGAAGGCTTCTCTGCCTATGCTGATAACGGTTTTTGGAATGGTTACGTATTTGAGTGCGGTGGAGTTAAAAGCATACTCGCCTATTTCTGTGACACTGACAGGTATAGTTACCTGCGAAAGCTCAGGACAGTTGCTGAAGGCGTTTTCGCCTATGACTGCAACACCGTAGGGTATATCTACGTACGTAAGATGCGAGCCGTAGAAGGTGTAATCCTCAATTACGCTAACGCCGTCGGGAATGTTCACACGATTAAGCTTTTTGCAGTTATAGAAAGCGTCAGATGCTATATCTGTAACACCCTCAGGGATGCTGTAATATTCATCTGCTTTGCAGGCAGGGTACTTTATAAGCTCGGTCATACTTTCGGAGAAAAGCACGCCGTCGACAGAGCAATAGTCTGTGTTATCACCAGCTACGTTTATAGCTATAAGAGCGTCACAATTCCTTAATGCCGTTTCTCTTATATCTTTTACACTTTCAGGAATGCTTAAATATTCAAGTGCTTTACAGGATTCGAAAGAGTAATCGCCTATACCCGTAACACCCTCGGATAAGGTTACGGATTTTAGTGCTTCGCAGGAGAGAAAAGCATAATGACTTACACATCCGACGTTAGTCGAAACTGTAACAGCGGTAAGATACTTACAGTATGCAAATGCTTTATTCTCCATAATGGATACGCTGTCGGGAATTACGTATTCCTTATCAGCCTTCGCCAAAGGATAGCGTATAAGAATATCCTTGCCCTTATCAAAAAGCACGCCATCCGCAGAGCAAAAATATTCGTTGTCACTGTCTACCTTTATCTCTTCAAGCGATTCGCAATAATCAAAGCAGACGTTTCTTATTGTATTAACGCTTTTCGGTATAGTCAGAGTTTTAAGAGCCTGACAGTATCTGAAAACCTCCTCATGTATGCCCACTACCTTATGTCCGTCGATTGTTTCAGGGATAACAAGCTCTGTGGGATTTCCGCTATAGGAGGTGAGAATTATTCCGTTACTGCCGTCAGAAGCAAAGCTGTAACCGAACTTACCTATAGTACCTTCGGGAATCTCATATTCAGAAGTTATACTACTCTCATCCTCCGATTCCAGCGGTGTAGTAAAAATGCCGGTATTCGTGATTATAACGCCCGTTATTACGGCTACTCCTATAATTGCAATAATTGAAGCTACAAGAGCGAATATCGGGAATTTACTTTTCTTCTCGGTTTCTACTATAACGAAATCATTCTCATCAAAATCGGTAAGGGATTTTTTATAAAGCGTCTGCGCTGATTCTCCGATAATTTCCTCGTCTAAAAGGTCAAGGGAATTTTCCCATAAGCGTTTGTTCTTATCGTTCATAATATCCCCTCCTTACACGTCGATTCCGTTTTCTTTAAGATAGGAACGAAGTTCCTCTCTTGTTCTTTTAAGCTGAACGTACACCGCATTAGCGCTTAGTCCGAAGCAATCCCCTATTGCTTCTACCGACATTTCAAAATAGTATCTCATGGTAAATATCTGACGGTTGCGGCTTTTTATCGATTTAAGATATTTGTTTATGTGGGGTACCAGCATAGCTTCTTCAATAAGCTCCTGGGGGTTGTTGTGATCCCCGATTATCTCCTCCAGCTCGTCGAATATATTTTCAGCCTTGTGCCGTCCGGCTTTTCTGAGAAGGTTTATCGCAGTATTTCTTGCGATAGCGCAGATATATGCGCATAAAGACGCAGGCTTTGCAGGGGGAATGGAATTCCAGGTATTCAGGTATGTAGTATTCTCGCATTCTTCGGTATCTTCGTCATTTCGGAGTATTCCGTAGGAAACCTTTCTGACAAGCTTTCCGTATTTGTCTTTGGTTTCGGTTATGGCGTTTTCATTACGTTCATTATATAGTAAAATTATTCTGTTATCCTCCATGCCTTCGCCCCCTTCACCATATAAGACACACGAAAAACGGTTTTCTTACATAAATTTTAAAATTTTTTGGATATATCTATTATAGCAGAATAAAAGGCATTGTCAATATAAAAGAAAGGTCAGGAAAACCTGACCTCGGCGTGTAACAAAGACTTTGTCTGCACGCTGAAGCGGAGGCAGTTGCCTCCGCTTTTTTGCTACTCCATATATACCTGCAACGCAATGATATTCAAAGGATAACCTTCCTTTTCGGGTGCCTTAACGTCACGGTATTCATATGTTACGATCTGGCCAACGCTGTATGCATAAGCATAATCGTCAATAAGCCAGACAACCTCTCCAAATTCCGTTTTTACTTTGTCAAGCCCCGGTGAGATTAACAGTCTACCATCTTCGACCAGGATAATTTCTCCGAACCAGTTACGAGTATCATCAACAGGAAATTCAGATAGATCGCAGGTATATTTGATGTGCCCGAACTTGCTATAAATATCATCAGTGTCCGGTTGTGTTGTATCTGTCTCAATTATCTCATACCTAAGCCCATTCTGAACCGCATAATCATAGGCGTAGGAATTCATATAGCAGTATATTACCGCCTTCGGGCAACCTGATATAGCTTCCTTTGTTATGGTTGTACCGTTTCCCACCTCTATTTTTTCAAGGCTTCTGCAATGTTCAAAGCAGGCTAAGCCTATATCGACCCACTCGCCGATAGCTATCTGACTCAGCAGAGGACAATCGCTGAAGGCAAAATTTCCTATGCTTTTAAGCTTTGAAGACAGCTTTGCAGATTCAAGAGAGCTACAGTTGGAAAAGGCGGAGTCTCCGATTACTTCCACGCTGTCGGGTATCTCTATACTGCTTATAGCCGTACAGCCCAAAAAGGCTTTTGCATCTATCAGCTGAAGGGAAGAAGGTAGTTTTACTTCAGCTAATTTTGTACATATAGAGAAAGCGCCGTTCCCTATTTTTGTAACGCTGTCGGGGATAGTGGCAGAAAGCAGATTGTGACAGTTTTCAAAGACGGATTCTTCAATAACCGTAACAGATGCAGGGATATTTATTTCTTCAAGGGCTTCGCAGTTTATGAATGCGCCCTTGCCGATATAGGTAATATTATCGTTCAGGTTTATTTTTGTAAGACTGGGACAATCGCTGAAGGCATAGCTTTCGACAGCGGTGATGGTGCCGGGCAGAGAAACGCTTTTTAAAGACAGGCATCCGCTGAAAAGCTTACTGTTTATTATGGTTACGCCCTGCGGAATACTTACCGATTCAAGGTAAGGACAGTTGCTGAAAGCACCGACGCCTATTTTTGTAACGGTATCGGGTATAGTGATTTTTGTGAGATGATAACAGTCTTTAAACGCCTCATACTTTATTTCCGTAACGCCCTCAGGGATTTCAATCGATAACAGATTATTGACGGACATTGCTCCTTTACCTATAGACGTTACTTTTTTGCCGTCAATTTCGGACGGTATAACAAGCTCGGGGTTTTCGCCGACTGTATATCCCGTTATTTCAACGGTGCCATCGGGTAGTGTGACGTACTCGAAGCTACCGAAGATTTTTTCATCTTCCTCTTCAATCGGACTAATGTAGTTAAGGTTATTTTTCTTTGCATAGTCTTCCGCATAAGAATCTCTGTAACAGAACAGAACGGCGCTTTTTGTAAAGGCATCCTCTCCGATGTGGGTAAGAGAGCGGGGAAGTGTTATTTCTTCAAGTGCACACGGGGTTTCTGTCGAATCGGCAAAGGCTCTGTCACCTATACTGATAACGCCCTCTCTTATTACGGCAGTTCTTAAATTTGCACAGCCTTTGAATGCACTTTCACCGATAACGAGCTTATCCTCCGGATTGCCTGAGCCTATATCGGCAGAGCAAAGCAGTTTGCAGGATGCAAAGGCACCTGCCCCTATTGTTTTAAGGCTACGGGGGAATTTTACCGTTTCAAGATTGTAGCAGGCGAAAAAGGCACTGCCACCTATTTTCGTAGTCCCTTCAGGAATATTAAGCGTTACTAATGCGTAATTGTAAGCAAAAGCACTGTCTTCAACGTATCTTAGATTTTGTGGGAATTCGATTTTTTCCAGCTTATCGCACGCTTCAAAGGTATGTTCCTTTATTACTGTAAGATTTTTTGGTAAATATACTTCCTTCAGATTTTCGGTAAGATAAAACGTGTAGCCATCTATATTAGTTATGGTATCAGGCAGACTGACGGAAATCAGCGTTTCCTCTTTATATTGGAAGGTATCCTGATGCACGGAGGTGACGGTTTTTCCGTCTATGGTTTCAGGGATGACTACATTTTCGTCATTGCCATTGTAGCTTACAAGCTCTATAGTACCATCAGACAGCGACTGATATTTATATTCACCGCTTGATATAATATCACCAACAGGTTTATTGGTAAATTCGTAGGTGATTTTATTTTTTGATGAAGCCACATAGACCTCTGCTACCGAGCCTCTCGGAATACAAAGAGCGATGTTTTCGGCAAAGGCATTTTCTCCGATAGCTGTGATATTATAGGAAAAGGTCAGCTTTTTGAGTTCCTTGCAGTCGGCAAAGGCATTTTCTCCGATGGCAATTATTTTTTTGCCGTTAATATCTGTCGGAAGAGTAAGCTCGGTGGCATTGCCGGTATATTTTACAATTTCTGCAGTACCGTCAGAGAGTATTCTGTATTCATATCCATCGTTTTCATAAATAACTGTTTTACTGCTTGTATCAGATTCCGATGGCTGTACTCCGATACCGCCATTCAAAAGCATAACCGATACCATTGTCACAACGCCTATAAGAGCAACTATACAAGCGGCAACAGCGAATATAAAGCGGTTACTCTTTTTCTGATCCTCTACCACTATAAGCTCATCGGAGTCGGTATCGGTAAGGGATTTTTTATAAAGGGTCTGTGCCATTTCTTCGACGATATCGTCATCCACGTTGCCAATGGAGTTATCCCATAAGCGTTTATTGTTATCGTTCATAATATCCCTCCTTATACGTCAATTCCGTTTTCTTTAAGATAGGAACGGAGTCCCTCTCTTGTTCTTCTGAGCTGGGAATATACCGCATTTTCATTAAGGCCGAAGCAGTCACCTATTGCTTCTACCGACATATTGCAGTAATATCTCATCATAAATATCTGACGGTTGCGACTTCTGATGCTTCTTAAATATCTTGATATAAGCGTTGTAAGTATGCCTTCTTCAATAAGATCCTGGGGATTATTGTGATCTCCGATTATCTCTCCAAGCTCGTCGAATATGTTTTCCGCCCTGTGACGTGAAAGCTTTTTTGAAATGTTTATCGCAGTATTTCTTGCTATCCTGCAGATATAAGCACATAAGGATACGGGCTTTGCAGGGGGAATGGAATTCCAGGTGTTTAAATATGTAGTATTCTCGCATTCCTCGGTATCTTCGTCATTTCGGAGTATCTCATAGGAAACCCTTTTTACAAGCTTCCCGTATTTGCTTTTTGTTTCGGTTATGGCGTTTTCATTTCGTTCGTTATATAACGTGATTATTTTGTTATCTTCCATATTCTCGCCCCCTTCACCCTATAAGACAAATAATAAATATTTTTTGTACGAAATTATAAAAAATTTTTATAGATATATTTATTATAGCAGAATAAAGGACAAAAAGAAAGGTCAGGAAACCCTGACCTTTCTCAGCGTGTAGACAAAGTCTTGTCTACACGCTGTCAGACGATGAAAAACGCGCGCAGACGAGGAAACTGACGCTGTCGGCATACGGGTTGTATGGTAAGCGTCAGTTGACGAAGTAAGCAAAAATGCTTTTAGAGAGCCGTTTAAGGCTCTCTAAAACTTTTGTATCATCATTTATATACGCTCGCAAGATAAGTACAAAACTTTACGCATTTTTGCGGTGCGCGAGTTTGTCTTCAGTCTGAGAAAGGTCAGGAAACCCTGACCTTTCTTCTACTATTTGCTTTTTCCGAATGCATTCTCCCAGTCACATTCTCTTGGGAATTTAAGCACACCATCAACCTTAGTAAGGGGAACGATATGTACTGAATATATATCGCAATTTTCTTCGGGAATACTTGCGCATTGTAATACCGCCATTTTTATTTCTCCGTCAAGCTCTACGGCAATAGCAGAGCTATAGACGCACCTTATATCTCCAAAAGAAGTATATTTAAGAACGCTACCATAAAGCGTTGATGTAAGTCCCGGTGTTCTGCCCTTTACGTAAAAACCATCATCCCCGAATTTAAACGCTTCAAATTTGGTGAGAAAATCCTCGTAGGTGGTTATATCGTTGAAAACATCCTTCTGTATTTCGTACAGCTCCTCCATTGAGGAGAAAAGCTGGGGCGGATTTTTCGATAAAAACCAGTCTTCTCTATTTTCCGAAGGAACTCCCCCATAAATAAGTTCATTGCCTATCCCAACAGAAGCATTATAAAGCTGAATTTCTAAATCGCCTATGGTTTTACCGATATAGCTTACTCTGTTTTGTATATACTCGCCATCTATCAGCTTATCACCGAATACACGCTTATATATAAGCTGTATCTCATCATCGGTGAGTTCTCTCCATTCCTGACCGTAATACAGCTCAAAGGTGGCTATGCCACCATCACCGTTGCGGTCAGTCTGGGTAATGTTATCATTCACCTTGTTCTTATCAAAATAGTAGAACTCTGATCCGTATTTTATTTTACTGTATTGTACAAACCATTCTGCTGCTGAATCGTCACACTTTTCTATTCTGTATCTGTTTTCAGATTTTTTCAGAATTACCTGACCTTCTTCTATAATATCCTCTTCCGTTCCCCATTCCTCCTTGTAGCCTATAGAAGCGAAATTCAGAATAAGGGTATTTCCATCAGGCTTTTCGTAAGACTTCAGGATAAGCTCCGACTGTCCAAGGCCATAACCTCTTCCGCCACCGTTTGATTTTATGTACCATTCATCCTGATAGATGAATAAATAATTATTTCTGATGTGGTATTCAATAAAGCTTTCCGCCATATTCTCGGTTATCATACTGCGTAATTCTTTTATCCAGCTTTCCTTCGCTTTGCAGAAGCTACGGAGAGCTGTCTGAGCTTCTTCAGGTGAAGAGATAACTTCATTTGTATTGCTGTCAACATATATCCTATCTTTTTCGTACACGATATCATAATTCCAGTCCTTGCCGGGCTTGAAGCTTATGTTAAAGATAAAATCGCCATAGTCATAGAGAAGCTTTAATATCTGTTCGTTTTCAGTAAGCTTTTCTGCGGGTTGTGTTACAACTTCCACAACATATCTGTCATCGGGAGCGTCCTTGTCAGTTTCTGTATTTACTTCGCTGTCCCAATTGATTACTATCTGAGTGCCGTCCAGAGAGAAAGTACCCGTGCGCAGGGCTTCCTGCCTGCACCACTCTGTTTCCTTTACACAAAGCTTACCGTTTCTGATAAACAGATAGTAATCGTGGTGCGCTCTGTCTGAAATTTCATAAATCAGTTTTCTTGTGGTGCAGTCTATAATTAAAATACGCCAGTCAACTATACCGCTACCCAAAGGCATAACAATGCATAATTCCGGCTTGCCGTCACCGGTCAGATCGCTCAGATAAATGCTTTCGCAATAATATCCATATTCGCCTGTCGGATATTCACCGTTGATATAGATTACACCATCCTCACGTTCTATCAATGCATTATCAAGCTCAGGGACAATGGCTGAAATATAAGGGCTA
>JAGAVH010000079.1 GCA_017942025.1 Ruminiclostridium sp. | reverse complement strand
TTACATTCCCTTTTATGCTATAGGTTGAATTCCGCCTGCCTTTTCAGCCTTTCGATAATAAGATTTCTGAAATGCTCCGGCTCTGTCACCTCTACCATAGGACCAAAGCCGAGTATTCTTATAACCAGCTCCGTTTCATCATCCTTGTCATAGACGATATGTACCATATAGTGCATATCGTCGATTTTTTCTGCCCTTTTTTCAAAGTGTGCAAAATGCAGAAGACATCTTTCAAGTGCATTTCTTTTATCGGTGATTCGCAGAGTGACTGTTCTGCTCTTGCTTTCATTCTTTTCAAGGAAGGAAAGCTCCTTGTTTTCGCTTTCCTTACAGCTGATTATTCTCGCAAGATTTATGGTATCGTAATTTCCTTTACCTATACCGATAAGTCGCATTTTATCGTCCTTTTCAGAATATTCCAGCTTTTCAGGAAGTATAGTGACGGATATTTCTTCGCCTCTTCTGTTATACATCCTGATATCAAGGGGAGTTCTGCTTTTCACAGCGGAAAGAATAATCCTGAAGCGCTCTATATAGCCTTCATCGGTAAAATCATCCCCATCCGAATATCTGTCGTATATAACGAAATCTTCGGGAGTGAACAAAGGCTCTGTATCAGGAAATAAATCTTCGTAATTCCCGAAAAGCCTTACCCTCGGATCAAGAAAAACAGCCTTCAGCCAGCTTTTTTCTATATTTGTAAGCGGCATTGTGGGGCTATGCTTTACAGGGGTAGTCATATCGGCTTTCATAAGCTGCCATTTTTCGCTTTTTAAGGAGGGCAGAACTGTCAGCATACTTTCGGCAAAGGCGTTTTCGCTAACTATTTCGGATAGCCTTTTTTCGCTTTTTTCACCCTTTATAAGCTCTCTTATTATCCTTGCTACCGCATTGTAGTAGGCGGAATATAATTCACTGAATATCATTGTTCTGCCTCCTCTATGCCGTATAGCCTGCACATTCTTTTTATATCGTCCTTAAAGAGCTGTTCGGTTTCCTGGGATTCAAAATGTATATCCTTTATCCTGCAGATAAAGGTTCTTATCCAGGGGATAAGCTCGCTTTCATCATAAACCTTGGCAGAAAAGCGGTAGGTGTTGTCATCTATTTTCTCGACCTTACCCGTTCGCTTTTCTCTTTCAAGCCTTCGTATTATATGCTTTTCATCCTCTCCCACCTGAACAGTAAATTCTACGTGATGGGTTTCCTCGTTGCCCAGAGACGCCCTGCCTGCGTTTACACCCCACATATTTTCCTGCATTCTCGTAAGCTCGTTTCTTAATTCATCGAAACGGGGAGTAGGGTTTTCTATCTTTATATCCGACAGATAATCTATGCGGTAGGACCTTATAGAATTCCATTCCATATGGTAGCATAAAAGATGTTGTCTGCCGTTTTGTGCGCTTATGAATATCTTTAAGGGGATTACTCTTAAAGTTATCGGAGTATCATTCCTGCGGCTTAAATTCGTCATAGTAATGACGGATTTCTGCCTGATAGCCATAAACAGCTTTGCCAGAACATCGCTGTCTATTGCGCTTGTTATGTAATGATGCTTGAAGCTGAAAATATCGTTTTCCTCTTCCGTCTTGTCAAGAAGAAAAGAGCCGATAACTCCACAGGGCGCAGTCTCTGAAAAGAAATTCAGAATATCCGTAATATCAGAAAGCTCCTCGCCGCAGGCTCTGCTGTAAAGCACCTTTTTACCCTGCTTTTCGGTGGTGATAATGCCAAGCTCAGTATATTCCTTCAGTTTTTTTCTGACTGTGGATTCATCAAATACCATAGGCTGAGAAAACTCGGAAAGGTATATATCTATCTGCTCTAAAATTTCGGGTAGTGAAAGATGAGTATCAGGTGAATTAAGAATATCAAAAAGAATGAAATGAAGTGTAATATCCTTATCGGTAAAGCTCTTTGCTTTAAGCGTTCTGAAAAAAGGGTTGTGCTCTATTCTGCGGCTGTCTATTGATATGAATACGTTCTTGCCCTCGCTTGTACGGACAAAGCTCATATAATCCTGAAGCCAGCTTTCTATTCTGCGCCTTTCGTCATCATAGGAACGGGCGCTCTTTTTGTCATATTCACTTCTGTTTTTAAAGCCGTAGATATAGAATTCTCTCATATAGCTACGCACCTTTTCATAGTTCTTGATAAGCTCGCTGTAAGCAGACATTTTTTCACCTCCCGTATTATCAGAAATGTGTCAGCAGAGTATTACTCATTGCCATAAAATTTATTTTAATCAGTTATGTATTTTTCGCAGAATTCTCTTGCGGTCTTTTTTAAGGAACTGTCCAGACGGCTTTCGCAAAAGCGGCGTATATGATCGGGTATCTCCTTATAGAACGCCCCGGCAATGCCGCCTGCAATACAAGCCTCGGTATCTGCGTCGCCTCCGAGGGATACGGCGTTTCTGACAGCGCTTTCATAATCAGTAGAACAAAGAAAGGCGATTATGGCAGGCGGCACGCTGTAGGAGGTGCGGCTGTCAAATATGTGCTTTTCTCTTATCTGTGAAAGCGGTATTGATAAATCGTATCCGTGGTTCTTTTCAACGTATTCCTTTATTTCTTCCTTGCTTTTTCCGTTTCTCGCAAGGAATACAGCCATAGCTACAGCGCCTGCGCCGTTTATGGCTTCCTTGTGATTGTGAGTTGATATACAGCTTGCCTTTATCTGGAGCAGTATCTGTTCTCTGGTATTGTAGGCATAGCCTATGGGGACAGCACGCATTGCACCGCCGTTACCGTAGCTTTTAATATTTCCCGAATCGTGATTCCTTGCCCATTTTGAAAACATATTGCCAAAGCCTGCCCCGGGAAAGCAGGAATAATAGTGCCGGTACATTGCGGCGTATTCTTTTGCTCTTTTTCTTAAACCAAGTCTTTTTATATCATCAGGAAAATTCAGAATCGCCCTGCATACTGCAACTGTCAGAACACTGTCGTCAGTAAAATGACTTTCCTTGCAGAATGGAAAATCGTAGTCCTTGGTACAGTGTACCTCATAATATGAGCCGATAATATCTCCGTAAATAGCTCCCAGCATAAAATCACCTCTTATAACCATTTTACCACCTTACGTCCGATTAGTCAATATAGCAAAACCGCAGAGCAACGTCTGTTACTCTGCGGTAAATTTTATATAGTCCCTTTTTCCTGCTTATTTACCCATAACGCCGCTATTACAGACGCCACGAGTACGATAGCAATTATAACCCCTGTTATAAGAATCGGATAGCAGAATGCATTTGTCAAAGGAAAATACTTCATATATCCTTCGCTTTCTACTAAAAAGGCAAGTACGGTAAGAACTACGTAATAAAATACTGCACCGCTTATTATACCTGCAAAAGCCTTTCTTAGTGAGGACAGAATTACAAGTCGGGTGAGCTGCCTTTTTTCAGCACCGATAAATTTCAGTATAAGATAATTCTGAATTTTTCCTCTTGCTTCACAGTTTATGCATACGTATGAAAAGAACGCTACCACCACGGTATAAATTATGCTCAGTGCAAGGTAGGGTGCTCTTTGCTTTTCAGCTTCCTTCTTTAACAGCATAGGCTCTATGCCGTGATTATAAAGATGGAGCTTTCCGCTTTTTGCAAGACCTGCTATATATTCGTCAGTCCGTATAGCGTCATTTTCGCTGATAAGCTGACTGTTATCAAAAAGCACATAGTCATATCTGAACTTATCGCTGATGCTCAGCAGATATTTGTCCGATACTATTATCCTTTTGCTTCTTGTTGATACAATCTCGGCTATTTCAAGGCTATCGCTGTCATTTTTTATACTTACACTATCGGTAACAGTAAGCTCTGTGGTGATGATTTCGGGTATATATTTTGAAATCTCCCCATCCGATTTGTTTATAGCGGCAGGATAGAATAAAAAGTACAGCTTTATATTATCCTTTACCTTATACGTACCGTTTAAGGATACGACCGCCCTGCCGCTGTCATATTCCTCCTTGGTAAAGTCGACCTTGCCTATCAGCATTTCAAGATACTCGTAGGGTATAGCCGTTACTCCCTGCTTATACATAGATATACTGTCACTAAGTCCCGCATCCGAAAAGGCTTGTCGCAGCCCCTCAGGCTCCTTTGGTATCACATAGGCGGTTTTATTCTTTGTGTTTTCGGGTACAGTACCCTTTGCATCGATATAAGCGTGCAGACTGTAGGTCATTGCCCGTAGCTTTTCTGTTACGGGATAATTTTCTGCGATACCGTCAATCTCCGCTTCTGACAGTCCGCATAGTGGCAGATGAAAGTCCATCATAGAAAATTCCATAGTGCCGCCCGGCACTCTTACAAGATAATCATAGGAATATCTTTTTGCAATTTCGATATTATCTGCGTGTATCATAGAGATGAAATCTCCCCACAGACATCCGCCAGAAAAGATTACCACCAGCACCGCAGTAACTACCGAAAAGGCAATTTTGGAAGTGCCTGAATTTCTGTCAATCGTCTTTATCCATAATCTGTTTACAGAGCGGTATTCCTTTTTCTTTTTTCTTATTCGTCTTTCCCTTGACACTATAAGAAAATAAATCATATAGAAGATAAGAAGTATAATAAAGCCGAGTGCGGATATTCCGAAAATAAGTCCCGTTGGTATCCTGTATACAGCACCCAGCGTTTCAAGACTTCCTGCAAAGCCGCCGACTATTATATATCCTGATAAGATACTTAAAAGCGACGAGAAAAGGGATATGAAAAGAGCCTCGTAGAAGAAAATCAGAAATACCTGCGCCCTTGTACCGCCGATTGTACTTATAAGACGAAGATTGTTCTTCTGTCCCGATGACAGAATTCTGACCGCCGTATATACCCCTGCTATCGCCATCAGTATTATAAACGCCGGCACTATGTATTTTACTGTTATATCCACAAGTATAAATTCGTTGGTGCTTATATATTTACCTAGTGGACCGTTCGCCCAAAGCAGTTCGTTGTTTATTACAAATGACTTTTCACCTACGTAAAGCACCGGCATATCGTCGTTTTCGAAACTGTACATAACGCCTGTGACCACGTTTACGGCAATATAATTTTCAGTTCTGCCGCATATTATCGAGGGTATCTTTACACAGTAGTCTTCAGTGTTGCCTTCCTTTATTACTACCTGCTTGTCCGTTTCGTTGTATCGTTTTAAGAAATCGGAGGTAAGTCCCGTGACAAGATACTCTTTTTCGGTTTCCTTGCCGTTTTCTATAACGGTAAGCGTAACTTTTTCTCCCACCTCGGTTTTATAGGTCAGCAGAAGGCTGTCACTCATAGCTATCTCATTTTCCTTTTCGGGCATTCGTCCACGGAGAATCATTATACCCATTGACGAGAGAGCCTTATCATCCATATATCCGATATGGTTTCCGTATTTGTCAGAGCCGACGATATACTGTCTGCCTGCATAATATTTTTCAAGCATTTCGTCAGTCACAAGAGCGTCGTTTACGTCGCAATTTATAGTCAAAAAGGGCATTATCCCCTGCCTTGCGGTGAAAAATCTGCTATAGTGATTTGCGTCAACGAATATCTGGGTAAAAAGCACCGATGAAATCATCAGCGCCAGAGCAACTATGATAAGCAGAAATTTTATAAAGTGACGGCGCACGTAGTTTAATGCGATGAGCAGAATTTTCATTTTGTTACCTCTCCGTCGTATATTTCTATCGTTCTGAAAAGCTTTTCCGAAATGCCCTTGTCGTGAGTTACGATTATCAGAGTTTTGTTCTCTGCTTCGCAAAGCTCCTTTAAAAGCGTGATTACCTCTTCACCCGATTTCGAGTCGAGATTTCCTGTCGGCTCATCGCAGAGTATTACCGAAGGGTTTGTAATAAGCGCTCTTGCTATAGCAACCCTTTGCTTCTGACCACCTGACAATTCTTCGGGCAGATGGTTTAGTCTGTCCTTTATCATAAGTCTTTCGCAAAGCTCCTCAAAACGCTTTTTATCCACCTTCTTGTTATCCAGTAAAAGCGGAAGTGTGATATTCTGCCTTGCCGTCATTTCGGGTATCAGAGAATAATCCTGAAATACAAAGCCGATATTTCTTCTCCTGAATTTAGCAAGAGCACTTTCCGAAAGAGTAGTAATATCTGTAGCTCTGTCACCGTCGCTGAATATTACCTTACCCTCGCTATGCTTTATAATTCCGCCGATAAGGGATAATAACGTAGTCTTGCCTGAGCCTGACGGTCCCATTATTGCAAGCTGTTCACCTTCTTCTATAGTGATGTTGCAGTCCTTCAGGGCGTAGATTGTATCTTCACCCGTCTTGTAGGTTTTTGTAAGATTTTCTGTGGTTATTTTCATATAGCGCACCCCTTTTTTATTTGTTATAAAAATTGTAACACAGTAAAAATTGCAGTTCAATTAAGGATTTATTAAGATTTTATGAATTTCAGTTTGTTGACAAAAAATCCTTAAAGTGCTATACTAAAGTTATCAAACTAAAAGGATGATTGTATGAAAATAACCTGTCTTACAGAGAACACCTCTGTAAATGATGATATAAAAGCCGAACACGGACTATCCCTTTTTATCGAAACGAAGGACCACAAAATACTGTTCGATACGGGACAGACGGAGCTTTTTTCGGAAAATGCCGATAAGCTCGGCGTAGCCCTTGATACCGTTGATATTGCGGTGCTATCCCACGGACATTACGATCACGGCGGCGGACTTGCAAGATTTTTGCAGCTTAATGAAAAATCTCCCGTATATATGAATAAAAACGCCTTCGGCGACTATTATAACGGCACAGAAAAATATATCGGTCTTGATAAAAGGCTTAAAGAAAGCGACAGAATAATTCTGACAGATGACCAATATAAAATAGCCGACGGGCTTACTCTCTTTACCTGCAACGATAGGGAAAAGAGCTTTGATTTAGGCTCCTTCGGACTTAATAAAAACGTTGACGGAGAATTTATTCCCGATGACTTTCTGCACGAGCATTATCTGCTTATAGTGGAAGAGGGAAAACGTATCTTAATCAGCGGATGCTCTCATAAGGGTGTACTTAATATAGCCCAGTGGTTTAAGCCTGATTTTCTTATCGGTGGCTTTCATTTTTCAAAATTACCCCTTGACGACACGCTTAAAAGCTATGCCTTATTTCTCGACAGTCTTGATACAGAGTTTTTCACCTGCCATTGTACAGGCGAAGAACAGTATCAGTTTATGAAAAAGTATATGAAAAAGCTGTCCTACATTTCAGCAGGACAGACAGTAAATTTATAAAGGAGCTTTTATTATGAAAATCGCAGTAACCTATGATAACGGAATGGTATTCCAGCATTTCGGACATACCGAACAGTTCAAAATCTACGAAACTGAGAATGGTAAAATTATCTCTTCTGAAGTGGTAGACACCAACGGAAGTGGTCACGGAGCATTGGCAGGCTTTTTATCAAGCCTTGGCGTAAAGACTCTTATCTGCGGAGGTATCGGCGGTGGCGCCCAGACGGCACTAAAAGGTGCAGGTATAGAAGTCTATGGCGGTGTTACGGGACTTTGCGACCTTGCAGTGCAAGACTATCTTAACGGTACGTTATTATTCAATCCTGATGTTAAATGCAGTCATCACGGCGAGGGACACGGAGAAGGACATAATTGCGGCGGACATAGCTGTACATAAAAAATAAGAAGCACTCCTGAAATCAGGAGTGCTTGATTTTTGTTTCACTTGCCTGAGCAAAGCAGAAATGAGTAAAAGGCAGAATTGCCAAAGGCGGCACGCCAAAAGAGGCATTTTATAAATCTGTATTGTGAGCCCTGCTGCTTTACTTGCCTGAGCAAAGCAGGAATGAGAAAAAGGCAGGAATTGCCAAAGGCGGCACGCCAAAAAGAGGTATTATAAATCTGTATTGTGAGCCCTGCCGTTTCACTTGCCTTATTAAAGCAGAAATGAGTAAAAGGCAGGAATTGCCAAAGGCGGCACGCCTTATACGTTGAATAAAAGGTCTTCGTATGTGGGGAAGGGCCAGTATTTTTCAGCTACCATAGTTTCAAGCTGGTCAGCTATTGCGCGGAGTGCCTGCATTGTAGCAAATACCTCATCGTGATAGCATCTTGATGCTTCGAAAATATCGGTGATGCCGTGTGCCTTTATGATAACCGCTTCAAGCTCATATATCTTGTTGTTCAGGTCCTCGGCAAGTACGCTGATGCTTGACGCAAGATTGCTTTCAACATTAAAGCTGATACCTGCATTTTTCTTAGCTAAAAGGGTTTCGCACAGCGCTTTTTCATACTCCATAACAGCTGGGAGAATTTCCTTGGACGCCATTTCTACAGTTGTAAGAGCTTCGATATTGATTATCTTGCAGTAGTTTTCAAGCTGTATTTCTGTTCTGGAATTTACCTCTACCGCTGTAAATACCTTGTACTTTTCAAAAAGCTTTACATTCTTTTCATCACGGAAATGGGGTATAGCGTCAACCGCTGAGGGATAGCAGGGAAGTCCTCTCACTTCGGTTGCTTCCTTTACCCAGGCGTCGTCGTAGCCGTTTCCGTTGAAGATTACACGCTTGTGCTTCTTGATAGTTCTTACAAGAAGCTCGTGGAGTGCTGAGGTAAAGTCCTCTGCTTTTTCAAGCTCTGTAGCGAACTCGTCAAGAGCCTCAGCAACGATGGTATTAAGAACAATGTTGGGGTCTGAGATGTTGAGTGAAGAGCCTACGCTTCTGAATTCGAACTTGTTACCTGTAAAGGCAAAGGGAGAGGTTCTGTTTCTGTCGGTGGTATCCTTGGGGAATTTAGGAAGGTTGGAAATTCCTATATCAAACTGTGAGCGCTTTGATTTTACATCGGTGTTTTCAACGATGGCGTCGATTATTTCTGTAAGCTCATCGCCAAGGAATATTGATATAATAGCAGGAGGCGCTTCGTTACCGCCCAGTCTGTGGTCGTTTCCTGCTGTGGAAACCGATACACGAAGCAGGTCTGCGTGTTCGTCAACCGCCTTGATGATAGCCACAAGGAAGGTCAGGAACTGTGCGTTCTCCATGGGTGATTTGCCGGGGTTTAAAAGATTGTGACCATCGTCGGTGGTGAGCGACCAGTTATCGTGCTTACCTGAGCCGTTTACACCCTGGAAAGGCTTTTCGTGGAGCAGGCATACCATACCGTGCTCTAAAGCTACCTTCTTCATAATTTCCATTGTCAGCTGATTGTGGTCAGCGGCAAGGTTGGCGGATTCGAATATAGGTGCACATTCGTGCTGTGCGGGAGCTGCTTCGTTGTGCTTTGTCTTGGAGGCAACACCCAGTGCCCATAAATGTCTGTCGAGATCCTCCATATACTTTCCGACTCTTTGCTTTATAGTACCGAAGTAGTGATCCTCCAGCTCCTGTCCCTTTACGGGTGCCGCACCGAAAAGCGTTCTTCCTGTAAAGATAAGGTCTTTTCTCTTGTCGTAGCTGTTCTTGTCAACTAAGAAGTATTCCTGCTCTGCGCCTACTGTTGCGATAGCGGCATTTACTTCTTCGTTGCCGAAAAGGCGTAAAATTCTGACAGTCTGCTTTGATACTGCCTCCATAGAGCGAAGCAGGGGAGTTTTCTTATCAAGAGCTTCTCCTGAATATGAGAAAAAGGCTGTGGGTATGTAAAGAGCATTGTCTTTTATAAACGCGTATGAGGTGGGGTCCCAGGCGGTATAGCCTCTTGCCTCAAAGGTAGCTCTCAATCCGCCTGAGGGAAAGGAAGAAGCGTCAGGCTCGCCTTTTATAAGCTCCTTGCCTGAAAATTCCATAATTGCTGTTCCATCACCGACGGGTGAAATGAAGCTGTCGTGCTTTTCTGCTGTAATGCCTGTCATAGGCTGGAACCAATGAGCGTAGTGGGTTGCACCCTTTTCTACTGCCCAGTCCTTCATTGCGCTGGCAACTACCTCAGCAACGGGGAGAGTAAGCTCTGCGTCGCCGTGTATTACCTTCATAAGCTCTTTAAAGGTTGCCTTGGGCAGCTTGGTCTTCATTATCGCTTCGCTGAATACATCTGAGCCGAAAAGCTCAGGCATCTGAAGTTTGTTATCTGTCATTTCCTTTCCTCCCGAAAAAGATTATATATTTATATATAATGAAATTTACTTATAATTATACACCTTACTAATAATACAGTAAAGAGGCTTAAAAGTCAAGTGTGATTTTGCACAAAAGAATTTTAACAATGGCTCCCATTATTAGAGCAGAAAAAATCCCCGATATATAAAATTATATATCGGGGGAGTGTAATTTTAGAATTCGATTTTTCCGTAGAGTGTTGCATTCTTTTCAGCTTCTACAGTTTCTTGTGAATACTGATATGTTGCATTTTCATCGGATGTACGCTTGTACTCTCTTTCAAAGCTTGTGGAGAAGCCGCTGCTCTGCTTGTAAGAACGGTTACCGCCGTTGCTGTTTCTTCTCTGACCGCCTCTTCTGTCATTTCTTCTGTTGCCATCGCCGTGCTTCTGAGAAGCGGAGATAACAACCTTTCTGTAAGGCTCTTCGCCGATGGAGTTGCTGTAAACTCCTTCTATTTCAGCTACCTTGCTGTGAATTATACGACGCTCATAGGGGTTCATAGGCTCTAATGTAATTCTTCTGCCCTGACGGAGTACCTTGTTTGCAGTACGCTCTGCAAGAGCACGGAGAGTTTCTTCTCTCTTATCTCTGTAGCCGTTGCAGTCAACTGTGATTCTGCAGTAGGGCTCGTCGTTTCTGTTGCTTGCTAAAATTGCAAGATACTGGAGAGAATCAAGAGTTTCGCCTCTTCTGCCAATTACGATACCAAGCTTGTCGCCAACGATATCAAGTACTGTAATGTCTTCCTTTTCGATTACATTCACCTTGAAATCTGTAACGCCGAGTGCTGTAAGCACCTTTTCAATATAAGCTACCGCAAGAGAAATCTTTTCGCTGTGTTCTGCGTCTGTTTCTACGGGTGCTGTTACCGCTTCTGCTTCTTCTGTTGCTTCTTCGGTTGTAACAGCTGCTGTTACGTTTTCAACCTCGCTATAGGACGCCTTGATTTTGTAGTCGCCCTTTTTGCCGAATAATTTTTTTACAGGCTCTTCAATTACTTCAATAGTAATATCGGATGCTTTAACTCCGAGAGCTGTGATTTCTGTGTAAGCAAGAGCCTTGAGCTCCTCTAACACCTTACCGCTATAAATCTTTTCCATTGTAAAATCCTTCCGTGATATGCAGAGAGCATCTGCTGCATCAATCATCAATCGTCGTCTTCGTTATACTCTTCGCCGTATTTCAAAGCGTCGGCCTTTCTTGCTTCTGCAAGCTTTCTTCTGTTGATTTCCTTCTGGCTCAGGGTCTCTGTCTTTGACACAACCTTTTCCTTGCCTGTATCAGCGTCTGTTACTACTGCGGTAGTTGTAACCTCCTGCTGCTTTTTGCGGTTTGCCTTGAATTCTGCTTCAGCCTTTTCTCTGATCTTTGCAGGGTTGTAGAACTTCTGGAGCAGTAATGACTGGACGATACCTACAGCATAGCTTATAGACCAGTACATACCAACACCTGCAGGTACGCTGAAGGCGATCATAAGGGAGATGATAGGCATAGAGTAAATCATGAACTTCATACCCATTCCGCCTGCGTCAGCAGTTTCGGGGTTGTTGATTCTGTTGAGATGCTGTGTCAGGAGAGTCTGTGCAACTGAGAATATAAAGGACAGTACAGGAATGAGGAGAAGAGGCTCAAACTTCCACTGAGGTGTCTTACCTAAATCAAGACCGAAGAAATTCATATTCTTGTCGAGATTTCTCATCTGCTGCTTTACATTATCAGTTATGAGAGAGCTTTCGTCAAAGCTCTGGGGATACTTTTTGTAGGTCTGAAGAGCAAAAAGCTCCTTCTGAAGATTTGAATACTTTGTCTTAGCCTGCTTTAAGCGGCTGATTGTTTCTGCGGAAAGTCTTGACTTATCGCCTGTGATATCAGCAAACTGCTCTTCTGTGAAGTGACCGTACTTTTCACGGTCAGCCTTTGTGATAACTGTGGGGTCTTTTGCAGAATAGTTTGTCTTGAAGCCCTCATCTTCTCTGAACTCGTGTTCGTTCTTTGCTAAGCTGTTTGCGTCAGAAACGAATATCTGAGTCTGGGTAGAGGGATTCTTGTATAATTCTATCAGCTCTTTATCCTTGGCGTTGTATTCGTTGAGGAAAATGCTGGCATATTCTGTATCAATAGCAACGGTTACCGTATGGTTTATCTGATCTGTAGGAATATGCTCCATATGTGTCATGGGTTTATAAACTACATCGATCATACCGAAGAGGATAAGCATTGTAAGTACTAAAGGACCGCAACCGCCTGTGGGGTTATAGCCTTCAGCCTGAAGCTTCTGCATCTCTTCTGCCTGTTTTTCTCTGTTATCTCTGTATTTTCTCTGTATCTCCTTTACTCTGGGAGCAAATAACTGAGAGTATGCCATATTCTTCTGCTGTTTTAAGGTCAGCGGAAGTGTAGCAAGCTTTAAAATGATTGTAAAAATTAAAATCGCCCAACCGAAATTCTGTAAAAGCAGATAAATGGGCCACATGATATAGCCTAAGGGCGTACCGATAAGTGTGTATAAGAAATCTATGACAAATCACCTTCCGTATTACTGGGACTGCCTACACCTGCAGTCATTTTCTCTTGAAAAAATAAAATTCCTCTGGTACATAGTCATAGCCACCCGCCGAAAATGGGTTGCATCGAATAATTCTCCGTATAGTCAAATAACCGCCTTTCACCGCACCAAAACGCATAATAGCCGTCATAGCATATTCTGAGCAGCTTGGTGTAAACCGGCAACAACGCGGTAACCACTTAGATAGTGTAAGTCTGTAAATTTTTACGAAAAATAACAGTACATATTTCATTTTATTTTTGTTCGTTCTTTTTTCCGTACTTGCCTATTATGAGTTTATTCATAAGTGAGTACAGCTTGTCCGTTTTTAGTTCTGTGGTCTTGGCTCTTGCCACAAAAATAAAGTCGTACCTGTTTTTGCTTTGTTCTCTGAGGAGAGGTTCAATAAGGCGGAACGCTTCACGGATAACCCGTCTTGCACGGTTGCGCTTTACGGCATTGCCGATTTTTTTGCCGGTAACTATGCCTATGCGGTTTACCCGCCTTTTATTTTCCCTCACATAACATATGAATGCATAGCTCACAATGGATTCGCCCTTATTGAAAAGGAAGCGGAACTCCTTGTCTTTTTTTATGCAGACATATTTCTTTCTGAAATCACCCACTACGATATTAGTAGCTTAAGTGCTTTCTGCCCTTTGCACGTCTTCTTGCGAGAACCTTACGACCGTTTCTTGTGGACATTCTTTTTCTGAAGCCGTGTTCTTTCTGTCTCTGCAGCTTCTTGGGCTGGTAAGTTCTTTTCATTGTGTGTTCCTCCTATTGTAGTATTACAGTTAAAAATTTAACTATAAGGCGCCGATTTACGCCTATGCAATTTAATATTATACCTTAAAATAAACATTATGTCAATACTAAAAAAGAAAAAAGATTGAAAACTTTCATTGCCCGTTTGTTATGAAAAATACACAATAAAAGGATGTTATACACGGTTTATCAGCGCCGTCATAATGTTGAGATACAAAGCAAAGCACAGCCAAAGGATATACGGGATGTTAAGAAGTCCGGATATTTTTCTTATTCTGTAGAAAAGATATATCATCACTCCGACTGCGGTTATCAGAAGAGCAATTATCAGAGCTCCCGTCCACAGCATTTTAAATCTGAAAAATATAATGCTCCAGGAGAAGTTAAGGGCAAGCTGGATAAAATACACGCTGAGCGCAGTCTTTTTTTCGTTTTTCCCGGCATCCGACCGGCAGACAAGATACGCAGAAATCCCCATCAGAGCATAAAGAATAATCCACGCAACTATAAAAACGGGAGCAGGAGGCTGAAGCGGTGGCGGAGTATATGTTGTGTAAAACTCCGAAAAGCCGCCTGCCAGGACAGCAGATAATGCTCCCACAAGCTCTGTACCGATAAGAAAAAGAAGAAGCCTTGATAAAGAAAATTGTTTCATCCGATTCATCTCCGTTATTTATATAGTATATGTCTATATTATGTAAGTAATTTACCGAATATTCTCTTATTGCATTTGGCTTTGCTATGTGATACAATAAACTAAGAATAAATAAAGGAATGAATCATATGGCAGTTATCTTTAGTAAAAGCACAACGGAATTTCTCAGAAGAATCCGCGATAACAATAATAAGGAATGGTTTGAAGAGCATAAGCAGGAATATCTTACAGATGTGTACGAGCCATTATGCCTTCTTGCAAAGGAGATGGGCGAGCAGTTTTCGGATATTCCTAATGTAGTATATAAAGCGTCAAGAATATATCAGGATGTGAATTATCCGCCTTACCAGCACTATCGCAATACGATGTGGATATATATATTGCACAATGCTATGATGTGGAATCAGACACCGATGGTGTATATGGAATTATCCGCTGATGGTATCGTGTTTGGCTTTAAGATAAGTAAGCCCCAGAGCTATGTAATGGAAAATTTCCGCAAGGAGTTATATCAGAACAAGGACTTTTTCCTTGATATATTAAAGCCACTGAAGGAAAAGTATGATATAAACATTGCAGGTGAGGAGTATAAAAGAAAAAAGCCCTGCGACGATGATGAAATAGCTGAATTTGTAAACAAAAAGACCTTGTATATACACTTTACTGTTCCTGCAGGCAGAGAACTTTATTCTCCGAGGCTTACAGAAAAACTTAAAACAGCGGCGCTTGACTTCTTTGCTCTGGCGGATTATTTTATGCCCTTTCTTGTTAAGGAACTGCCGCCAGAAATACCGACAGAGGAAAAACAGCAGAAAATACAGAAGCCTAAAACCGACTCTTCTCCCATAGCGGATAAATACGGCGGTTTTATGTGGTGAGGATGACATATGAAGATATACGCACCTGATTATTACAGCGAGTTTTCCTGTATTGCCGATAAATGCAGACACAGCTGCTGTATCGGCTGGGAGATAGATATTGATGAATATACATTGGAGCTTTATAAAAATATCGGCGGCGAGCTTGGCAAAAGGCTGTCAGATAATATTATAACAGATGAGAACAATGTTCACAGCTTCAGATTATGCGAGGGCGAGCGTTGCCCTTTTCTTAACGAAAAGGGGTTATGTGAGCTGATACTGGAAAGAGGCGAGGACATCCTTTGCGATATATGCAGCGACCATCCCCGTTTCAGAAATTTTTATTCAGACCGAACTGAGATGGGACTCGGTCTATGTTGTGAGGCGGTATCAGAGCTTGTCTGCAAGAGAGAAAAAAAGACGGAGATAATCATTTTATCCGACAACGGCTATGAAGAAGAACCTCTGACGGAGGATGAAGAGAAATTATTTACTTTTAAGAAAAATGCGATAGCTATGCTTCAGAACAGAAGCATACCCTATACAGAAAGGGTAAAATCCCTTTGCAATATAAAAAGCTATGGCAACAAGGAGCTTTATGATATCCTTTTTCCGCTGGAAAGACTGGATAAAGGCTGGGACAAGGCTTTATCAAAGCTTTTGAATTCTGACAGGGCCTCTTCTGATGAATATGATACCCTGTGCGAACAGCTTGCGGTCTATTTTGTTTTCCGCCACCTTAACGATGAGTGCGAAGATGTTCAGAAAGCCCTGACCTTCGCATTGTTCTCGGTGCAGGTTATAATGAGGATTGCGACGGCTGACTGTGAAAAAGCAAACAATATAATGCATATATCGGATATAGCACGTATGTATTCGGCGGAAATAGAATATTCAGACTGCAATATCGGAGATATAACAAAAAGGTTATAAATATAATAGCTCGCAGTGAGGGTTTATCTGTAAGGTATAAAATATATTTTTGTCTTTTTTATCATTGATTTTACCTTCCTTATATGCTAAAATAATAGTATGATTTTCACAAATTGAGCCCACTATGACGGAGGTACAGCATGAGCGATAAATTATTTGCTCCCTGCAATAAAAATGCACAGGATTGTGTGAAAAATGTTCTGAAATATCTATCTGACATTACCTACGAAAAGGTGATAACAGGCCAGCATACACAGACTATGGCGATGGAGGAGCTTTGTCATATTGAAGAGGTGACAGGAAAACAGCCTGCTCTTCTTGGTTTTGAGCTTTTATCCTATTCGCCGAATATAAATTATACCGATACCGACGACGAATGTATGACAGAGGTAATGGAAAACTACGGTACGCTTAAAAGAGCCTACGAATGGGCAGATAAAAAGGGACTCATCACTATGACCTGGCACTGGTTTTCTCCTCTTGGCGGTAGTTCAAAAGCGTTCTTTACGAGAAATACGGACTTTGATGCGTCAAAGGCGGTAATTGACGGCACCGACGAAAATAAAGCCCTCATCTCCGATATGGATGTGATGGCAGGACTGCTCCGTCCCTTCTGCGATAAGCAGATACCGATACTATGGCGTCCCTTCCACGAGGCAGAGGGCGACTGGTTCTGGTGGGGCGTAAAGGGTGCTGAGGTTTACAAGAAGCTCTACAGACTTATGTATCAGCGCTTTACGGAAATCCATCATCTTGATAATCTTATCTGGGTATGGAATGCTACTACTAAAGAGCTTTATCCCGGTGACGATGTGGTTGATATAATCACAAGGGATATGTACCCACCTGCAGGAGATCACAGCTCTCAGAGTGAGATGTATAACAATCTTATAAAGGTAACTGATACAAAGAAGATAGTTGCTATAGGCGAAACAGGTACTGTTCCTTTTTCAGAAAATATCGTAAAGGAAAATATAGGCTGGTGCTACTATATGAACTGGTCCAAGGAATTCTGCCTGAAGGACGAAAACACCACAAGAGAGGACCTCAAAAAGCTCTATGACAGCGAATATTCGGTAACTAAAGAAAATTTACCGATTTTATATTAAATAACGGAAGGAAACCCCCTATGAAGACATTATTCAATAACGGCTGGCTGTTCGCAAAGACAGAAGCCAACCACAGCAAGGAAAACGATTGGAGCGGCGAGTATGCTCCCGTACAGCTCCCCCACGACTGGCTGATACATAACACCTGTGCATTATACGAAACAGGCTTTGGCAGATATAAGAAAAAGTACGATTTCGGCAAGGTAGAAGGTAAAAGCTTCCGCCTTTACTTCGAAGGCGTCTATATGAATAGCACGGTTTTCGTAAACGAAAAGCCCGCCTTTGACTGGAAGTACGGATATTCCACCTTTGAAGCGGATATTACAGATTATCTTCACGACGGAGAAAACGAAATAGAGGTGCTTGTCCGTCACGAAGCTCCCAACACCCGTTGGTACAGTGGTGCAGGTATATTCCGTGACGTCTATCTTATCGAAACAGAAAAAAGCTATCTTGCTACAGACGGCACATATTTCCATACGGATAAGACCGATAACGGCTTTGATATAAGTGTTTCGGCAGAGGTTATTAAGCCTGAAGGACTAACGGTTTCCTTTATTCTTAAAGGTGAAGAAACACTTCATAGCGAAGAAATCTCTGCAACCGCTCTGTCGGAAATCAATTTCAGTCTTAGCAACGTAGCTGAAAAGCATATCTGGGATACACAGCATCCTAATCTGCTCACCCTTGAAATCGCACTTAAAAGAAACGATGATATTATAGACCTTATATCACAGAAGGTCGGTCTTCGTGACTGCCGTTTTGACTCAGATACAGGCTTTTATTTAAACGGCAGACACATAAAGCTTAACGGCGTCTGCCTGCACCACGATTTAGGTTGCCTTGGTGCGGCATTCAATAAATCTGCGGCACGACGTCAGCTTTTAAAGATGATGGAGATGGGTGTAAACTCAATCCGTACCTCACACAATCCCCCTGCAAAGGGCTTTATGGAGCTTTGCGACGAGCTTGGCTTGCTTGTTGACAGCGAGATGTACGATATGTGGGAGCGCCCCAAGACCGAATTTGACAACGCCCGTTTCTTTGCTGAATGGTACAGAAGAGATGTTGCAAGCTGGATAAGAAGAGACAGAAACCACCCATCGGTTATTATGTGGAGTGTGGGTAACGAGATATATGATACTCACGTTTCTCCCCGTGGCTGTGAGGTAGCAAAAATGCTTCACGAGGCGGTAAGAGAAAACGACTATAAGAAGAATGCACCCACTACGATAGGCTCTAACTATATGCCCTGGGAGGGTGCGCAGAACTGTGCAAAGCAGGTGGATTTAGCAGGCTATAACTACCTTGAAAGATTATATGAAGAGCACCATAAAACCTATCCCGACTGGAAGATTTACGGAAGCGAAACCACATCGGGTGTAAAAAGCCGTGGCGTATATCACTTCCCGAAGAGTGCCGCATTCTTAACTCACGATGACTTACAATGCTCCGCTCTCGGCAACTGCAAGGCAGGTGCATCCGCAGAAACCGCAGAACACGTTATAGTGATGAACCGTGATATAGATGTGTGTGCAGGTATGTATATATGGACAGGCGCAGACTATATCGGCGAGCCTTCTCCTTATTCCACAAAGAACGCATATTTCGGCAATATTGATACCGCAGGCATAGAAAAGGACAGCTTCTGGCTGTACCAGGCTGCCTGGACAGATAAGCCTGTTCTTCACCTCTTCCCCTACTGGGATTTTAACGACGGTCAGCTTATAGATGTGGTAGCCTACACCAATTTAGGCGAGGCGGAGCTTTTTGTAAACGGCAAGTCCTGCGGAAAGAAAACAGCACAGGAATATACTCTTGACTGGCAGATCCCTTATGAAAAGGGCGAAATCAGGATAGTAGCCTACGATAAGGACGGCAACAGATACGAATGTGTGAGAAAGTCCTTCGGCGACAGCAAGAAGATAATTTTAACACCCTATAGTAAGGAAATAAAGGCAAACGGCGAGGATATGGCGTTTGTTCTCATTTCAACCGTTGATGAAAACGGAAACCCCGTGGATAACGCAAGGGATAGAATTCATCTCACTGTAGAGGGCGGTCGACTTGTCGGTTTTGATAATGGTGACAGTACCGATTACGACCAGTACAAGAGCAGTTCAAGAAGACTATTTTCAGGTAAAGCGGTAGCCTATATTATGGCTGATACCAAGGAAGGCGACATCACAGTTACCGCAAAGGGCGAAGGTCTTGAAACAGCAGCCACAGTTATAAAGGCTATAAAGAGCGAAGCAAGAAAGGGCATCAGTACCTTTGAGAATATCTGTGAAAAGTCAGATAAAAGGGAAGTACCCATCAGAAAGATCGAACTTACACGCTCTGCGGGTGCTGTGCTTACTCCCGATAATAACGAATGTGTAATAACAGCAAGGGTACTGCCCGAAAACGCAAGCTACAAGGACGATATAAAATACAGCGTTGTAACAAACAGCGGTATCGAATCAAATATCGCAGTCATAGAAGAAATTGGCGGTCAGATGGTACTAAAGGCGCTTGGCGACGGTAGCTTCAGACTGAGAGTAAGCAGTAACAACGGCAGAAATCAGGTTGAGATTTTATCGGAATATGAATTCGCCTCCGAGGGCTTTGGTCAGGCTTCTATGAATCCTTATGAGTTTATCCGTTGCTGTCACTATAACGATAGTATTTCCCTTATGGACGAGGTAAGAGACGGCGGTATAAACATAAAGCGTGACAATAATATCATCGGCTTTACAAAGACTGATTTCGGCAAGTACGGTACAGATAGCTTCTTTGTAAGAATGATAAACTGGCACAGCGACGCTCCCTTTAATTTCAGAGTGTGGCTGGGTTATCCCGAAAAGGAAAATTCACAGCTTATCGGCGAATTCACCTATCAGGCTGATTTTGAATGGCAGACCTATAAGGATAACAGCTACAAGCTCCCTTGCCGTATCTGTGGTATGCAGGATATCTATTTTGAATTTGACAAGAATGATTTCAGAATAGATTTCGGTGGCTTTGAGTTTACAAAGAACGAAAAGGCATACGAAAGAATAAGCGCAGTTGATAACGATCTGCTTCACGGTGATACATTTGAAATTGTCGGCAATGCGGTAATCGGTATCGGTAACAACGTCTTTATGGACTTTAACGATATGGACTTTACAAAGGGTACTAAAAAGCTCATATTAAAGGGTAGAACCAGACACGATAATGACTCTGTACACGTTCATTTTGCAACAGAAGAGGGAATCGTGGCGCAGGAAATTATCGAATTCCCCTACAGCGAGGACTATATCGAGGTAGAGCATATACTCCCTGATATAAGAGGAAATGCTACGGTAAAGGTAATCTTCTTGCCCGGTTGTGATTTCGATTTTGACAGCTTTGAGATTGAAGCAATGGATGAATAAAGTGATACAAAACTAAAAAATGAAGCCACTTCTGAAATAAGAAGTGGCTTTTCAGCGTGTAGACAAAGTTATTTGTCTACACGCTGTCAGACGATGAAAAACGCACGCAGACAAGGAAACTGACGCCGTCGGCGTACAATGGTACGGTAGGTGTCAGTTGACAAAGTAAGCAAAAATGCCTTGGAAGAGCTGGTTACGGCTCTTCCAAGGTTTTATATTGCTATTTTTTGTATAGCTACAAATTCGTTGTGAATTTCTTGCGTTTTTGCGGTGCGTGAGTTTGTCTTCGGTCTGAAGCCACTTCTGAAATCAGAAGTGGCTTTTGCTTATCAACCGGTAAAGGTCTCGCTGATATAATAATCCGTGCCGATTCCCGCTTTGAGAAATTCACTTTGCAGCTTTTGGGGAAGGTGACTGAAATCGAAAATGGGCGCATCGTATTTTTCTATATCGTAAACAGCCATTTCCCTGACTTCAAGCTCAAAGCCACCTATACCAAAAGCACCGTATTGGTTATTGTCAACCTTTGCAATCTCGCCGTAGTTTTTACTGTCGAAAATCAGTTGCAGACTGCCACCTTTATTTTCTATCTGTATGGTGTGATAGCTGTCCTTGTCGATTTCGCCTATATCAGTAATAAGCTCCCGGGTAGAAAATACACCCGTGCGGTACAGCTTGCCGTCACTGTTCAGCTCAAACCAGCCTATAGTCGGCTCGTCGGTGGCAAAGTCGGATTCGGTGGTAAAGGTGTCTTTATATAGTCCGATTTTTATAGTGTCAACGTTACCGAAGCGGAAATCCACAAGCAGAGAATAATTTTTAAGACTGTTATCGCCTATATAAATTTCAGGTGAAAGATTGCCTCCTGTGGGAGGCATTATCTGCGGACATTTACCGCTTTTTATTATGTTCTCCTCGTTTTCGTTTTCAGTGATATACCATTCAAGATAACTAGATCCTGTGTTATCGGCGTAGGGCAACCATAGGTCTATATTTTCCGCATTCAGCTTCATACCATCGGTTATCACCTGATATGCTATTATATCGTTGGTGTAAGAAGAGGAAGGGAAGGTGATAGCGGAAACAGGCTTATCCTCGTTGTCGGGTATCTTAATCACAACGTCAGGAGCACTGTCTGAAGTCCATTCCTCGATATATTCGTATTCATAATATCCGTCGTAGCGTAAATCGGATATATAATACCCTTCGTGATCTATAACTCCAACACCGTTCACTATGCCGTCATCGTTAAGGCTGTGAACTATAGTATATCCGTCATCCGAATAAGAATTTACCCATAGGCTTACGTCTTCTCCGAACACCTGCGAGAAAATTACGTTTCCACTATAGTCTAAATAGCCGAAAGTCCTTTCCCCGTCATAGAATGCGACTCTTTCGTTTTTTATCTTGCCAAGATAACCGTAGGTTTTACTTGTAATCCGCTCGCCCTTTTCGTTTATCAGAATAAAGCCGTCTTTGGTTTCAGCTACGGCAACGCCGTCTGTAAAACTGCTGATTGAAAGATAAATAGGCTGGACTGCAAATTCGCCATTTTTATTTATACAGCCGTATTTTCCGTCCTTTACAACTATAGCAAGACCGTTTTCCGAGAAAATTTGCGCATCCTCAAAAATAAAATCCGTTATTTTTTCATTTTTGTAATTTATAAATCCGTACTTCCCGTCCTTTTTTACTGCGTAGGTTCCAAAACTGCCCCAATTTAAAAGATAATCATAAACAGGCTCTGCAATATAATTGCCGTTTTTATCTATAAGTCCGTATGTATCATCTTTAGTGCGTGCTTCTGCTACACCGTATTCGTTAAAGACGGATACGTGGCTAAAACGCTGATTATAAAGAGGCTTTCCGTCTTTATCGACGTGGTACGCATCGCCGTAACACTGAACTGCGTATATTCCATCATCACCACGTTGAATCTCAAAAAACTCTATAGGAAGTATGAAGTTGCCGTCTTTGTCGATAATGCCACGTTCCCAGGTCATCCCGATTTCGTCTGTGCTTTCATATATTACGTCTGTTAGCTGAACCTCAAAGAGACCGTTTTCCAAAATAAAAATTTCGTCGTATATCGGTTCTATAACGTAATTTCCCTTGCTGTCGATAACGGCGGCTTTATAATCATCGCCGACCTGAACGCTGACGGTTGCATAGTCGCTTGAGAAAAATCTGTGTGTTCTGATCTGCCTGAAGACAGGCTCTATTACGTAATTTCCTGAAATATCTATATAACCCGCATTGCCGTTGTCCTTTGCAAGAGCAAGCCCGTTATCATCAAAGGGGTAAAGCAGGTCGAACTGTGGCTCTATTACGTAGCTTCCGCTTTTGTCTATAAGACCGTATATCATTGTTTCTGAGCCTTTGTCGTTCTTTGTTTCAATGCCGACTATAGCATATCCGTTTTTCTGAAAGGCACAGGCTTCGTCAAACTGCGGTTCTATTTCCCATTCGCCTGATTTATTTATATATCCCCACTTGCCGTCTTTTTTTACTGCCAGCATTTCTTCGTGGAACAGGGGATACTCCTGCTTCTGATTGCCGTCAAGGGTGTTTATGCTCTGACTGTTAAACAGTACCACCCCCACTACAACGGAAATAACCGCAATTACCACCGCCGCCGCAGAAACAAGAGCAAAGGGGAATTTTTTGATTTTATTTTCCACTATAATAAGATCGTCAGAGCTTGTTACGTTACGGCTTTCGTTTTCGTAAAGTGCCGATGCCGTTTCGTTTACGTACTTATCGTCAATACCGTTTACGATATCTTCTAAAAATCTTTCATCCATACTCCTGCTCCTTTCTATATTTCTACGCCCTTTTCGGTAAGATGCTTTTTAAGTCCCACTCTTATTCTTAAAAGACGGGACTTTACCGCCTGCTCGGTAAGCCCGAAGTTATCGGCAATAGCCTTCTGGGAAAGACCGAAATAATACCTCGCTACAAATATCCTGCGATTCTTCTTGTCCTGCTTCTCCAAAAATTCATTCAGCTCTTTTACTATAATAGCTCTGTCGTATGCCTTTTCGGGGGTGTCACTGTCTGTAAAGGTGTCCTTCAGCTCCTCGTATGCGTCGGAACGTGCTATACGGCTTATTCTTCTGTACATCTCTATAGCGGTGTTTCTTACTATCTTACACAGATAACCGCAGAAGGAAAGAGGCTTTTCAGGTGGAATACTGTTCCACACTTTAAGATAAGAAGAGCTTTTGCATTCCTCGGTATCGTTTACGTTCTTTAATATGCCGTCTGCTATTTTGGTACAAAGCCTGCCGTATTTTATATCGGTCTCCTTTATAGCCTGCTCGTCACGGAGGTTATAAAGCTCTATTATTCTGTTGTCATCCATATAATCACCCCTTCGGCTACTTCTTATCTATATAGACGAAAAAAATATAAAAAGGTTGCGGTGTTTACATGAATTTTACCATATTTTTTCCTTTCTTGCAATCATCTCTTGACTTTTCTTATTTAAAAGAGTATAATAACACAGTAATATGAAAATGAAATTCAGTTTCAATTTGAGAAAGGAACGGAATATGGCATATAAAACAAAGCAAAGCGAGATAGTGCTTGAATACCTTAAAGAGAACTCTGACAGTCATCTGACTGCAAACGAAATCGCAACGGCGCTTGCCGGTAAAAACGTGGGCAAAACTACCGTTTACCGCCATCTTGAAAAGCTCTGCCGTGATAATATCGTCAGAAAATATATCCTTGAAGAAGGGGACAGCGCCTGCTATCAGTATATAGGCGATAGCTCCTGCCATAGTCATTTCCACCTGAAATGCCTATCCTGTAATAAGCTGCTCCATCTCGAGTGCGACCATCTGACTGAAATAGCAGGGCATATCAGCGAAAATCACAACTTTAAGATAGACAGCTCCAGAACAGTATTTTACGGCATCTGTGAGGAATGCGGCAGAAAAGAGGGAACAGTATGAAAATATCAAGAATATTAAAAGGCGTAATATCCGCCCTTTTATGTACGGGTGTATTATTAAGCCTTTCAGCCTGCGGCGGAAAGGAAAATAATCAGGATAGCGGCAAGCTGAAGATAGTAACAACGGTTTTCCCAAGCTACGATTTTGCAAGGCAGGTAGCAGGGGATAAGGCGGATATAAAAATGCTCCTTCCCGTAGGTACGGAAACTCACCACTACGAGCCTACTCCAAGCGATGTTATTGCTGTAAAGAATTGCGATATTTTCGTTTATATAGGCGGTACCAACGAGCAATGGGCAGAAAAACTGATTGCCGATACCGATAAGGAAAAGACCAAAGTAGTAAGACTTATTGACAGTATAGAAACCCTTTATCCTCCGATGGCAAACAGCAATCATAGTCATGACGGTGAAGAACATAAGGATGAACATAGTCATAACGAAGGTAACTATGATGAGCATATTTGGACATCTCCGAAAAATGCCGGAATAATGGTTCAGACCATCTGTGACGCTATCTGCGAAAAGGACAGCGCAAACGCTGACAGCTACAAGGCAAATTCTGATAAGTACAAGAGTGAGATAGACGCTCTTCATAATGATTTCAAGACGCTTGCTGACAGCACAGAGCAAAAGCTCCTTGTCTTTGCGGATAAATTCCCCTTTACTTATCTTGCAAAGGAATACGGCTTCACCTGTCTTGCGGCATTCTCATCCTGTTCTGATGAGTCAGAGCCAAGTGCGGCAACGGTAGCAATGCTTATTGATGAGATAAAGGAGCACAAAATACCCGCACTTTTATATCTTAAGTTTGGTGCTATTTCGGTAACATCTAATATCTGCAGGGAAGCGGGAGTGTCAGCTTATTCCATCCACACCTGCCACAATGTAACAAAGGAAGAATTTGATAAGGGCGAAAGCTATGTAAGCCTTATGCGAGTGAATTATGAGCATATAAAAATTGCGCTCGGTAAATAAAGAAAAGGATATATAATGGAAGAATTTCTTATAAAATGTAACAATTTAAGTGCAGGCTACGAGGGACAGACGGTTATTAAAAATCTCTCCTTTGAAGTAAAGCAGGGAGATTATCTTTGCATAGTCGGAGAAAACGGTAGCGGCAAATCCACCCTTATGAAAACTATTTTAGGACTTAAAAGTGCGACGTCGGGAGAAATTATCTTCGGTGGCGGACTAAGACAAAAGGAGATAGGCTATCTACCCCAGCAGACAGCGGCACAGAAGGATTTTCCCGCTACCGTAAAGGAAGTGGTAATGTCGGGTTGCCTTGGCAGAAGCGGCATTTCTCCCTTCTACAGCAAGGCGGATAAAAAGCTCTGTAGTGATAATATAGAGCTTTTAGGCATAAAACATATAGAACGCCGTAGCTATAAGGAATTATCAGGCGGTCAGCAGCAGAGGGTACTGCTTGCCAGAGCCTTGTGTGCTACCCGCAAGCTCCTTCTTCTTGACGAGCCTGTTTCGGGACTTGATCCTATGGTGACAAATGAAATGTACGAGATTATCAGCCGCCTCAACAAAGAAGAGGGAGTAACGGTGATAATGATATCCCACGATTTGCAAGGGGCTTTAAAATACGGCAGTAAGATACTTCACATGGAGGGCGGAGAATATTACTTTGGTAGTACCGAAGAATATCGCAGTACCGATATATTCCACGAAATGAGCACCTGCGACTGCCATTGCTGTTGCGAGCATCATAACGCAAGACATAAGAAGGACGGTGAAGAAAATGTTTGAAATGCTTCAGTATGATTTTCTTGTCCGTGCTTTGATAGTCGGACTTTTAGTGTCCGTCTGTGCATCCCTTCTTGGCGTAAGCCTTGTACTTAAACGCTATTCTATGATAGGCGACGGACTTTCACATGTGGGCTTCGGCGCCCTTGCAGTAGCGTCAGCACTCAATCTTGCGCCTCTGCACGTTTCTATCCCCGTTGTAATGCTTGCCGCCTTTGTGCTTATAAAAATAAGCTCAGGTGGTAAAATAAAGGGGGACGCCGCAATCGCTCTGTTATCCAGCAGTGCTATGGCAATAGGTATAATAATTCTCTCCAAGACAAACAGCGGCGCTGATATGAACAGCTATATGTTCGGCAGTATTATGGCTATCAGCAATGACGATCTTGTGCTCAGTGTAATATGCTCGGTGGTTGTAATAGCTCTCTTTGTTCTTTTTTACAACAAGATTTTCGGCGTAACCTTTGATGAAGGCTTTTCCAAGGCTACCGGCGTAAAGGCGGATTTATACAACACGGTTTTGGCACTCCTTACCGCACTTACGGTAGTAGTAGGTATGAGAATAATGGGCGCACTTTTAATATCCAGCCTTATAATTTTCCCTGCTCTGACCTCAATGAGAGTATTCAGGAGCTTTAAGGGTGTAACAATATGCTCCGCTCTGGTGGCGTCTGTTTGCTATATAATCGGTATGGAGGTAACCTATAATATGGACCTTCCTGCGGGAGCAAGCGTTGTAGTGGTGAATCTCGGCGCGTTTTTGCTCTTTGCATTCATCGGACTTTTTATCCGCAGGCAAAGAAAGGGATAAGAAGTGTGGCAGAGCTTCTCTCTCATTGACAAAAATGCATAATTGTGGTATAATAAAATATCAATGTGATAGAGAATAAGAAGAAAATACCTTAAATAATTTATTGAGAGGTTTTAATATGCCTATAGAAATCAATATGAAGTCCGAGGCAACCTCGGTAAAGGGGCAGGGCGTAGGCTCTGCTTATATCGAGCAGGTAGGACTTATAAAGGAAATGCCCGACAAGTACACCGTTCTTGAAAAGAGCAACAAGCGTACTCCTATCGTGCATTATCATACCATCAACCCTACCTTCTTCCTGCTTAAGCCCTGGCTTACATCAAAGGGAACCTCGGTGGGCTACGTTCATATGGTGCCTGAAACTGTAGAAAGCAGTTTAAAGCTCCCCTGGCTTATAAAGAAGATATTTTACTGGTATATGATACGCTTTTACAAGAGTATGAAGCATCTTGTAACGGTAAACTCCTACTTTATAGACGTGCTCAATGAACATTATAAGGTTCCCAGAGAAAGAATAACTTATATTCCGAACTTTGTATCCAGCGAAACCTTCCACCCCGTAAGCGAGGAGGAAAGAATGGCTTTCCGTGACAAGTACGGAATACCGAGAGATAAATTCGTTGTAATGAGCGCAGGACAGCTTCAGGTAAGAAAGGGAATCTTCGACTTTTTAAAGATTGCCGAGCAGCTGCCCGATGTTCAGTTCGTATGGGCGGGCGGCTTCTCCTTTGGTGCTATAACCGACGGCTACAAGGAAATTCAGAAGGTGCTTGAAAATCCCCCTGCAAACGTAAAATTCCTCGGAATAGTTGAAAGAGAGAATATGAACGAGGTGTTCAATATAGCTGATGTTATGTTCCTTGCCTCCTTTGAGGAGTTATTCCCCATGACTATTTTAGAGGGTATGTGCGTTCATAAGCCTATTCTTTTAAGAGATCTGCCTATCTACGAGGGAATCCTTTTCGATTTCTACTTAAAGGAAAAGGATGTGGAGGGCTTTATCTCCTGCATAGAAAGACTTCGCACCGATAAGGAGTATTACGACAAGGCGTGCGAGATGTCTGAAAAGGGCAACAAGTTCTATTCAAAAGAAAACGTAATGAAAATGTGGGACGACTACTATACAAAGGTCTATAATTCTTTGCCCGAAAAAAAGAAACGAAAGGCAAATAAATGAAAGAAAAAAAGAAGAGTTCAAACAAGCTGAATCTTATCATATGCGGTATTGCCTTTCTGGTAATGGTTCTGTATATCGTATTTGTCGACGGTGTTGATAATCTTATAAATTCCATACAACAGTTCAACGTAGGCTTTTTACTGATAGCGGCACTGTTTATGGTGGCTTACTGGCTTTTAGAGGCGGTAGGGCTTCATGCGGCGCTGAAAACGATACATCCTGAACAGAAGTTCTGGAAAACTCTCGTGGTGGCGTTGCTCGGTCAGTATTTCAACTGCATTACACCCTCCTCTTCAGGCGGTCAGCCGATGCAGGTGTATTATTTCGCAAAGTTTGGTACTCCCGTATCTCACTCAATGACGGCGTTGCTCAGTAAGTTTATAGTTTATCAATTTGTACTGACGGTATATTCTGCTGTCGTACTTATACTGCGTTTCGGTCAGTTTGCGGCTGAATTTGCACCGCTGATGGCTCTTGTAGTATTCGGCTTTATTATAAATACCGTTGTAATAGTTCTGCTTTTAATGGTGGCGTTTACTAAAAAGCCTGTCAAAAAGCTCGCCTTCTGGGGTATAAGACTTCTTGGCAAGATAAGAATACTTAAAACTAAAGAATGCGTTGATGAAAAGATAGAACAGGTAGATAAGATAATCGAGGACTATCACGATAATTTCTGCTTTATAAAATCAAAGCCGGGACTTATAGTTCGTATGGTGCTTTATACTATACTTCAGCTTACAATCTATTTTGCAATTTCCTACGTTATATTTCTCGGCTTCGGACTGTCAGGCACGGATTTATTCACAATAATTTCCTGCCAGGCGTTCGTTCTGATGATTTCCGCTTTTATGCCTCTTCCGGGCGCTATGGGTGCGGCAGAGGGAAGCTACGCCGCCTTCTTCGGAAAGATATTCGGCAAGTTTACTTCATTCTCGACCTTCATCTGGAGGTTTTTAACCTTCTATTTCCCGATAATTGTCGGACTTATTCTGTCGCTTTTTGTCGGAAAAATGATGGGTACACCCGAGGATGACCACCAGCTTACCAACCTTGATATTGACGACATCAAGGGCGACGTGATATAAAAACTACATATTTTCGCCGTATCGGATATGATGCGGCGTAAATTTTTCGTGAAAAACTCCTCTTTTATAAAATGCCGCAAACCCGCACTGCAAAAGGAATGCAACCGCAAGTTTACAATAAAAAACTCAAAAGCAACGAGGAATTTGTAGACTTTACATCTGTGTAAATGGTATTCTTTAGTCACAGGGCAACCCCCTGAAGAAAAAGAAAGCAGAGGAAGAAAAAATGAGTCTTGGAACAAATATTCAGGTTTACAGAAAAAAGAAGGAGCTTACCCAGGAAAACCTGGCGGATATGATGGGCGTATCTCGTCAGACTGTTTCAAAATGGGAGTCTGACGCCGCATATCCCGAAACGGATAAACTGATAGCCTTAAGCGATATGTTCGGCTGTACTGTAGATACTCTTATAAAGGGTGATGCGGAGAAGGATTTTGTAGCTGATACCGCCGGCTATGACAAGGAAGCAAACAGCTTTACAAAATCTATATGCGCAGGTACCGCCACAGTTCTTGCAGGTCTTACGTCAATGCTCTTTATGTTCGGATTGTTTGGTATACCTGAGGAAAAGTATACGTCACCCTTTATGACAGGTATTGCAATAGGAGTATTTCTGCTCTTTGTGGCTATAGGTGCGGCTATATTTATAGTAGGCGGCATCCGACACGGCAATTTTACAAAGGAAAACCCTTATATCGCACCCTTTTATAAGGCTGATGAAATAAAAGCCTTCAAGAGAAAATTCCCTCTTTATATAGCTATACCCACCGTTATAGTATTTGTAGGTCTTATCGCTCTTGTAATAGGAAGTATGATGCTGCCTGAAGCGGATCCCTTCTACGAGCAGTTTTCGATATGGCTTACCTCCTTCTTTATGATGAGTGTTACCGTTGCGGCTCCCATATACATATACGGCGGTATGCAGTATTATAAATACGATATTGAAAGCTACAACAAGGCATATACAAAAACTCCCTCAAAATATGACAGGATTTCAGGTGCTGTCAGCGGTATTATTATGATAGTGGCAACTATTATTTTTCTCATTCTCGGACTTATCTTCAATATGTGGAAGATATGCTGGATAGCTTATCCTATAGCCGCTCTTCTTTGCGGAATCACTAACCTTATTTTTGACGCAATGGGCAAAAAAGAATAAAAAATCAAAAAATTTCAAAATACCTATTGACAACTGCGAAAATATGTAGTATAATCATACAGTAAATTAAATTGTAAAACAAAAGCAGAGAAGCACTCTCACCCATTTACGCCATAGGGCAGTTCAATGTGGTAATTACAGAAATTTCCGACGGTTATCCGTCTGTTATATTTGTACAGCGTGAGAGAATCTGCATATGCAGTTTTTCACGCTTTTTGTTTTGCATAAAACCAAAACTTTTTGTTTTCAGAAAGGCGGTGCTTAATATCAGCACAAAAGAACAGCTCATCAATGAAGAGATAGACGAGAAGGAAGTAAGAGTAATCGGCAACGATAACGAACAGCTCGGTATTATGTCTTCTGCACAGGCTCTTGAAATAGCTATTGAAGCTAATCTCGACCTTGTACTGATTGCTCCTCAGGGCAATCCTCCCGTTTGTCGTATAATGGATTACGGCAAGTATCGCTTCGAACAGTCCAAAAAGGAAAAGGAAGCGAAGAAGAATCAGAAGCAGGCTGAAGTGAAGGAAATCCAGATGTCGCTCAATATCGACACCAACGACTTCAACACAAAGGCAAATCAGGCGATAAAGTTTCTGAAGAACGGCGATAAGGTAAGAATAAAGGTACGTTTCAGACGTGCGAGAGAGCTTTCACACATGAATTTATGTGAAGACCTGATGGCAAAATTCTTAGAAACTGTTGCTGAATACGGCGCAACCGAAAAGCCTGCAAAGCTCGAAGGTAAGAACTATATGGCAGTTGTTATCCCCAAGGCTCAGGGCAATACAAAGAAGGCAAAAAAAGAAGCTGACAACAGCTGAAATTAAATAAGGAGGACTCCAAAATGGCAAAGAAAATCAAGATCAAAACCCACAGCGGCGCTAAGAAGCGTTTCAACATCTCCAAGAACGGCAAGATCAAGTATCAGAAGACAAACCGTCGTCACAGATTAACTCAGAAGGCTACAAAGAGAAAGCGTATCAACCGTGCGGCTGGCTACTGCGATAAGACAAATGTAGCAGAAGTAAAGAAGCTTATCCCTTACAAATAAGATAAAAGCTGCGGTATAATGAGCGCAAGAGAAAAACAGGAGGAAAATAAAGATGGCTCGTATTAAAGGTGCATTAGCAACTCGTAAGAGAAGAAATAAGACATTAAAATTAGCAAAGGGTTACTGGGGCGGCAAGAGCAGACTCTTCAAAACAGCTAAGGAAGCTGTTTGGAAGTCCGGCCAGTACGCTTACATCAGCAGACGCTTAAAGAAGAGAGATTTCAGAAAGCTCTGGATTACAAGAATCTCTGCTGCTTGCAAGATGAACGGTATGAACTACTCTACATTCATCAACGGTCTCAAGAAGGCTGACATCGCTCTTAACAGAAAGATGCTTTCCGAAATCGCTATCAGCGATCCCGAAGGCTTTACAGCACTTTGCGAAAAGGCAAAGGCAGCTCTTTAATTTAAAAAATATGCCTTATAGAGAGACAATTAAAAAAGTTGTCTCTCTATATTTAGTTTATACACAAGTGTCGATAAATAAAAAGCACCCCCTGTAAAAGAGGTGCAATAACACATTTTATATTACCTGCCGTTTTGCTAGACTTTGGCGAAAATCAATCTGATAAAAGGCGGGAAATGACACAGGCGGCACGCCTTGTTAGTGCTTTAATACAACTAACTTGAATGCCTGCCGTTTTGCTAGTCTTTGGCGAAAATCAATCTGATAAAAGGCAGGAAATGACACAGGCGGCACGCCTTGTTAGTGCTTTAATACAACTAACTTGAATACCTGCCGTTTTGCTAGTCTTTGGCGAAAATCAATCTGATAAAAGGCAGGAAATGACACAGGCGGCACGCCTGCACGCCTCTTAGTACATATCCTTCTGGTTGTGCTTGTAATAGAACAGATAGCTTCCTATAGCGCCTGCTACGGCAAACACAAAGGTTACAAGAAGACTGTTCATATAAAGGCCTGCAAGCTCGGTGTGCTTTGCTATATAGTGACTGAAATTGTCTGTTATGACGAAGAGGTTCAGCGTTTCTCCCGCTTCCTGCTGGCGAAGGAATATCTTGAAGAGCAGAGCAAAGGTGTTGGAGAAGAACCAGCCTGCAAGTACCATGATTGAGCTGGCTACAGCGTCAACAGCTTTGAGCCTGTGGGAAAATACGGTGTAAAGAGAAATTACCGCCGCTGCCATAACAACAGCCCCTATCCAGCTCAGGATATCCGACATCATAATAAAAACCACAAAGATACTGCTACCCAGAAGAGTTCCGAGCAGTCCGCCAAGGATTCCCTTTACCGTGGCACGATGGTCAAGCGGCGCCTTATCGTCAGACTTTGCCGATTGCTTTTTCGGGGTGCCCTTTCTGATGACGGCAAAGGTGCTGAGCTTTGCTATATCCTCAGTAGTAAGGTCAGTAACAGTTCTTTTATGTTTGCTTACAAAGTCAGTAAGCTTTTCTAAGAAATTTATCAGCAATGGCAGATTTTCCTGCATAAGATTATATGCCTTGCAATATACTTTAACGCATCCATCGGCATTTTCGATGCCGAGAAGAGTTTTTTTAGGAAAACTTTCTGTAAAGGCTGTTACCTTACTTATTTGTTCGTCGCGGATGGTTGCACCGCAGATTATATCAAATCTGCGCTGTGCCTTGTTATCGAAAACTGCGACTTCTATACCGTGCTTTGTTCCTGACAGAATGCCTGTTTCATCGTCATAGGAAAGCCCTGTAGCGTCGCAGATGGATTTGAGTTCTGAAAATATCATTTTTATCATTCCTTTCAGCCGATAGAAGAATTTTAACATATGATAAGAAAAAAGTCAAGGCAGTAAGAATGATACAACATATATGTAAATAAAGTATTAAGGAGCAGATATGGAAATATCATCAAGAAAAAATCCCCTTATAAAAGAATACCGCAGTCTTATGACGGACAGAAAAAGCCGCAGAGAGTCGGGCTTTTTCCCGGTAGAGGGCAGTAAGCTTTGCGAGGAGGCGGTAAAATCAGGTGCTGAACTTGGTAAAAATGCTTTTGTAACACAAAATGCCGTAAAAAAATATCCTGAGGTGGTATCTCTTTTAGAAGAAAGGTGCAGTATAATAACCATAACGGAGGATATTGCAGAGTATATTTCTGATACAAAATCTCCTCAGGGAATATTTATTATAGTAAAGTCACTTGACAAAATTCTGAATTTAAGTACAATAAATAGTAGCGCAAATTTTCTGATACTTGAAAATCTTCAGGATATGGGCAATGTGGGTACTATTATAAGAAGCTGTGACGCTTTCAGAATAGACGGAATAATTATGACAAAGGACTGTGCCGACCCCTTTTCACCGAAAACGGTGAGGAGTACTATGGGTTCGCTTTTCAGAGTTCCTGTATATTTTTCCGAAACGGAAGAAGCAATAAAGCTTCTTCAGGAAGGTAATTTTACCGTCTATGCGGCGCTCCTTGATAAGGATGCGAGAAAGCTTGGCGAAGAAAAGCTTACCGCAAAAACAGCAATAGTAATAGGAAACGAGGGTAACGGTGTTACAGAAAAAACCGCCGCACTCTGTGATAAATCCCTTTACATCCCTATGGACAGTGCAGAAAGCCTCAACGCTTCTGTGGCGGCGTCCATAATCGCCTGGGAAATAAGTAAAAGCAGAAATGTTTAATGTGTAGTAAAAAGAAAATATTATATTAAGATAAAAAGAGAACAGGAAAGGAATTGTCAGCAGTATGTCAAATCTTGTTATAGTGGAGTCGCCTCACAAGGCTAAGACTATAGGAAAATTTTTAGGCAAGGACTATGTGGTGGTAGCCTCAGCAGGTCACGTAAGGGATCTGCCTAAGTCAAAGCTCGGCGTTGACGTGGAAAACGGCTTTCAGCCCCAGTACGAAAATAAAAAGGACAAGGCTAATTTAATCAAGGAGCTTAAAAAGGATGCTAAAAAAGCGGATGTAGTATATCTCGCAACCGACCCTGATAGAGAGGGCGAGGCTATATCCTGGCATCTGGCGTACATTCTCGGCATAAAGGATACAGAGCCTGTAAGAGTAACCTTCAGCGAGATTACAAAGAGCGGTATTGAAACGGGTATGAAGAATCCCCGTACTCTTGATATGGACCTTATCAATGCTCAGCAGGCAAGAAGAATTCTCGACAGAATAGTAGGCTACAAATTAAGCCCGTTCTTATGGAAAAAGGTAAGAAAAGGACTTTCTGCAGGCAGAGTACAGTCTGTAGCGGTAAAGCTGATTGTTGACAGAGAAAAGGAAATCGAACAGTTTGATCCCCAG
This sequence comes from Ruminiclostridium sp., assembly GCA_017942025.1. Classification (GTDB taxonomy): domain Bacteria; phylum Bacillota; class Clostridia; order Oscillospirales; family Ruminococcaceae; genus Ruminiclostridium_E. The sequence goes on along the minus strand of JAGAVH010000079.1, from coordinate 18,336 downwards.
GAATACTGGACTATAGACGCAAAGCTGTTATCTGCCTCCAGCAAGAAGGCTTTCCCTGCAAAGCTTACAGAGGTTGACGGCGAAAAGTTCAAGCCCTCGACAAAGGAAGAAACCGATAAGATCCTTGCAAGACTTGAAAATGGCGAATTTTTCATAGATAAGATTAAGAACTCCAGCAGAAAAAAGACACCTGCACCGCCCTTTACAACATCGACACTACAGCAGGAGGCTTCAAGAAAGCTCTCCTTCAACTCACGCCGTACTATGAAGGCAGCTCAGGAGCTGTACGAAGGTGTTGAAGTAGAAGGAATGGGCGCAGTAGGTCTTATCACCTATATGAGAACCGACAGCCTTCGTATATCTGATGAGGCAAAGGCGGCAGCGGCAAAGCTGATTGAAGAAACCTACGGCAAGGATTATCTCCCTGCAAAGCCCAGAAACTACAAGGCAAAGAGCAGTGCTCAGGACGCTCACGAAGCTATCCGTCCTTCTATAATAACAGTAACTCCCGCTATGGCAAAGCCTACTCTTACCAGCGACCAGTATAAGCTCTATAAGCTCATCTGGGAGCGCTTTATGGCAAGCCAGATGGAAAATGCCGTGCTTGATACAAAGTCCGTTGATATAATCTGCAACGGTTGTCTGTTCAAGGCAAACGGATATACAGTAAAGTTTGACGGCTTTACAGCTCTTTACGAAGAGAGTAAGGATACAGACGATGATGAGGGCGGCGCATTACCTAAGCTCACAGCAGGCGAAAAGCTTAAAGTTAAGGAGCTTTCGGGTAATCAGCACTTTACTCAGCCACCACCGAGATATACAGAAGCAAGTCTTATCAAGACCTTTGAGGAAAACGGAATAGGCAGACCTTCTACCTATGCGCCTACCATTGCTACTATTTTAGACAGACATTATGTTGAAAGAGAAGCAAAGCAGTTAAAGCCTACCACACTCGGTATAGCTATAACTGAGCTTATGGCAGACCATTTTGAGCAGATAGTAGACACAAAGTTTACCGCAAAGATGGAAAACAATCTCGATAAGATTGAAGAGGGCAGTGCAGACTGGGTAGCGATACTCCAGAAGTTCTATGGTGACTTTGATAAGATGCTCGACAAGGCAGAAACCGATATGGAAGGCAAGAGAGTAAAGATACCCGACGAGCCTACCGACGTTATATGCGAGCTTTGCGGCAAGAATATGGTAATAAAAATCGGACCCTATGGCAAGTTCCTCGGTTGCTCAGGCTTCCCCGAGTGCAAGAACACAAAGCGTATCGTAAACGAGGCTAGCGGCACCTGCCCCAACTGCGGCGGTAAGATGCTTTCGAAAAAGTCAAAGAAGGGTAAGCCTTTCTTCGGTTGCGAAAATTATAAGGATTGCAATTATATGACCTGGGATACACCTATTGCCGATATATGTCCCGATTGCGGAAAGACTCTCTTCAAGAAGGCAGGCAAGGCAGGACAGGTTTACTGTGCGGCTGAGGGTTGCGGTTATATAAGACCAGCCGAAGAGGAAAGCACAGAAAAATAATCTTTTAGAAGAGGAATAATCATTGGATATAAAACAGGTAACTGTAATAGGAGCAGGACTGGCAGGCTGCGAGGCGGCGTGGGCTCTGGCAAACAGAGGCTTTAAGGTACTCCTTTGCGAGATGAAGCCGAAAAAATATTCTCCTGCTCATAAATACAGCGGTTTTGCAGAGCTTGTCTGCAGTAACTCCCTTAAATCTGCCGATACGGCAAGCGCCTGCGGTATGTTAAAGGAAGAAATGCGTTATATGGGCTCTGTTACGATGCAGGCGGCGGAAAAGACAAGAGTAAGCGCAGGCGGCGCTCTTGCGGTAAACAGAGAGCTTTTCTCCGATGCTGTCACCGAGGCTATAAAAAATCATCCTAATATCGAGATAGTATATGATGAGATAACGGAGTTCCCGAAAAGCAATACCATAATTGCCACAGGACCTCTTACAAGCGACGCTCTTGCAGAAAAGATAAGGGAAAAATGCGGCGAGGCTTTAAGCTTCTACGACGCGGCGGCGCCGATAGTGACCGCAGAGAGTATCGATATGTCGCTGGCGTTCTTTGCCACAAGATATGACAAGGGCGATGCGGATTATATCAACTGTCCTATGACAAGAGAAGAGTACGAGGCTTTTTACAACGAGCTTGTAAATGCAGAAAGCGTACCGCTGAAGGCCTTTGAAAATCTCAAGGTGTACGAGGGCTGTATGCCCGTCGAGGTGCTTGCAAAAAGAGGTATTGAAAGCGTAAGATACGGATGTATGAAGCCTGTCGGACTTACAGACCCCAGAACGGGCAGACGTCCTTATGCAGTAGTACAGCTCAGAAAAGAAAATAATGAGGGTACATTATATAACCTGGTAGGCTTTCAGACGAATCTTAAATTCGGTGAGCAGAAGAGAGTATTCTCTATGATAACGGGACTTCAGAATGCTGAATTTGTAAGATACGGCGTTATGCACAGAAACACCTTTTTAAACGGACCACAGCTTCTGGATAAGAACTTTATGCTTAAAGGCAGTGACAACGTTTATTTTGCAGGGCAGATAACGGGTGTAGAAGGCTATGTGGAAAGTGCGGCGTCGGGTATTGTGGCAGGTATAAACCTTGCCCATAGCCTTATGGGAAAGCCTCCGCTCTCACTCCCCGATACCTGTATGACTGCGGCACTGGCAAAGCATATAAGCACAGAAAACAAGGATTTTCAGCCGATGGGTGCCAATATGGGCATTCTTCCGGCTTTAGAGGACAGGATAAAGGACAAAAAGCTGAGATACCGCACTATTGCCGACAGAGGTCTTGTTGATCTTAAAAAGGCACTGGAATCCCAGCTGTAATCAGGAAAGGACAAGTATTATGAAAATTGTAGTAGACGCCTTCGGCGGAGATAATGCACCCGACGAGGTAGTAAAGGGCGCAGTCGAAGCCGCAAAGGAATACGGAGTAACGGTAGTTTTATCAGGCGACACAAAGAAGCTTGACGAATGCTTTACAAGACTCGGTCTTTCAAAGGATAATATCGAATTTGCCGAGGCTGACGGAGTTATTGAGATTGAGGACGATCCCAAGAAGATATTAAAGGAAAAGAAGAACAGCTCTATGGGCGTTGCTCTTACAATGGTAGCAGAGGGCAAGGCTGATGCTATGGTAAGCGCAGGCAGTACAGCGGCACTCGTTATGGGCGGTACTCTTATAGTAAAGCGTATAAAGGGTGTAAAGCGCCCTTCTCTGACTCCCGTAATGCCGGGCGTTGATAATATGTACATCCTTCTTGACGGTGGCGCAAACGTTGACTGCCGCCCTGATATGTTAAGACAGTTTGCTGTAATGGGCAGTATCTATATGAACAGAGTTATGGGTGTAAATAACCCCAGAGTAGGTCTTCTGAATGTCGGTGCAGAGGAAGAAAAGGGTAGAGATTTAGAGCTTCAGACCTATGCACTTTTAAAGGACAGCAATCTTAATTTTACAGGTAACGTAGAAGCAAGAGATGCGGCACTCGGTGCAGTTGACGTAGTAGTTACCGACGGCTTTACAGGTAACGTATTCTTAAAGACTGTAGAAGGTATGGGCAAGTTTATGAAGAAGGCTCTGAAGGAGCGTATCTTCGGTGGCGGACTTTCAAAGGTCGGCGCACTCTTCTGTATGAAGGGCATAAAGTCGGTATCAAAGCAGATGGACTACCGCGAGGTAGGCGGCTCACCTCTTTTAGGTACTGCAAAGCCCGTTATCAAGGCTCACGGCAGTAGTGACGCCCTTGCCTTCAAGAATGCTATCCGTCAGGCAAAGCAGTTTGCAGAGGGTGGAGTTATCGAAGAGATAACAAATGCTCTTGCATCCCTTGAAACAGCAGAATAAAAAACTATCCGAGGGGAGCCCTGCTCCCCTTTCGGAAATTTAAACCGAGAGAAAGGAGAAACCAATGAAGGAATTACAAGAAAAGATAGGCTATAGCTTTAAAAACGAAAAGCTTTTAGAAGAAGCGCTTACCCATTCTTCATACACAAATGGCAAGCACCTTAAAAGCAATGAAAGACTAGAATTTTTAGGCGATAGCGTTTTAAGTATAGTGGTATCAAAGTATCTTTTTGAAAACCTCACGAATATGCCTGAAGGACAGCTCACAAAAATCCGTGCAGGCGTAGTATGTGAAAACGCACTTTATCCTTTTGCAAGGAAAATAGATTTAGGAAAGTATATTTTCCTGGGAAAAGGCGAAGAAATGACAGGCGGCAGGGACAGACATTCCATCCTTGCGGACGCCTTTGAGGCGCTTATAGCGGCAATCTATCTTGACGGCGGAATAGAAGCGGCAAGAAGCTTTATATTACCCTTTTTACCGCCTCTTGATAAGCTGAAGGACGGCAGATTCCTGTTGGGCGACTATAAGACTGTTTTACAGGAGATAATCCAGCAGAACCCCGAAGAGAAGATAGCCTACGAGATAGCCGCAGAAAGCGGACAGGCTCACAACAAGCAGTTTACCGCAAACGTACTGCTTAACGGTCAGGTGATAGGTACCGGTATCGGCAAAAGCAAGAAGGAAGCGGAGCAGAATGCCGCAAGAGAAGCAATAGGACTTATGGGTTATGAAACAAACTAACATTTCGGTATTTATTCCCCATAACGGATGTAAAAATACCTGTAGCTTCTGTAATCAGCGGACTATCAGCGGACATAGTGAGCAGATAACACCCGATGCTTTATGTGAGCTTTTAAAGGAGCAACAGCCCCATCTTCTGAAAACGGACAGGCAGGCGCAGATTGCCTTTTTCGGTGGTAGCTTTACAGCAATAGACAGAGAATATATGTGCAGTCTTTTAGAGGTGGCACAGCAATTTGTAAAAGATTATCCCACACAGTTTGTCGGTATCCGTTGCTCCACAAGACCTGACTGCATTGATAAAGATGTGCTGACTATCCTTAAAGACTACGGTATGACCGCTATAGAGCTTGGCGCACAGAGTATGTCTGACGAGGTCCTTTGTGCAAACCGCCGAGGACACACTGCTGAGGATGTAAGACTGGCGGCAGGGCTTATAAAATCCTTCGGTTTTGAGCTGGGACTTCAGATGATGACGGGACTTTATAAGGATACCCCCGACAGATGTATATATACCGCAGAAGAATTTATAAAGCTATCTCCCGATACGGTAAGAATATATCCTACCGTAATTCTAAAAGGCACAGAGCTTGACGAACTAAGGGAGAAGGGAATATATAAAACCTTCGGCTTTGACGAAACTATAGACTTATGTGCAGAGCTTTTAGAAAAATTCAGACAGCATAATATCCCCGTTATACGAATGGGACTTCATGCAAGCGAGGACGTAGAAAATAATATGACGGGCGGCGTGTATCACCCCGCACTCCGTGAGATAGTGGAAAGCAGACTGTTCTTAAAGGAAATGCTTTCAGTTACTGATGAGGGCGGAAGGTATATCTTTTACACCGATAAAAGCAATATCAGCAAAATAACAGGGCAGGGCGGATATAACCGGGGTATCCTGCAGGAAAAGAATATAACCTTTAAAATAAAAGAGGAAAAAGGCACAATACTTCGTGCAGAGAGGATTTTTTGATGTTTTTTAAATCTATGGAAATATACGGGTTCAAATCCTTTCCCGATAAGACCATACTGACCTTTGACAAGAAAATGACCGCCGTAGTCGGAAGTAACGGCAACGGCAAAAGTAATATAAGCGACGCCTTGCGCTGGGTAATGGGAGAGCAGGGCGCTAAAAGTCTGCGCGGAGATAAAATGGAGGACGTTATCTTCCACGGCACTGTAAGAAGAAAGCCTATGGGCTTTGCAAAGGTATCGCTTACAATCGACAACTCCGACAGAGCGCTCCGTATAGATTCCGACGAGGTAGTAATCTCCCGTAAATTATACCGTAGCGGCGAAAGTGAATACAGAATAAACGGAGCAAAATCCCTGCTGAAGAACATTCACGAGCTTTTTATGGGTACAGGACTTGGCAGAGATGGCTACAGCGTTATCGGTCAGGGTAAGGTATCCGAAATCGTGGAATCCGCAGGAAGCAAGCGCCGTGAGGTCTTTGAAGAAGCGGCAGGCGTATCAAAGTTTTTAGCACAGAAAAAGGATGCGGAAAACAAGCTGAAGCATACCGAAGAAAACCTCCTTCGTATAAGAGATATTGCAAAGGAGCTTGAAGAAAGACTTCCTGTTTTAGAAAAGCAGGCGGCAAAGGCGAAAAAAGCCAGGGTGCTTTTAGAAAGAGAAGAAAGACTTGATATTTCCGTAAGCGTATACGAATTATCCGAGCTTGAAAAGGCACTTAAGGAAACCGAGGATAAGATTCTTTTAAATCAGGCGGAGCTAGGAAATCTCGACAGAGATATCGCAAAGCTTGAAAATGAAGAGAATGAAAGCAACGAAAAGAAGCTAAGACTCCGTGCCGAGCTTCAGACTCTTCAGGATAAGGGTAGCGAGGCAAGAGAAAGAATCACTGCCATAAAGCAGGAAATTGCCGTACTTGAAAATGATATCCACCACGCAAACGAAACTATCACCCAGCTCACTGAACAGATAGAAAACAGTCAGCAGGGCAAGGAAAAGCTGGAAGAGGACAAAAAAGCTCTCACCTTACAGATAGAAGAAAAGAAAAAGGATATAGAAAAGCTTAAAGCATTATCCCGTGAGCTTACCGAAAAGCTGACAGGTATAAGCGCAGAAAACAGCAGTCTTGACGAGGAGTATAAAAAACTCGAAGCAGGACAAGGACAGTTATATCTTAAAAAGACGCAGATAAGCCTTCGTATAGAGCAGCTGGGGCTTTCCGAAATGGAAAATGCACAGCGCACAAAGGAGCTTGAAGCGGCAGTAGAAGAGCTGAATCTGAAAATATCCGAGCAGAAGAAAAAGCTTATTGAGACCGAAAGCGAGCTTGAGGCGGCAGAGGATGAAAAGTCCGAAACCGAAAATAAGATGACAGGCTATAAAAAGCTTTACGAAAGCAAATCCGAAAAGCTGAAAGCCCAGAGCAAGACTCTTGAGGATTTAAAGAAGACCCACGATACAAAGCGCTCCCGTTACGACGTGCTTGATGGTATCGATAAGAATATGGCAGGCTTTGCGGCAAGTGTAAAATCGGTAGTACAAGCGGCAAAGCAGGGACGACTCAGCGGTATCAGAGGTACTGTAGCCGATATTATAAACGCCCCGAAAAGATATACCATTGCTATAGAAATTGCACTTGGTGGTATTATGCAGAATATCGTAACCGATAACGAGGACAGTGCAAAACGCAGTATGCGTTATCTTAAAGAGGGTAACCTCGGCAGAGCGACCTTCCTGCCTCTTACAAGCGTAAAGGGAAAGCTCCTTGAAGTAGACGGACTTTCCGACGAAGAAGGCTTTGAGGGTATGGCGTCCGAGCTTATCAGCTACGATAAGGAATATGACGGCATCGTAAAGTCAATACTGGGTAAGACCGCTATAGTAGAGGATATCGACGTAGCTTCGGTAATTGCAAAGAAATACGGATACCGCTTCAAGATAGTAACCCTTGACGGTCAGATAATCAATGCGGGCGGCTCCTTTACAGGCGGTAGTGTAAAGAATGACGCAGGTATCATTTCAAGAAAGCAGGAGCTGGCTGATTTATCAGAAGAGATAGAAAAGCTCTCTGCAAAAATAAAGGATGAAACCGAACAGTTAAAGCCTCTCCAGGCAGAAGTAAACAAGATGGCATTCGAGATGGAGGGCTTTGCCCAGATACTCGCCGAATGCGCTCCTAAAATTGCAAGGCTTGAAGCGGAAAAGGATGGCGTCAGAGAACTTTTATCCCAGCTTAATTCTCAGCGTGATATGAACGAGGAATTACTCGATAAGCAGGACATTACCGTAGCAGATAGCAAAAAGCAGAAGGCAGAGCTTGAAAAGGAACTGGTACATCTTGAAAAGGATATAGAGGATAACGAAAAGATTCTCGAAAAGCAGAGAGAAAACCTTGATAAGGCTGACAGCAGTAAAAAGGAAATAGCAGATAAAATATCTGAAAACGACCTTGCTGTGCTGACCTGCGAAAAGGATATAGAAGCATTAAAGATTCGTATAGAGGGTATCGACCAGTCTATTGCGGCACTTCTTACGGGTGGTGACGAGGGCGTTAAGGCGATTGAAGAAAAGAAATCAGAGATAGAAGCTATTACAAAGCAGATAGCGGAAAAGAACGCTCTTTGTGAAACCATAGCCGAGCAGGCAAGCGGAAGTGATAAGGAAATTGCCGATAATATTTCGCTTACAAACGCCATCGAGCAGAAGATAAGCGAGATAGGTAAGAGTATAAGAGAGCTTACCGAGGCAAAGGAAAAATACAGTACCGAGCTTGCAAGACAGGAAGAGAGAAAGCTTTCCTGCGAAGCACAGACGGAAAAGATAATCACCAATCTCTGGGACAGATATGAAATAACAAAGAGCGAGGCAAGAGAAAAGGCGGAAGAACTGCCCGATATTATCACAGCAAAGAACGAGCTTCAGGATATCAAGCGCAGTATAAACGCTCTTGGTAATGTAAACTACAGCTCTATTGAGGAGCTTGAAGAATTATCCGTAAGATACGGAGAGCTTTCCACACAGCTTCAGGACGTGGAAAAATCAAAGGCAGAGCTTGAAAAGCTGATTTCCGACCTCATCAGAGATATAAAGCAGAGGTTTACTGAAAGCTTCAACAGTATCAACAAGCATTTCGGCAAGCTGTTCTCCGAAATTTTCGGCGGTGGCGAGGCGAGACTGGAGCTTTCAAATCCCGACGACGTACTGAATTCTGACGTAGAAATTTATGCGGCACCCCCGGGAAAGGTAATAAGAAGCCTTTCGCTTTTATCAGGCGGCGAAAAATCAATGGTAGCGCTGACTATATATCTTGCGATACTTCTTCACAGACCGACGCCCTTCTGTATGCTTGACGAGGTGGATGCGGCTCTTGACGAAGCGAATGTTCAGAAATACGCTACATATCTTAAACGCTTCTCAAAAAATACACAGCTTATGGTAATCACCCACAGACGAGGCACAATCGAGCTTTGCGACGTGCTTTACGGCGTATATATGCAGGAAAAGGGCGTTTCAAGATTACTCCGACAGGAGATCGTTGACGACCTTGATATGGAGCTGGAATAAATGAAGATCAGCAAAAAATATGTAATTTTCGGTATTGTAGCTATAATGCTTATTACCGCCGTGATAATTATAATCTGTGCCGTAAACGTTGATAAGACCGTTCCTGCCGTAGATACTATGCCCTTTGATACTGTTTTGAGTAATGAGCAGGCGGCAGAGGACCTTGAATTTATGTACAAGGCGGTAAAGCAGACTCATCCCTGCTATCTTGATGATTCAGGACTTGGCGATGCTTTTGATTCCGCTTATGAGCAGGCAAAAAATCAGCTTTCGGGATATGACAGTATTACGGTAGGCGAGCTTTGGAGTATCGGTGCTGTGATGTACTGCTCAATAAATGACGGGCACACGATAATGACCTTCCGTGGCAGCAGAGAAGTGCTGGAAAAGGATAAGATCGGTAAAAATGAAATATTGTCCGTTGACGGCGTTTCCTACGAAGAGCTTCTCGGTCGTTTTAAAAAGGTATTTCCCTTTGAGCCACAGGTGGAATTTTATGCTGATTATATGCTGACAGAGTGCTTAAAGCTTGAAAGCTGGAATATGCTTTTGGGACTCGACACATCTGACGGCATTACACTTCAGCTACAGAGCGAAAATGGTACAGAAACCAAGGAGCTTACCTTCGGATATCCCGACCTGTCACAGAATACCGAAACGGATAATGACAGAGAATCATTCTACAGCTACAGAATATATGAAGATATTTCATCGGCGGTATTCACCCTTGACGAGTGTACTGTAACAGATGGATATAAGGCGGCGCTTTCCGATTTCTTTAAAGAGGTTGCCGAAAAGAATATCCGCAGGGTAGCCGTTGATTTAAGAAAGAACGGCGGCGGAAACTCCCAGGTCATCAATGAATTTATGAAATACATTGATGTTGATGATTACGGCATTTTCGGTGCTACCATCGTAAGAGAAGATGATAAGCTGACAGAATATGAAGGCTACCGTGAGGTCAATAAAAAAGAGCAGAATGTGTTTTCAGGGGAGCTTTATGCTCTTACATCAAACTACACCTTCAGCTCAGGGATGGATTTTGCGGTAACTATATCCGATAACAAGCTGGGTAAGGTGATAGGAGAGATTCCCGGTAATATGCCTACAAGCTATGGCGACAAGCTTTATTTTCAGCCGCCGAATTCAAAACTTCTCTGTCAGGTATCCTTCAAGAAATTCTGCCGTGTTGACAGGAGCAAGGATGATATTCCTCTTATTCCTGACATAAAAACGGATGAAAAGGATGCACTTGACACATTCCTTAATTTAAACTAACGAGGTAATTATGGGCTTTTTTGAAAAATTAAAAAACGGACTAAAAAACACAAAGGACGCTCTTTCAGGTAAGCTTCAGAGCGTAATAAATTCCTTTACAAAGATAGACGAGGATTTCTTTGAGGAGCTTGAAGAAACTCTTATTCTTTCCGATATCGGCGCTGTGACCAGCGCAAATATCTGTGAAAGCCTCAGAAAAGAGGTAAAGCGCACGGGTGCTACCGATCCTAATGAAGTAAAGGGACTTTTGAAGAATATCATTGCAGAGATTTTAGAGGGCGATAATTCCCTTAATTTTGATACAAAGCCGACGGTAATTCTTGTTATCGGCGTAAACGGAGCAGGAAAGACTACCACTATAGGTAAGCTCTCCCACAATCTTAAAGCCAGCGGCAAAAAGGTGGTTGTTGCGGCGGCGGATACCTTCCGTGCGGCGGCTATCGAACAGCTTCAGGTATGGACCGACAGAGCAGGCGTTGACATAATAAAGCACGCCGAGGGTGCAGACCCTGCGGCGGTTGTATTCGATGCACTCCAGGCAGGCAAGGCAAGAAATGCTGATGTTATCATCTGTGATACCGCAGGAAGGCTTCACAATAAGAAGAATCTTATGGATGAGCTTAAAAAGATCGCAAGAATCATCGACAACAATCTGCCCGACAGCAGAGTAGAGACACTTCTGGTGCTTGATGCTACAACGGGACAGAATGCGGTAAATCAGGCAAGACTTTTCAAGGAAACCGCGGAAATTACAGGTATTGTCCTTACAAAGCTTGACGGAACTGCAAAAGGTGGTATAATAATACCTATAAAGGAAGAACTGGACATCCCCGTAAAGCTTGTAGGCGTCGGAGAAAAGATAGACGATCTTCAGGACTTTATACCCGCCGATTACGTAGAAGCTTTATTCGCAGAATAAAGAGGAAGGAAATTTATAATGAAGCTTATTATCGCCTCCAACAATCAGGGTAAGATAAGAGAGATGAAAGAAATTTTATCGCCTCTGGGCTATGAGCCGATATCTATGAAAGAGGCAGGAATTGATATCGATATAATTGAAGATGGAGAAACCTTCAGCGAAAATGCACGAATAAAGGCGCAGGCTATTTATGAAATTGCTAAAATGCCTGTCCTTGCAGATGACAGCGGACTTGCCGTTGATTTTCTTGACGGCGCACCTGGTGTTTATTCTGCGAGATATGCAGGAGAAAATGCCTCCGACAAGGACAGAATGAATAAGCTCCTCGAGGAGCTTGAGGGCGTTGACAAAAGCCTCAGAGGTGCAAAGTTCGTCTGCTCCCTTTATTTTATAAAGGATGATGAAACAGAAATCTGCGTCAGCGGAGAATGTCACGGCTTTATCGGCGAAGAGCCTCTTGGTGACAACGGTTTTGGTTACGATCCGATATTCATGATTGAGGATGATATCAGCATGGCGTGCATTCCTGCAGAGGAAAAGAATAAGATAAGCCACAGAGCAAAGGCACTTCAGAGCCTTGTAGAGGAGCTTTCAGAATGAAGGATATACTGCCGGTAGTTTTTATCATCTACATAATAATTATAAGCATCATTTCCTTTATTCTGCCGATTGTTGATAAAGCAAAGGCGAAAAAAGGAAAATGGCGTATAAAGGAAAGAACGTTATTCTTATTTTCAGGACTTGGCGGAAGTCTTGCAATGTATCTTTCTATGGTTTTCTTCCGTCACAAGACAAAACATAAAAGCTTTATGATAGGAATACCCGTTATATTCTTTGTTCAGGTGGCAATAATAGTTGCCGTGTGGTATTTCTTTATAAGAGGATAGGAGATAATATGACAATTACAAGCAAACAGCGTGCAAAGCTCAAAAGTATAGCAAGCACAGAGGAGACAATTTTTCAGATAGGCAAGAACGCACTCAGCGACGAGCTTATAAAGCAGCTTTCAGCGGCACTTGAAGCAAGAGAGCTTATAAAGATAAAGGTGCTTGAAAACTGCGACTACAGCGCTAAGGAAATTTCAGGCGAGATTGCCGAAAGAACAGAAAGCATGGTAGTACAGGTAATAGGCACAAAGATTGTACTTTACAGACAGAATAAGAATCCGAAGAAAAGGAAAATTGATTTAAATGATTAAGATAGGTATTTTCGGCGGTGCTTTCAACCCCATCCACAACGGACATATCAATATGGTGAAGGAAGCCTTTGCCGACCTTAAATTACAGAAAATGCTGATAATCCCCACCTGCAAATCTCCCCATAAGGATACGGCGCTTCTGCCCTTTGAGGACAGAGCCGAGATGTGCAGACTTGCATTTGCTGACCTTATCGAGGAGGGCAAGTTTGAAATAAGCGATATTGAGCAGGAGATGGGTGGCACAAGCTATACAATACTTACGGTAAGAGAGCTTAAAAAACGCTATCCTGCGGATGCTGTGTTCTACCTCATAATCGGCGGAGATATGCTGTTCTACTTCGATAAGTGGTACAGATACGAGGCATTACTCGGAGAATGTAAGGTTGTAGCGGCGGCAAGAGAGCCCTCCGAATACAGCGATATGGTGGAATATGCCGCGGAAATGGGCAGAATAAAGGTTCTTAATCTTAATGTCACCGAGCTTAGCTCTACGGAAGTAAGAAACAAGATAAAGAACGGAGAAAGCATCGACGGACTTGTTCCGCCTGTGGTAGCTGATTATATAAAGGAACATAAGCTGTATGTGTAAAATCAAGGACTACGAAGAAAAGTACAGCGGATATATAGACCTTTTAAGAGAAACTCTCTCAAAAAAGCGCTTTACCCACAGTATGAATGTTGCAGAAATGTGCTATGAGCTTGCAGTAAAGCACGGCGGTGATACCGAAAAATCCTACCTTGCGGGACTTCTTCACGATATCAAAAAGGAGGAAACTCCCAATGCCCAGAAATCCCTCGCGGTGCTTTCCGATATGGCGGTAAGTGCTGAGGAGTTGGAAACACCTGCTTTATGGCACGGACCTGCGGCGGCTTATTATCTTAAAGCAAAGCTCGGCATAACCGACGAGGATATTCTTCTGGCGGTGCGTTATCATACGGCAGGCAATGCTGATATGAGCACTCTTCAGAAAATCGTCTATTTAGGAGATTTAGTAAGTGCAGACAGAACCTATAAGGATATCGAAAAGTATAGAAAGTCCAGCTTTGACGATCTGGACGGTGGAATGTACCACGCTCTTAAATATTCGGTAGGCGAAACACTTTCAAAAAGAGGACTTGTTCCGCCCTGCACTATAAGTGCATATAATTTTTACACAAAGGTGTATAATAACAAAAACAAGGAGAAATAAAAATGACAGATATAGAAATGCTTAAAGCCGGCGTCAGAGCGCTCGACTCCAAAAAGGCGCACGATATAAAGATAATCAAGGTAAAGGACCTTACTATCCTTGCAAACTATTTTGTAATTGCGACAGGTACAAGCTCAACACAGGTAAAGGCTCTTGCCGACGAGGTGGATTATCAGCTGGGACTCCTCGGAGAACAGCCCAAGCAGATTGAGGGCAAGCAGGGCTCCAGCTGGGTAGTGCTTGACTATATAGATGTTATCTTCCACGTATTCTACAAGGATACAAGAGAATTCTACGATCTCGAAAGACTGTGGCAGGATGGCGAAATCATAGATGTGGAGCAGTTTTTAGACGAGGAATGAGAAATTTTTCCGAAAATATCAAAAAAACTATTGACATAATGCGGATAAAGTAGTATAATACTAGCATACATCTTTAAAAAATTTGTATGAGATTATAACCTGTGCCGTATGGCAAAGGGAGGGATATAGATGGCAGAAGTTCGTTTAGGTAAAAACGAGTCTTTAGATACAGCACTCAAGCGTTTTAAGAGATCTTGCGCCAGAGATGGTGTATTAGCAGAGGTTCGTAAAAGAGAACACTACGAAAAACCTTCGGTTAAGCGTAAGAAGAAATCCGAGGCTGCTCGTAAGCGCAAGTTTAAGTAATTGATACTTACGATGAATAAGAGGCGGACAAAGGTACAGCTTTTGTCCGCTTTTTTCCGTAGATAATGTGATTTTTGTACCGGGAAAGGAAATTCTATGATTTTCAGACCTAAAATTTGGATCAAAAATGTACTTGAAATAGATAAAGAATTTTTAGATAAGCATAATATAAAGGCAATGGTGCTGGATCTGGACAATACTCTTTCAATGCACGGAAATCCCGCCGCAGAGATAGGCGTACCCGAATGGCTTGACTCGATGAGAGAGCTTGGTATCCCGATGCGTGTAGTGTCAAATAACACCAATAAAAGAGTAAAACCCCTTGCGGAAAAGCTGGGGCTTCCTTACTGTGCTAATGGCTGTAAGCCTCTTACCTTCGGAGTGTCAAGAGCGATAAAGCAGATGGGCGTATCTAAAAAGCAGACCGCCGTAATAGGCGATCAGATATTCACAGACGTTATGGCAGGAAATTTCAAGGGTGCAATCTCTATTCTGGTAGAGCCCTTCCACCTTGAGAAGACCTGGACCTTCAGACTTAAAAGAAAAATCGAAAGTCTTATTTTCAAAAGAGATTATTCAAAGCTTGAAGTAAAATAAAAAAGAGAGGAAGAAAGTAAATGGCGGTACGATTCGGACCGGGCGGAAATTCGGACAGCTTCGGTAAAAGAAAGTTTCCTAAGGATATAGCAGAATATTTGAAGAGCTTTTCTCTTGATTGCTATGAAATAGAATGCGGCAGGGGTGTAAGGATATCTGAGGCCACCTACGAAAATCTTCCTTCAATAGCTATGGAAAACGATATAGTCATAACCCTTCATGCTCCCTATTTTATCTCGCTTTCTTCCGAAAGTGCAGAAACCAGAGAAAAAAGCGTCGGATATATTATGGAAGCTATGAGAGCCGCCGACAGACTGAATGCGAAAAAGGTTGTGGTTCATTCAGGCTCCTGTGCTAAAATGACAAGAGCGGAGGCGCTCTATCTTGCAAAGGATACAGTAACAAAGGCGCTTGCCGAAATGAAGAATGAAAATATAAGGGCAATATTCTGCCCCGAAACTATGGGCAAGATAAATCAGCTCGGCACCTTATCCGAGGTGCTGGAGCTGTGCGCTCTTGACGACAATATGCTCCCCTGTGTGGATTTCGGTCATCTCAACGCAAGAACTCTCGGTGGTATAAAGACAATTGACGATTATGCGAAAATGCTTGACGAAATAGAGGATAAGCTGGGCTTTGACAGATTATCAAATATGCACGTGCATTTTTCTAAGATAGAATATACAGCAGGCGGCGAAAAAAGACATCTCACCTTTGACGACAACGTGTTCGGTCCTGATTATGAGCCGTTGATGGAGCTTTTTGCAAAGCGCAATTTAAATTGTACAGTAATCAGCGAATCGGCGGGTACTCAGGCAGAGGACGCCTCGGCTATGAAAAAGGCGTACGATGGTTTTATGGTGTAAGCCGTAGCTATGACAAACAGTTATGAAGGCTCTTAATATTTAATTGATAAAACAGAGCTAAACTTTAAATAAAGGGGAATTTTATGGGAAGAATAGCTGAAATTATGAATAAGCTGCCGGATAACAAGCATGCGGCACTTATCACATCAGATGTGAGCAGACATTATCTCAGCGGCTTTAAATCATCGGCAGGAATCCTGCTTATTACAAAGGAAAAAAGCTATCTGCTTATAGATTTCCGATATATAGACAAGGCAAAGCAGGAGGCAAGCAACGAATGTGAAGTAGTTCTGCTGGTAAATATCAGAGAACAGCTTATGGACTTGTTTGTAAATTACGGTATTTCAGAGGTTTTTCTTGAAAGCGATACCGTAACCTTATCCCAGCTTGAAAAGTATAAGAATGATTATGCTTTTCTTCAGTTTGATACCTCCTCATTTTTATCCGACATAATACTTGATATGCGTGTTATCAAGGATAAGCAGGAGCTGAAATATATAGTTACAGCTCAGAGAATTGCAGAAAAGGCGTATCAACGACTTCTGAGCGACATAAAGATAGGTATGACCGAAAAGCACGTAGCGGCACTTCTTGATTATTATATGGCTGAATATGGCTCTGACGGAGTATCCTTTGACACTATAGCGGCGTCTGGTATAAACTCCGCGTCACCTCATGCAGTACCCACCGATAAGAAGCTGCAGGCAAACGAATTCCTGACTCTTGATTTCGGAGCTACCTATAAGGGTTATCATTCCGATATGACGAGAACTATCGCAATCGGCGGAGCAACAGACGAAATGCGTACAATGTACAGCGCAGTTTTTTCTGCCAATAATGACGCCATAAAAGCAGTGAGGGCAGGTATCGGCGGCAAGATTCCCGATAGTGTTGCCAGAAGCACTCTTGACGCCTGGGGCTTTGGCGAATATTTCGGTCACGGACTCGGTCACGGTGTAGGACTGGAAATTCACGAGGCGCCGACATCTTCCAGAAGCTCCGTACATACACTTAAAAAGGGCATGATTCTTACTATCGAGCCCGGCGTGTATATTTCGGGTAAATTCGGTGTAAGAATCGAAGATATGGTATATATTACGGAAGATGGTTGTGTAAATCTCACCAACACAACAAAAACACTTACAATTATTTAAAACGAAAGGAGATGAAAATATGCTTACGGCATTGTTTTTTGTACTGTCAGGCTATCTTATGGGCAGTATTCTTTTTGCCGGCATTGCGGCAAAGCTGTTCCGTAAGGATATAATCTCCGAAAGTCCCGATAAGAATCTCGGCACTGCCAATGCCTACAGATACGGCGGTTTCCTCTGCGGAGCCTTTACGCTTTTATGCGACCTGGGAAAGGGCTTTCTTCCGGTATTCCTTTATCTGCATTCTGAGGACTATTCAGGCTTTTTCCTCCCCTTTGTAATGGTTGCACCGGTTATAGGTCATATATTGCCGATATTTGCAAGATTCAAGGGCGGAAAAGCGATTGCTGTTACCTTCGGCAGTCTTATGGGATTTTTCCCTGACTGGAAGGTGGCTCTGACTCTCGGCTTTTTCTTCCTGCTGTTTACTCTTGTGATAAGAGTAACACCCCATTGCTACAGAACTATTCTCTCCTACATACTCACAACCCTGAACACATTGCTTTTTGTAGATATGACGATTGGTATTGGTATGGTGTTTATGTCAGCGGCTGTCTCGATGAAGATGCTTACAGTTCCTGAGGAAAGAGAAAAAACAGCGGTAACGATGTTCTGGAAACATAAATAGGAGAATATATATATGAATATTCAGATTTTCGGTAAGTCAAAATGTTTTGATACAAAAAAGGCTGAAAGATATTTTAAAGAAAGACGAATAAAGTATCAGCTTGTGGATATAATGAGCAAGGGGCTAAGTAAAGGCGAATTAAGCAGTATATCTGCCGCAGTCGGTGGTTACGAAAAGCTCATTGATGAAAAATCCAAGGCATATGAGAACAGTACAATAAAGTATCTTGCATACGAAGAGGATAAAATAGATAAGCTTATGGAAACTCCCGCTATGTACAAAACCCCTATTGTACGAAACGGAAAACAGGCTACAATAGGCTATTGCCCGGATATCTGGAAGGACTGGGAATAAAAAATAAAAAAATTTTAAAAAAATCGTAAAAAACACTTGACAAAATCATTTGAAAAGTGTATAATATAAAAGTCGCTTGAAGAGATTAAGTGATTGGCAAAAGGGAGACCACGGAAGCTTAGCTCAGCTGGGAGAGCATCTGCCTTACAAGCAGAGGGTCATAGGTTCGAGCCCTATAGTTTCCACCATTACTCCTACGGCCTGGTAGTTCAGTTGGTTAGAACGCCGCCCTGTCACGGCGGAGGTCGTGGGTTCGAGTCCCATCCAGGTCGCCATTACTTATTTTCAAGTACGCCTCTGTAGCTCAGTCGGT
>JAGAVH010000078.1 GCA_017942025.1 Ruminiclostridium sp. | reverse complement strand
GATATCAGAAAGTAAAACAGCTCTCCGAAAAAATCAAAAACGAAAAAGGTCTTGAAACAGCAGTTCGCTACATCAACGAAATCATATAAGTCATTTCAAATTTTATATAAATTAAAAAATCTATTTTGACCACTATTTACATAAGCAAAGGCAATGCCCGTCACCCTCCGTGACGGGTATTGTTTTTGATTATGCTGACGGATTAAAGGTTTCGAAACTGCCTGGTTCTGAAACCTGTCACTCCGACCCAAAATGACAGTTTTTTTGAGCTAAAAACATTGCATTTCATCTCAAAATATGTTATAAATTATATATATCGAAAGGATGTGAATGTATGAATAATTTTTATTACAACGATTTTCCGTGGTATGTTCGGGCTGAAAACGAAAGCCAATACTTATATGCAAGCCATAAGGATGCAGACTGGACGTGTTCTGAAATTGATTATGAATTTTCCTTCGACAGAGATAAAAAAAGACTGGAAATCGGACATTTTACCCAAGGTGCGCTTGAATACTTTGTCTCAAAATACGGGAAAACGTATGAATATCTATATTTCAACAATGCTACACGAATAAGAGATTTTTCACCGCTTGCTGATTTACCCGAATTAAAAAGCGTAGCGATAGATTGGTGCCGTGCAGAAAAATTATGGGATATGAAAAACAATATAAAACTATCAAATTTATGGTTATCAAATGCGAAAAAAATCACGTATAACCTTTCGGATATAAATAGTTGCAAAAATCTTGAAAATCTTCTCATAGCGGGAGATATGGATTCTCCTTATCCGATACGTACGTTTTCACCGCTTGTTGATATGGCTCATCTCAAGCGCATAGACTTGATTGACGTAAAAAGCGAAGACCACGATATTTCATTTTTAGATACGCTTTCTTCCCTTGAAGAATTCCATTTTGATGCAGGAATGTTAACAACTGAAGAAATTGCTCTGATTTGTGCGAAGCATCCACACCTGAAAGGACGTTCTCTCGGTGCGTATACAACTCATTTCACTCTAAACGACGTTCGTATTTGCGGATATCGGAAGCCGGGACTCAATCTCCCCGAACAACAAAAACAATTTGAAAAGTACATAGCAGAATTTAATGCATTAATCGACAAATACAGAAAAAACAATTTTTAAATTTCAAACGATAATCATGCAACATCAAGGGCGACTCTTTCGAGCCGCCCTCCTTTTTTCTGAAAGCTATGTATCACACGCTATACTTCTGTGCGAATTCTGTTACCGGCATAGGCTTTGCATAGAAGTAGCCCTGAATCAGGTCACATTCCTGAGCTGTAAGAAACTCCACCTGTTCCTTGCTTTCGATACCTTCAGCAACGATTTTCATATTCAGCTTCTTTGCAAGGTCTATAACCTCAGATACAATAAGCAGACCTCTTTCTTCCACATCCGCTCCGCGGAAGAAATCTGCATCTATTTTCAGTACGTCAATCTGTAATTCCTTTAAAGAGTTAAGAGACGAATATCCTGCTCCGAAGTCATCCATAGACACCTGGAATCCTGCTTTACGTAGCTTCTGCACCGTGTTCAGCAGTACCTTCTTATCATCGAAGAAAGCGCTTTCGGTAAGCTCAAGCTCTATCACGTCGTGCGGCACCTGATATTTATCTACAATAGCACAGATGTGCTCTGCCAGGTCTTCTCTTGTGAAATGAGCTCTTGACACGTTAACAGAAATCGGAACTAATTTACGTCCCTCTGCAAGCCATCCTGCCTGAACCCTTGCAATCTCCTCCAGCATATAGTCGTCGAGCTTTAATATAAAACCATTCTTTTCAAATATGGGAATAAATCTGTTTGGAGGAATGAAGCCTTCGGTCGGATGTATCCAGCGTACAAGTGCCTCAGCACCACCAAGTACCTCTTCTGTAGTGCTGATTTTAGGCTGCAGATAAACCTGGAATTCTCTGTTTATCAGTGCACGCTCCATATCATCCTCTACCCTGCGTTCCCACAGCTTCTGATTATTCATTTCCACATCGAAATAAGCTATCTTGTTTTCTGTATCTTCTCCGGACATTTCGCAGGCAATCATAGCATTATTGTATAACTGCTCAACATCGTTTTCGCCGGGCTGAACGAGATATACACCCACGCCGAAATAAACCTTCATTCCGGGTAAAACAGAGCTCGTCACATTCTGAATATACTGAATACGGGCTTCAAACTGCTGTGTATCGGTATATTCAAGCAAAAGTCCGAAGGCGGCGTTTTCCTGATGTGCCATCACTTCTTTTCGATTAACAGTATTCTTCAGAGCAAGATAGAATTTTTCAATAAGCTCTTGACCCTTATTTACACCGAAGCAGGTGCAGAAGCTACGGTATTTGAGCATCTCCAGATGAAGCATAGCATATTTCTGTCCGCTTCTTTTGCTCTTATTTAACAGACTTGTTCCCTTTTTAATAAAGGAAAGCCAGTTATCTCCTCCTGTCAGCACATCGGTATAAATAACCTTATTGGTTTTATGCATACTGGATACCATACTGATAATAGAAATCAGATAATATATCACAAAGATAGCAATCAGTATTCCGCAAAGAGCAAGGCAGACACCTGCCATCATAAAATCCTGAAAATATACAGGGATATTATTGAGTACCATAACCTCTTTATCACCTGCATCAGCAACCATCCAGAGCTTTATATTAGCAAAAGCACCTGTTTCGTTAATTACAGATGATGAAAAAATATGCTTGAAGGCATCTTCCGCAAGAACAATCATACCATCATCAATGGTAAATATCTGTTTTTCATCCTTCTCTATGATAACTCCGACACTCTCCGCATCTGTTACAGTCAGAAATTCCATCTTTATACTGTCGTCTAACGAAGGATACGTATTATTACTTGACCACACCGGTTTTCTTTCAGCATCATATACGGCTACTGCCTCGATTTCATCCAGTACATCTACGTGAGATAATGCTGTCTGAGCAATTTTATCAGCTGTTTCCTGACTATAATCTACAAAAAGCTCAGCTATTTTCTCAGACCTTCTGCTACTGTCCGCAAGCTTCCTGTTCACTATATCCATCGCTGACATGCCAACAGCTACCGCCATAATAATGGTAAATACAAAAAGAATCAGAATCAGACCCAGTATTGATGGCCAGATGTGTTTCTTTTTCAGTTTCTTTATTCTTTCTTCTTTTGTTTTACTCATAAAACGTTTCCCCCGCCCTTTTATGATTTTATGCAAACAGAGTTTTTCCAATTATACCATAACCGCAAAAACGCAAGGTTATGGTATAATCGTCCGATCCTCAGGAAGCAAATCTCTGATTTGCAAATCTGAGAGGACAATTGAAATAGAAGTATAATAAATGCTTGTATTTATTATATCATACTTAACTTTAAAGTGCAATATTTTGTCTCACCCGCAGTCTGTCGCATATCAGACCACCTGCAGAAGCTCTGCTATCATTTGTAGTCCGCAATAATTTCCTCCAGCAACTGAACAGCGCTTTCTATCATCTTAGGGCATATATCACCAAACAGGTTCTTTTCCCTGATATGCTCCATATCTTCTGGTTTTGTCAGATCGTAGCCCAGCAATTCACGGCATACTATAGAGCCGTTTACCTCTGTGAATCGTCTTGTATATTCACTTGCAATGCCATAAGCTCTTGATTTCTGCTGTGTGTTATTCTGTTCATAGTGTCCGTATTTTAATCCTAAAACAAGTAAAGCACCTGACACGGCTCCACACAGTTCACCGTTTCTTGCACCGCCTCCAAACTGTGTACCAAGCTTTAACGCAAGCTCTTTATCAAGTCCGAAATCCTCTGCAAAAACTGTCAGTACAGCCTGAGAACAATTAAAACCTTCGGCAAATAACTTTAATGCCATTTCTGATTTGTTCATTTTCATTTCCCCTCATTTATAAAATAGTCAATATATTTCTTTGCCTTTTCTAATCCCGATTTCGAAAGAGAATAATACATCCATTTCCCTTCCTTACGGCCGTTTACAACGCCGCTCTCAACAAGAATCTTCATATGATGGGATAATGTAGGCTGTGTTATGTTCATTGCTTCAAGAAGCCGACAGGCACATTTTTCACCATCAAAAAGAAGATGTAAAATCATTATGCGGTTTTCATCGCAAAAAGCTTTGAAAATATCCGCTGTTTTTTTATAATCCGTTTTCATTTTTTACCTCACATCGAAATTTATCTGTTTATATTATATACAATATATAGGTATTTATCAATATGTTGTCTTCAAAAAACGTACTGATGTAATTTCAGTACGTTTTCCTTGAATAACTGTGTTATATTTCGCTGGGCTTGTAATCAAGAAGGCACTTGATTTCATTGTACGAAAGCATAGTGAATTCATTCTCCTCTGTGCCGAGAACAACCGCAATGTTGTATCCTTCTGAATCATTTTGCTTGACAGCCGCTATACACTGTTTCGACAAAGCGTTTGCGCCTTCTTTAAGAGTGATGATATCAGGCGAATAAAGCAAATGATCATCATTCTCCTGTTGTGCATTAAGCTTTGTAGGACGAACCACAAGCTTTTGTACGTGTTGTGTAAGCTCTGTAAGAGTGATTGCATCCTGTAACATTATTTTTACAAACTTTTCGTTCTGCATAGCATAGGCTGCTATAAGCGCCATATCATAAGCAGTGGAATAACAGCTTGCATTCATTTTGCCATAAGGACCTACACAGGATGTATTTGCAGTGCCTGCCTTATACAGCACTTTATTTACGATATGCATAAACTTATTAAGATCGTTGCTGTAGTAAAGAGCAATGGCATATATTGCATCTGCCGCACCATATTTAAGAGCGGTAAATATCAGATCCTTCAGCAGATATTTCTCACCTGTTTTCAGTCCGTATTTTCTGCATCCCGTTGTATAACGGCTGACGTTAGCGCTTACTGTTACTACTTCGTCCTCGCTCATATTCTCAAGAGCCGCAATAGCACTTACAAGACTGATAAGACTTGCAACATTTCTCTTTTCGTGTATATTCTTACCGCATATAAGCTCACGCGAGCTACTATTTATAAGAGCCATAGCAGGAGAATTTACATGAAGGGAATTTACATTGCTGTGAGTGCCAAAATACACAGAGGTTTCAGGTACATAATCCTTATTAAAAATCTGATCCACGTATCTGTCAAAATCATAGGACTTGTGGACGCCCTTACAAAGCACGATATCGTTAGGTCGGAGAATGCTCTTGACAAAAGCGACAAATTCAGCTGTATCATAAAAATGATATGCTGTACCGCCTGCCGCTTTTACTTCGTCGGTAAATATATGGGATTTTCCGCCATATGTGACCACTATGTCAAATCCATATCCGGCAAGCTTTTTTCCAAGCTCACGATGTACCTGTTCGGAGAGTCTGCCCATTCTGCTTATATGACCAAGCAATGCTATTTTACGCTGCTTTGTACGGTCATACTCCATACTATCAAGTAGATTAAAAGCTACGGTATTTGCTTCAGGTGACGCGCCATAGCAATCATTGATAACGGTAATATTATCGTGAACAGTATAAACATTCTGACGTATTCCGCTTGTTCTGAAAGCCGCCAGTCCCTTTATAATCTGCTCATCACCTATTCCAAACTTATCCGCAACAGCTATTGCGGCAAGCGCACCATAGATATTGTGCTTTCCGGGAACATTAAGATGTATCTGCAATTCTCTGTCCGGACATACTGCAATAAAGTCTATACTGCTATTGCTTGACTTGACATCCTTGCAATAATAATCTGCTTTCCGTGATTCAACTGCAAAGGTCTTTACCTTGTGGCGATAGTCTGCGTTCATAAGCAGTTCATCATCCGCATTAAGCAGTAAAAGTCCGTCTTCTTCAGACATATGCTCTGCACATTTAAGCTTACATTCAAGTATATGAGCCTTGTCTGTAAAATTCTCTATATGACAGCTCCCTATGTTGGTTATGATACATACCTCAGGCTCTATCGCCTTCGACATTATTTCAAAGTGGTTTGACGGGCTGTTAAGTCCCATTTCACAACTGAAATAATCTATCCTTTTGCCGGCGCCGCTTACCGCAGCACATAGACCCCTTTCGCCATTCAAAGAGCCTTGATTACGTATTGCATTCCCTGCCACATTTAAAACCGAATATACTATATCCTTAACCGTTGTCTTGCCTATAGAACCGGTAACAGCCACAGACCTTGTTTTGTCACTTTTAAGTATATATGAGCAAACATCAACCCATGCCGCCCTGCTATCCGGGACTACTAGTGTAGGTACACCGCTTATATCCTTATCCGACACTGCCAGCATAGGTACCACAGTTATCTTTTCAGGTTCTGTCTTGAATTTAAAATAAACGCCATTCTGGCAAAGATTTATATTCTCAGAAATGCGAAGTACATTCTTATTCAATATATCTTTGAATCGTATGCTTGCTTTTTCAAATAGTTTCTTATCATCTCTGCATACAATTTTAATCAGTGTTGATACTGTAAGCTTATTCATATTTATACCTCCTAGCAGTATCATAGATATACTCTACCATACATATTATACCATTTTGTTATTATTCTTGTCAAGTAATCGGATATTAAGAAGAAATACATACATTTTCTCTAAAAAAGGCTCACAGCCGTTATGACCGTGAGCCGCTTATTATTTTATCAGAACTGATTATCCTTCACTATGTTTATTGCCCATTCAAGACCTACTTCAAGATTGTCCTTTTCATCTACAGGGTATCTGGGAGAGAAGTCTGTAACTACCTGCTTATACATATCTTCTATCATAGGAATGAATATACCCGGCTTGCCCTTTTCAAAGAAAACAAAGCCATATTTACCCTTCTGCATATCAAAAAGCGCTGTATCAAAGCTGATTTTCTGTATTTCCTTTACATGGGTTGCTGTAATGAGCTTTAAAATTTCAATAGCTCTATCATCATATCCTGCATCTGATATAAGAAGCTTTTCTCTGAAGGCCGCACGGCTTCTTACCACTCTGAATACACCGCTCTGCTCCTCTTCGCTTTCCTCGACATCGCTTTTTAGCAGTTCCATTGCACTTTCATAGGATTCATCGCTTGTGACAAAATAAATGGTAAGGTCCTTATCCACTTCATTATAAAGTGTATCATATTCTATAATAGTCACATTACCACACTTGGGGCAAATGCACTGATAAAGCTCACCTGCTCTTACCTTTTCCTTAAAAACAGGGTCTGTATCTGTTGTTATTGACTTCCATGCAACGAAATCAGTTTCTGCCGAACATTTTGAGCATATAATAGTTGCTTTTTCACTTACTGACATAATTTTATTCCTTTCGGTAAAACATAAATAACACATCAATTCTATACTGATGCTCTGTTATTTAATTTTACAACATAATCATCTTTTTGTCAAGATATGAAAATCCCTATGGCTTTTACGCCATAGGGATTTCGTTATGAATCAGTTTTTTCTGCTATAGATTATTCCTCATCGTCATCTTCTGATTTTTTCTTTTTATTTGCTGCAAGCAATGCAGAGGATGCTACAAGGGCAGATGCTGCTGTAAGAGCTCCGGCTACTCCGCCAAGACCTACACCTGTATTGGGGTTATCAGATATTGAATCTGATCTGTCGCCCTGAGGTGTGCTGTCATCGAACTCTTCCTCATCACCAAATACACGATCTCCGTCATCGTCATCATCGGAATCAGAGTCTGTATCTGTGTCTGTGTCTGTGTCAGTATCAGAGTCAGTATCTGTGTCAGTATCAGTATCTGTGTCAGTATCAGTATCTGTGTCAGTATCAGTATCTGTATCAGAGTCTGTATCAGTGTCTGTATCAGTATCAGTATCAGTGTCAGTATCTGTATCTGTATC
>JAGAVH010000077.1 GCA_017942025.1 Ruminiclostridium sp. | reverse complement strand
TGTTCACTTGAACAACCTCCTTTGGTTTTTTTGATTTTGGTTGGCAGACCTCTTTCATTATACCATTGGAGGTTTTTATTTTCTACTCATAGGCATAGCCTTTTGGAACCACCTGCATAGCAGGTGGTTTTCGTTGCACAAAAACTTTAAACCCGCCATTTTTTAAATTTGGCGGGTTTAAAAAATATTGACATTTCGACAATATTATAGTATAATAAAATTTGTAAAGTGTTTACAAATACATAATCCAGGGGTAAAATATGAAAAAGATAGTACCGATTTTACTGACATTTATACTTTTAGCTTCGCTTCTGTGCGGTACAGCCTTTGCCTTCGATGGCAATGATTATGATTACGACTTCGATTTCGGCGGAGATGGCGGAAGTAGCGGATCGGACGGACTTGGTATATTAAACCTTATCCTGCATCTTTTCAATATGGGACCTGTTGGTATAGGAATAGCAATAATAATCATCATTATAATCATAATATCCTTTACCAAAAAGAAGAGCAATACATCTACAGGAGCACATAGAAACGCCGGTCAGGTTATTCCCTCGAATCAGGGCAGATTTGTTGTAATCCCTAACAGAACTGAACTGATTGAAAATATGATGAAAAAGCATGATAAAAATTTCTCTGCTTCTGATTTTGTAACATTTGCAAAAAACGTATATATGGATATACAGACTGCCTGGTGCAAACGTGATCTCTCTCCTGTCAGACCTGTAATGCACGAAAATCTTTATAACACTACAGCAAGACAGGTACAGAGCAAAATTGATCAAGGTGTAGTTTATCACTATGAAAGCATCGCAATAAACACAGCTTATCTTACTTCATACGCAAGAGATGAACAGTTTGAATATCTCACCTGCTATCTCAATGCAAGAATGATAGACTACCAGGTAGACGAAAAAACAGGAAATATCATCCGCGGCGATAAGACAACCCGCTGGGATATGAGATACAAAATGAAGTTTGTTCGTTCTATGGGAGTTCTTACAAAGGACGAAACCGCTAAGCACGATGGTCATAACTGTCCTAACTGTGGTGCACCCATGGAAATCTCTTCATCAGGCGTTTGTGAATACTGTGGCTCTATAGTAACTACTGGCCAGTATTCATGGGTACTTACAGAATTTACAACAGTTCGCAACGATACTGTTGACGAGGGTATTAAAGGAGTTCAGTAATTGGAATTATTAAGTATAATTATCCCTATAATTTTTTCACTGATGCCTATCATTGTGATAGCTATAGTTATAGTTACTGTTGTGTCTAAAACACGTAAGTTTACAAAAGATTATCTAGGTATGACACCGAGCCAGACAATGAATCTTATCAATCAAGGGATAAGAGAAGAAGTTACAACACCTAAAGCAATTACAGAGCTTTCTGCTGTTTACACACCTAAGATTCAGCGTGACTTTCCTGAAATGGGATATGGCGGTATGGAATCGCTTGCAAGAAATGCTCTTATAGCTTCCTTCAATGCAATTGAAAAGAAGAGCACAGAAGGGTTGCTTGAAATTTCCTGTTCCCCCGCTCTTGTAAATAAGGTA
Source organism: Ruminiclostridium sp. (assembly GCA_017942025.1). GTDB lineage: Bacteria > Bacillota > Clostridia > Oscillospirales > Ruminococcaceae > Ruminiclostridium_E. The sequence continues at coordinate 81,323 of JAGAVH010000077.1, read as the reverse complement.
ACCAATATAATCAACGACCTGGGAAGCAAGGGTGAAGAAGAAAAATACGACAACGTAAAAATTCATAGATGCGGTATTTGTTCATACCTTAAAAAGCAGGATGAAGCTATTGTAGCTTTCGAGTATTCACTTCAGTACGAATACAAAAAATATAAACTGGGTAAGCTTATAAGCAGTCCTGACCGCAACGGCCTTGTTCAGGTTGCATACAGAGTAACACTTACATATAATCAGAAGATTCACGAACAAACCAATAATATGGTTTATACAAGTAACTGTCCTAACTGCGGTGCTCCGGTAGACGCAGGCTCAAAGAACAGAGAATGTCCATACTGCGGTAGCGGATTTAACGTTATCAATGACAGAGTATGGCAAGTAACAGATTTTAATTTAATAAAATAAATTAAAAATTCACAACGAAAGGAAATAAAACTATGGGACTTATTAAAGCCGCAATCGGTTCACTCTCAGGTACTCTTGGTGATACCTGGAAGGAAGCCATCCACTGCCCCGTTATGGGCAATGACACAGTTGCAGTAAACGGTGTAAAGATGCACGACGGTTCTGCACGTTCAAGCAATACAAAGGGTACTGACAATATGATCAGTAACGGCTCTGCTATTATGGTAGAAGAGAACACCTGTATGCTTACTCTCGACAACGGTAAAATCACAAACGTTGTTACAGAACCCGGTCGCTATATCCTTGACAACTCCTCTGCGCCTTCTATTTTCGCAGGTCAGATCAAGGATTCCGCAAAGGAACTTATTTCCCGTTTCACCTTTGGTGGTACCCCCTCAACACAGCAGAAGGTTATTTACATCAACCTTCAGAGACTGCCCGGTATCCCCTTTGGTACAGGAACACCCGTTCCCTACCCCGATCCCAGATACAATACAACTGTAGATCTTCGTTTCTACGGTACATTCGAAATTCAGATTCCTGACGCTGAAAACGCTGTTAAGTTCTACAGCGAAGTACTTTCCAAGGGTATCGCTTCAGGCAACGTATCTGTAAAGTCTGTTTTCCAGAACGACCAGTACAAGAATGAATTTATGCAGGCTATGATGGAAGCTCTCAATATGCTTTCTGCTGAAGGCTACAGCTACAACCAGATTACAAGCCAGCTTTCTAACCTTACAAACAAGACAAAGACTCAGACAGCTATCAACTGGGCTGACAGAGGCTTCTCACTCACATACATCGGTCTTGGTCCCATCACACTTTCCGACGAATCCAAGGAACTTCTCAAGGATCGTCTGCATGCAGATACAATGCTTGGTGCTGATACACAGCGCGCTATGATGACAACAAGCATCGCAAAGGGACTTGAAGCAGCTGGCTCCAACGAAGGCGGCGCTATGATGGGCTTTATGGGTATGAACATGGGTATGAATGCCGGCGCTAATATCTTAGGCGGTATGCCTGCGGCTCCTCAGCAGACAACACCTGTACCTCCCAACCCTGCAGCAAATGGCTGGAAGTGTGCTTGCGGTGCTACTAATACAGGTGCATTCTGTGCATCCTGCGGCACTAAGAAGCCAGAGCCCTGGACCTGCTCCTGCGGCGCTCAGAATATGACAAAGTTCTGTGCTAACTGTGGTGCAAGCAAGGAAGCTCCTGCAGCTCCTGCAACAGTATCTACAAGCTGGACTTGTGAATGTGGTGCTACAAATGAAGGTAAATTCTGCCCCAACTGTGGTAAGTCCAAGCCTGCAGCTCCCAAGAAGTACAAGTGCGACAAGTGCGGTTGGACTCCTGCTGACGCTGAAAATCCTCCTAAGTTCTGCCCTGAATGCGGAGACCCCTTCAACGAGGATGATTTAGTATAATCTTTACGATTATTGATTCACAAACAAACACCGTACTCGAAAGAGTGCGGTGTTGTATTGTGTAAAAAACATACAGACATAAAATGAAAAGAACAACAAACAGCGGAGAAACTAAAAAATGAACAGAATACTCGGATTCAGCAAAAAAAATGCCGTTTTGCTGATAGCTTTTTTTGCGGCTATGATTACAACTTTCATCATACCGCCCGACAGTCAGTATCTAGGATACTTTGACTATAAGACGCTCACCTGCCTTTTCTGCGTACTTGCAGTAGTGTGTGCTTTAAAAAACATAAACTTCTTTTATATTTTAGCTTGTAAAATAGTACGCTCATTTAAAAATGCAAGAGCTTGTATTTTAGTTCTTGTCTGGGTAACCTTTATCGGCTCAATGCTTATCGCCAACGATATGGCTCTTCTCACCTTTCTGCCGCTGGGCTATTTCGTTCTGCATACAACGAACAAGGAAAAGCATATGGCTTTCACCTTTATAATGCAGAATATAGCCGCAAATCTAGGTGGAATGCTGACACCCTTCGGAAATCCCCAGAATCTGTACCTATACTCAAAATTCAATATTCCTATAGACGAATTTACAATGATAATGCTCCCACCCTTCTTATTTGCGGTTGTGCTCATTTCTCTTTGCTGTATAATCTTTGTAAAAGCAGAGCCTATGAGCTTCGCAGACGAAAAGGTAATGATAAGTAAGCCACGCACGATATTCTATCTCATTCTGTTTGCTTTTTCTATAATCATTGTATTTAATATAATCCCTTACTGGACGGGACTTATCGTAATTCCTGCGGCACTTCTGATTACAGATAGAAAGGCTCTGAAAGCTGTTGACTACAGTTTGCTATTAACCTTTGTATGTTTCTTTATCTTTGCAGGAAATATGGCAAGAATCGATGTAGTAAAGGAGCTTATCGGCGGCATGCTGGAAATGAACACCCTGCTTGTAAGCGCTCTTTCCTGTCAGGTAATAAGCAACGTACCCTCCGCTATTCTGTTATCCCAGTTCACCGAGGATTACAGAAATCTTCTGCTCGGCGTAAATATCGGCGGCGTCGGTACTCTTATTGCTTCCCTTGCAAGTCTTATTACGTTAAGACAATATAACACGGTCTGCCCCGGCAAAACAAAGAAATATATCGCAGAGTTCTCTGTTTTCAACTTTGGATTTCTGTTCTTACTCAATGGTTTTTGTATGATATTCTAATAACGCTTTTCCCCACAACTTTAGGTTGTGGGGAAAATTTTTATATAAAAAGGCAGACGTTTCCGTCTGCCTTCCTTATTATCAGATTGTAAAGCTTACGCCTTGTTAACAGAACCGAAGAGTTCCATCTTTTCCTTAACTGTAGCCTTGATTGCTTCAAAGCCGGGAGCGAGAAGCTTTCTGGGGTCGAAGCCCTTCCCCTGAAGGTCCTTACCTGCTTCTACGTAGCCTCTTGTAGCAGCCTGGAATGCGAGCTGGCATTCTGTATTAACGTTGATCTTTGCAACGCCGAGAGAGATTGCCTTCTTGATCATATCTTCAGGGATACCTGTACCGCCGTGAAGAACGAGAGGCATATCGCCAACCTTTTCCTTGATAGCAGCGAGTGTATCAAAAGAAAGACCTGCCCAGTTTTCAGGATACTTGCCGTGGATGTTACCGATACCTGCAGCAAGCATTGTTACGCCGAGATCAGCAACCATCTTGCATTCGTCGGGATCTGCACATTCGCCGGCACCTACAACGCCGTCTTCTTCGCCACCGATAGAGCCAACTTCTGCTTCGAGAGAGATACCGAGAACGTCGCAAGCGTTTACGAGAGCTGTTGTCTTTGCGATGTTTTCTTCGATAGGATAGTGTGAACCATCGAACATTACAGATGAGAAGCCTGCATTGATGCAAGCCTTTGCACCTTCAAATGAGCCGTGGTCGAGGTGAAGAGCAACGGGAACTGTGATACCGAGTTCTTCGATCATACCCTTAACCATACCTACTACGGTCTTGTAACCGCACATATACTTGCCTGCACCTTCAGAAACACCTAAAATAACAGGTGAATTGCACTCCTGTGCTGTGAGAAGGATTGCCTTTGTCCATTCGAGATTGTTGATGTTAAACTGACCTACAGCGTACTTGCCTTCACGAGCCTTGTTTAACATTTCCTTAGCTGATACTAACATTTGTATTCTCCTTTAATTTTAAATTGCGGGATATCCGCTCATCCCTTTTATTATACTACATTTAAAATATAAATGCAATAGCAAAAGTGTTAAAAAAATAACCGCTGTTTTAAACAGCGGTTATGTATTTTGTTATTTTTAGATTTTTGTAAGAGCATTCAGGCAATCCTTACAGATGTTTTTGCCTTTGAACTGCTTGATATCACTTGCATTATTGCAGAATGAACATGCAGGTGAATACTTTTTGAGAATAATCTGATCGTTATCAACATAGATTTCAAGTGAATCCTTGATGCCGATATCAAGAGTTCTTCTCAGTTCGATGGGAATAACGATTCTTCCCAGCTCGTCAACTTTTCTTACAATTCCGGTAGATTTCATTTTTACTTACTCCTTTTTACTTTTCTTTCCGTTTTTTGTGAGAGTCCGTCATCTCTCACCTACTGTATTTTACCAAAAACTAACGATTTTGTCAAATCAGCTAATTTTATTATTTTATACATCATATCTTGTATATATATGTATATTATTCATTTATACAATGTAAATCCGTGTATTGGAGAGCTTTTACATCTGAATATTTTCATATACAATTTGTAATAAAATATTTTCTTTTTATCCATTGTATAACTCTTTGTAATATTTCTACTTTTTGCATAAATTTAGCTGAATATAAAAATTATTTTGTAACACAATCACCAAACACTTATTTTTTAAAGGAGGGCCAATGCAATACCTGATAGGTATAATAGTAATATTTTCGTATTTATTAGCCTTGATAAACAACGAAATGTCAAAATTATCGCTTTCAATTATTACCGAATGTGCAAATGCGGTAAACTTATCGATTTCTCTTTGCGGAAGCATATGCCTATGGAGCGGAATAATGAATGTTGCAGAAAAATCCGGCCTTGTAAAACAATTATCGGCTTTTTTTACTCCTTTAATGAGAATACTTTTCCCCGACATCGGCAGGTATTCAAAAGCTATGGGATATATTTGTCTCAATTTCATCTCAAACCTGTTGGGTCTAGGAAACGCCTCCACCCCTCTCGGCATAAAGGCAATGGAAGAGCTGAAAAAAAACGAGGGAGTTACCGACTCGGCTTCCAACAATATGATAATGCTGACAGTACTTAATACGGCGGCGCTTCAGCTCTTCCCTGCTACTATAATTACACTACGTGCCAAATACGGAAGCGCAACCCCCTCCGATATAATACCTGCAGTATGGGTAGTTTCCGCCATTACTCTGTCGCTTACTGTACTTGCAGTAAAAGTATTTTCACGATTTTCAAAAAGGAGTACATAAAAGTGACTTTTACTGATTATTTTATACCTACTATTATACTTGTAATAACAGGTTTTGCTTTGCTTAAAAAAACCGACATATTCGATGCATTTCTTGAAGGTGCAAAGGAAGGTATATCAACAAGTCTTGATATTCTTCCGTCTCTCATTTGTCTTATGACTTGTATAGGTATGTTTAAAAGCGTCGGTGGATTCGGGATACTTGCTTCATTTGTACAGCCGCTAACAGATTTTTTCGGTTTTCCAAGCGAATGTGCTCCGCTTATATTTATAAGACCTATGTCAGGAAGCGGAGCATTATCGGTATATAATAATATTGTTTCGCAGTATGGAGCGGATTCTTTTATTGGCAGAGTTGCTTCTGTTATGATGGGCTCCACTGAAACGACTTTTTATACAGTTGCAGTATATTTTGGTGCCGTTAAAATCAAAAATTCAAGATACGCTATCCCTGCGGCACTTGTGGGAGATATGACCGGCTGGATAGCAAGTGTAATTGCCGTCAGAATGCTTTTTTAAACAATCTCACCCTTGTCCATCTCCTGTACCGTATCGCACAGTACGGAGATATCTTCACTGTTATGCGAGGCGATGAGGATAGTCTTTCCCTGTGTTTTCAGATCGAGAAGATATGTCCTCATATCATTTACGCCATCCTTGTCAAGTCCGTTGAAGGGCTCGTCAAGAATAAGGATTTCGGGGTCTTCCATAATAGCCTGAGCAAGTCCGAGTCTTTGACGCATACCGAGGGAATATTTGCGTACATGACGTTTTAAATCAGGGTCAAGTCCGACCTTTTTCATTGTTTCTCTTATTTTGTCTTTATCTGCTTTTTTATTGAGATCTGCAAGAAGTTTTAAATTCTTGTATCCGCTGTAATATGGGATAAATCCCGGTGTTTCAATGATAATCCCCATATTCTTAGGAAAATCACAATCCTTGCCGACTATCTCACCATTCACCTTTATTTCACCGCTTGTAGGCTTTACAAAGCCGCAGATGCATTTCATAAGCATCGTCTTACCGCTACCATTTCTGCCGATAAGACCGTGGATCTTGCCTTTCTCAAAGGTGAGGTTTATATTTTTTAGTATTTCGGTTTTGGTGAGGGTGAGGTTTAAAGAGGTTATTTCTATTATGTTCATAGCTATCCTTTCAGGCTGTCACTTCTGATATATTATCATAATTCATTTTCTTTACAGCAATAAAGCTTAAAACTATCAGAAGAATGATAAAGAAACAAAGATACAAAACCGAAAACCACATCGGCATTATGGGTTTTCTGAGATACTTTGTATAGTGAAGCCATATAATAGAATTTGCCATCGGCATTGTCCACATAAGCTCAGTTTTTATGGAGCAGAAAGCCGTACCGAGTGCTATTACTGTACCACATATTACAAAGCCCATTGTCTTTCTTTTTATCACAGAGAAGAAAAGCAGTATCAGACCTATAATCATAAGATAAGCAAAAAGGAGCAAATAGCTTTGCACTGCCGCTTCGGAAATTTTCATCTGATTATAAAGGTTTTCGGGTAAAAGCTGAACACCGAAATTCCCTGATTTTTCAGGGAAAATAAGTGCAAATTCCAGCACGACCTTACTCCAGTTATCTCCGATATAACTGTTAGTGAGAACAGGAATGACGCTCCCTAAAAATATAACTAACAGGAAAGATAACACCATCATAACAAGCTTTAAAAGCTGACCAATAAGCCACTGCACTCTGCCTGTACGATGTATGTAAAATATTGTGCTTATGTCGATTTTGGGGAAATCTGCAATAAGTACCATAAATGTAAGAGGGAGAATAAGTAATACAAGTCCTGAATTTGCAACTGCAATAAATGGCTCAAAAAGATTAAGAGGCATATTCCCCATAAGCATCGCATTATCAAGAAGCGGTGTTATCACAAAGCTATAAATAAAAACAAGTAGCACAGCTATAATTATCATTCTGCTGTCAAGTATCCATTTCGTATATTCTATAAAGGCACAGGATAAGGATTTCTTTATTTTTTCCACATCAGCACCCCCTGTCTGTACGCTTGTTCATAAACAGGATAAAGCCTGTTAATGCAATCAGGATAAGTAGTATATTAACTATAAGCGTTGGTATCAGACGCTCTGCTTCAAGCGGATAGAGAAGGTCGGAGGCGGAGTAAGGGGAGTAAGGAGCGATAGTATTAAACACATTGAAATCTCCTTGTTCAAAGCCTGCTATAGTGAATTTGTTTATCAGCGTTTCCCATATGTACATAAACAAGAAAGGCAAACACAAAATCACATAAGGATTTCTGCAAAAGGAGCATATCAGAAATGCAGGGAGAGTAGCAAAAATTCCGTGGAGCATTGCTGATATAAGCTTTTTAACGACAACAATCATCATTCCGTCGGGATAAAAAGCAGATATACTGTCCTGCATAGTGCTGTAGTTTTCTATACCGGGGAATATAAGGTCTGCCGCTACACCAAAAAGAAACACGCCAAACATTACAGCTAAACCGCCTGATAAAATGCAGGATATAAATTTTGATATATAGTATCTGATTTTACCCGATCTTGATATAGAAAATCTCATATATCCGCTGTTTCGCTCCGCACAAAAGCATACTACGAAAGGAAAGCTTGCTACTATCGGCAAAAACATATTTCCGTAGCCGATAAGAGCTTTTTCAAATACCATTATTGATGACATAGAAATCTGTGACAGTAAAATTTCGCTGTCAGAGCTGAATATCATCTCAAAAACAGAATACGCCTTATCATTTGTCGGGTCGTTGTATACATCTGTTGCAAAGCAAAGGATAAAGGTAACGAATACCGCACCGACAAAGCCGATGTTGAATATTGATTTTTTAATATCACTGTATATCACATTGAAAAGTTTTTTCATTTTGTATACCTTTACTTAAAGTATTCAAGGAAATTATAAATTGACATGCAAGTTTCTCCTGTTTCAGCGTCAACAAGATACACATATACTGAGTCCTTTTGCTGTTTGTTCACACATACTATTTGCCATACAGGGAAATAGTTTAATTCAGATGTTCTGGCGTATTTAAGATTTGCCGAATATATATCAAGCTTCAGCTCTGGTGCTTTCTCCTTGTAAACCTTGTTTAAAGCAGTATTTAGATCAATTATGCCCTTAATTTCTGTTTTTTCTGTGATTTTCCCGTAATTCATGAAATTAAATGCATCGTGAGAATCGCTGCTTACATAGCCGATTTCTCCCATATAATATTCTATTCCCTCTCCACGTAGACTGGGGTCATTTTCATGAGCAACAGTTCTCCCTCTGTTTCCATAAGCAAGAAGCGGCAAACCTTCAAAGTACGGAGCGATTGAAAAAGATGCACACTCTTTTCCGTTGCCTGCATCGGTAATTGTGAAACCTGAGACCTTGTAATCAAAGTCACAAGCACCGTACACTATATTTTCGTATATATTTTTTTCTACGGATTTGATCATTTCTTCAACTGTTACCGCTTTATCAGAAAAAATTATTTTTTCCGATAAAGCTTCGTTGCCTGATTCACCGAGAAAAATTCTCTTCTTTTCAGGTAACGATACAACTGCCACAATACCACCTGTGCCACTATAGTCACCCGAAAGCTGCTTGTATAAATCTCTGCCTTTGCCTTTCAGTTCTGCTATAACATCCCCTGTCATAAGCGTATTGTTGCCATAATACTGCGTGATAAGCTTGTTATTTTCGTCGTACTTGTCCATCTGTTCGTAAAATAACAAAACATACTTATATTCACCGCTTATTATTTGCTCCTCATAAAGAGAAAGTGGTGCTCTGCTTTCACCTATAAATTCACCCGTTTTTGCATCTTTGACACTCATTACTTGAAGTTCATCTTCGTTGTAATTTTCACCCACGTTTTCTTTTACTCTGTTTCTGAAATTTTCAATTATTTCTTTTTGCGATAATATAGGTGCCACTTCTGTAGAGAAGCTGTATAATTTTTCAACATTTATCTTGTTAACAAGCATCTGTGATGTATCAAAATCTTCCGTATTTGGAATGTTCTCCATATTGTATGCGTTTTGTACTGTTACATAATCGTATGAATTGTTCCCGGAGATGCTTGCGTTGCTTTCAGAAATATTTGTGCTGCTTTCATAAGAACCTGATGATAAGTCGTCAAGCACCTGCACCTTATTATTATTCATAATAAGGAATACTGAAACTGCCGCAACGCAAATAAACGCCGCCGCTACCGCCACTATCTTTGCAATATTACTTGTCTTTTTTGCTTCACTTTTCATTTCAACAAGATCCTCCTCGTTTATAAAATAACATCTTGAAATTTCATTACTTTCGATTGGCAGGAACTCTGCCGCATCCTCATAATACTCTCTATCAATGCTATCTATAGCCACCGACAAAGCATCGTATATCTTCTTCATAACCTTCTCCCTTCCTTAAAGCTTATAGCCCTTATCTATAAGAAAGCGCTTAAGCTCCTCTCTTGTTCTGTACAGCTTTGTTCCTACCGTCGAATCCTTAATTTTAAGTGCTTTGGCAATGGTATGAACAGGTGTGTTGTAGTAATATCTCAGAATAAAAACTCTGCGGTTGGTATCGCTTAACGAAGACAAAAACTCGTTTATGTATACGCCAAGCATATTGCCATCAAACTGTTCTTCAATCTTTACGCTATCTTTAAACAATTCGGTCAGTTCTGAAAGGCTTGTGTGTGCCTCATTGTAGCCTGCCTGTTCTCTGTAAATTTTTACAGCGATATTTCTTACAATGCCGCAAAGATACGCTTTAAGGGATTTTGGGCGTGCAGGCGGAATGGCATTCCATAACTGAAAATATGAATTGTTTACGCAAAACTCCACGTCGTTTTGACTTCCTATTATATTATAGGCTATCTTTCTGCATAGCTTACCGTATTTGTTGTCTGTATCCGTAAGAGCCTGCTCGTTTCTGTTAAATAGCATCTCTATGATTTGCTCATCACTTGTATGCAAGCTTTATCATCTCCTTAGATTATTTCCCTCTATATAATAAGTTAAGATTTTTCCATTAAATATTCCCATTTTATAATAACTTTTTTAAAAACTTTTTGCAATAGACAAAAAAATCGGATAGCCGAAGCTATCCAAAAATTTACGTTATTATTCTTTTACTATATCCGAAACAATAGCGTTAGTCACCTTTATTAAATCCGAAGGCTTAATAACAATCTGTGTACCAAGCTTTCCGCCGCTGACTATTATTTCTTCAAAATTATTTATCGTGCTGTGATAAACAGTTTTGTACAGTTTCTTCATACCTATTGGCGTACAACCGCCTCTGATATAGCCTGTAACAGCATTTATATCCTTCACGGGAAGCATTTCTACCGACTTTTCTCCTACCGTTTTTGCCGCCTTTTTCATATCAAGCTCTAAATGAATCGGTATCGCAAAAACATAGTAGTTCTTGGACTTTCCTTCGGTTACAAGAGTTTTGAAGCTACTGTCATAGGATTGCCCAAGCATATCAGCAATATGAACACCATCTATAAATTCATCACAATCATAGGTATTTACTTTATAGGGAATCTTGTTTTTATCAAGAATCCTCATTGCATTGGTTTTATTGTCTTTTTCTTTAGCCATATTTTCACCTTATAAAAGAGAATAAATTTCATCAAAGGGCTTAACGCTTCTCTTCAGAATACCATTCATATATGCTATCGCTATTCCGTAATTGGTTATAGGGATATTCTGCTCAGCAGCACATGAAATTCTGTACTTCATTTCCCTTTCACTGAGCGTACAAGCACCGCAATGAATAATCATTTTATATTTCGACAAATCTTCAGGGAAAGTGCCGCCTGATGTAAATTCAAATTTTACATCTTTACCGGTATACTTCTTTACCCAGGCAGGAATTTTTACTGTTCCGATATCCTCACATTGTCTGTGATGTGTACAGCCTTCCGAAATAAGTATAGTATCTCCGTCGGATAAAGAATCAAGCGCTTTTACACCTTCTACGTTCTTTTTGAGATTTCCCTTGTATCTTGCAAAAAGAATCGAAAAGGACGTCAGCATAATATCATCAGGTACATCCTTTGATACTTTGCCAAATGCCTGACTATCGGTTATGACAAGTTTCGGCTTTACAGAAAGCTTTTCTAACGCTGCTTTAACCTCGGTATCTCTGCATACAACGCTAATTGCACCTGCTTCAAGAATATCCCTGATAGTCTGCTGTTGGGGTAATATAAGCCTGCCTTTAGGAGCAGAAGCGTCTATCGGTACTACAAGCACAACAGTATCAAGAGGAGACAGTAAATCTGCACAGATTTTCTTATCCTCGTCTTTAAGCTGTAACGTAGATGCAATAAGCTCTTTAAGCTCATTTATATTCTTGCCCGTTACGCTGTCAACATATATTACACCGGTTTGTTTATCATCGTTACGTTCAGCCAGATCAGACTTAGTGAACACTCTGATATAAGGAATATTATGCTTTTTCAGCTTCTCGGCTATTTCCTTATCATATTCGTTTTCACCGATAAGACTATCCGTTACGAGTAAGGCGATATCCGTTTTATAAAGTACCTCAAGACTTTTCTTTATACGGAGTGCTCCAAGTTCGCCCACGTCGTCGATACCTGCGGTATCGGTTAACATAACAGGACCTAAGGGTAAAAGCTCCATAGCCTTGGAAACAGGGTCAGTAGTAGTACCTGCTGTATCAGATACCACCGCCAGTTCCTGACCTGTAATCGCATTTATAAGACTTGATTTACCGGCATTTCTTCTGCCGAAAATTCCTATATGGATTCTTTCTCCGCTGGGAGTAGAATTAAGGCTCATAGTTTACCTTCCTTTAGAATCTGAAATCTCTCTGTCCGTTCTTGATGTTATCGATGTATTCCATTGCAATCTGTCTTACTTTATCCTTAGGAATATTATAAAGCTCCTTTGCGATAAGCTCTTCACCTATTTTCTTTGTGTCATCGCTTGCATAGTCTTCGAGATATTCCTTTAATGTCATAAGAGCGTTGGGGTGACAGCAGTTCTGAATCTGACCTGACTTGCAAAGGCTCATAAATCTGTCGCCGGTTCTTCCCTCTCTGTAGCAAGCTGTACAGAAGGAAGGAATATACCCGAGTCTCATAAGCCAGTTTACTATTTCGTCAAGTGTACGGGTATCGGATACGTCGAACTGTGCAGAGTTATCCTCTTCCTCTTCAGGCTCTGCATAGCCGCCTACACTCGTCTTGGAGCCGCCGCTTATCTGTGAAACGCCAAGCTGTAACACCTTTTCTCTGCTCTTCTGGCTTTCTCTTGTTGATACAATCATACCTGTGTAAGGAACTGCAATTCTGAGACAAGCAACAATCTTTGCAAACTGATCATCGCTGATACCGTTATCAAATTCATCGGGATCGATATCATCTGCTCTTCTTACTCTGGGGACTGAAATAGTGTGAGGACCTACGCCGTGTACTGCTTCAAGGTGTTCAGCGTGCATTAAAAGGCCTGCAAACTCATATCTGTAAAGTTCAAGTCCGAATAAAGCGCCGATGCCTACATCGTCAATACCGCCCTCCATAGCTCTGTCCATAGCTTCTGTATGGTATGCATAGTTGTGCTTAGGACCTGTGGGATGTAAACGCTCATAGCTTTCTTTGTGGTAGGTCTCCTGGAAAAGAATATATGTGCCTATTCCTGCATCCTTGAGCTTTCTGTAATTTTCAACCGTTGTAGCGGCAATGTTTACGTTTACCCTGCGGATAGCACCGTTCTTATGCTTTATAGAATAGATAGTCTTTATGCTTTCAAGAATGTACTCGATAGGGTTATTCACGGGATCCTCGCCTGCTTCAAGAGCAAGTCTTTTGTGTCCCATATCCTGAAGTGCGATGACCTCTGCCTTTATTTCCTCCTGAGTAAGCTTTTTACGGCAGATAGTCTTGTTCTTTGCGTGGTAAGGGCAGTAGAGGCATCCGTTTACGCAGTAGTTGGAAAGATAAAGCGGCGCAAACATAACTATTCTGTTGCCGTAAAAATCCTTCTTTATCTGCTGTGCAAGAGCATAAATTTCCTCGTTCTTTTCAGGAATCTCGCAATCAAGAAGAACTGCGGCATCTCTGTGTGAAAGTCCCTTTCTCTCTCTTGCCTTTTCAAGAATACTGTCAATAAGCGCTTCGTTATTCTTGTTTTCTTCTGCATACTGAAGAGTTTCCATAATTTCCTCGTGGCTGATAAACTCTTCTGCTTTAAGTGATTTTGGGTTGTACATAATTTATTTCCTTTCTGTAAAAGAGGCGTGATCACCTCTGGTTTTGACTACTTTATATCCTGCAGATAAAACTCTGCATTCAAGACTTTTTACACTCTGCGCTGATTCTTCGCCGGTGCTTATTTTATTATCATAAAGCAGATATTTGCTTCTTACGTCCGTTGGTGACAGATTCGGCATCACTACGTTGGCACCAACCTTCAGCGCAAGCTCTCTGCCGTTTGGAAGTATAGTTCCGAGGGCTGTTGTAGCAGGTAGCAATGCAGTAGGCAGAATAAGTCTTACAAGAGCGAGCATAAATATCGAAAGCTCAGCGGTACCCTGTGGCATATCCGCAAAGGGAGTTGCGTGATGTGGTATAAATGGTCCGATTCCTACCATCTCAGGCTGTAACTTCTCCAAGAAAAGCAAATCTTCTGCAAGATGTTCGTTTGTCTGATATGGCGAACCTACCATAAAACCTGCACCTGTCTGGAATCCTGTTTTTTTCAAATTAAAAAGACATTTCTGTCTGTTTTCCGCTGTAAGCGGATTTGGATGAAGCTTGCTGTAATGCTCACAGTTTGCTGTTTCGTGGCGAAGAAGATATCTGTCTACTCCGGCTTCAAAAAACTTTCTATAGCTGTCCTCGCTTTTTTCACCTATCGAAAGTGTAACCGCACAATCGGGATAACGGGATTTTATTTCTCCTATAATATCACATATAATATCATCTGTGTAATAAGGGTCTTCACCGCCCTGCAGTACAAAGGTTCTGAAGCCGAGAGCATAACCCGTCTCACAGCATTCAAGTATCTGTTCTTTGCTGAGTCGGTAACGTTTTGCATCCTTGTTTCCTGCTCGTATGCCGCAATAATAGCAATTATTCTTACAATAGCTTGTAAACTCGATAAGTCCCCTTATATAAACATCCTTACCATAATGCTTTTCCCTGACTGCTGATGAAAGCCTAAAAACGTAATCCTTTATGCTGTCACGATTTTCTATAAGAGTTACATATTCATCCTTTTCGAGATGATGGGTGTCATAAAGCCTGTCAACAAGAACTTTAAGTTTATCCATATTATTCTCCGTTCTCCGTCGGGAGCTTCTGATATATAGTTTTGGTAGTAACGCCCTTCAATGCACCAAGCTTGCCCGATAAAGTACTTATAACATTCTGCGGTGCATCTATAGCAATGCTGATTATCGATACCCCTGCTTTTTCATAAGGAATTCCCATTCTGCCGATAATGTAAGATGCATTGTCATGCAGAAGCTCGTTCATCCTTACAACACTGTCAGGCTCCGATACTACAATTCCTATAAGAGCAACTCTGCTTTCTTGTTCGCACATAGTTTTTGTCCTTTCCAAAAATAAAACAGCCATGCAAAGACACAGCTGTAAAAGGCATAGCTATAGCGATACAATAATAGCTATATTTCTATAAAGCTCCGTCTTTCTTTTCAGATTTTACATCTTTAAAGTCAGTCAACGCTGTTTGTAAAAGCCTGTTCGGTAAAAGTATATCTCGTACCTCACAACGAATAATTATATTATTTTCTATGTCTGGGATTTGCTCCGACACTGGTAATTGCCTGCATAACAGCAACGTCAAGGTCTACTGTAGGCTGGCTTTCCATCTCCTGAGTGATTCTTGTGAATATCTCGCCGTTTACTGTGCTGACGTATCTTGAAGGCAATCTGTTAAGAGCGTATGCCTTCATATCCTCAACACATACCTCACATTTACAGCAATCATTCTTGGATAAAAGCTCTGATAACCTTTCATCAACATAGTGTTCCATCATATTTATAAGCATAACTGATACATCCTTTCTGATTGTATGGCTTATATACAATTCTACATAGTTATTTTAGCACAAGAAAGCCAAACAGTCAATAGTTAATTTAAAAAAATTTGTGTAAAATATATACAAATAACCGACAGTTTTTATTGACAAATACACCCGTTAGGTGTATAATATTAAAGAATGTAAATTAAAATACAACAGTTGTGCCTTAAAGGCATTTAATCTGGAACATAGAAAGGACAAGACAATATAAAATGAGCTTACTCACAAAATTATTCGGAAATTATTCAGAAAAAGAAATTAAGCGAATTACCCCTTTAAAAGAAGCGGTTCTGGATCTTGAGTCAAAATATGCAGCAATGACAGATACAGAGCTCAAGTCACAGACTGAGATTTTAAAAGGCAGACTTGCAAATGGTGAAACTCTCGAAGACATTCTTCCTGACGCATTTGCTACCTGCAGAGAAGCTATGTGGAGAGTTCTCGGCAAAAAACCATATCCTGTACAGGTGCTTGGCGGTATTGTATTATTCCAGGGACGTATTGCAGAAATGAGAACAGGCGAAGGTAAAACATTTGTAGCGGCACTGCCCACCTATCTTGTTGCACTCAGCGGCAAAGGTGTTCACGTAGTAACCGTAAACGACTATCTTGCAAAGCGTGACGGCGAAATGATTGGTCGTGTACACAGATTCCTTGGTCTTACAGTCGGAATGATTCTTCATGATATGACAAACGACCAGAGAAGAAAAGCCTATAATTGTGATGTTACCTATGGTACTAACAATGAGCTCGGCTTTGACTATCTCCGTGACAATATGTGCATCCACAAGAAGGACAAGGTTCAGCGTGAATTCAACTTTGCAATCGTGGACGAGGTTGACTCTATCTTAATCGATGAAGCAAGAACTCCCCTTATCATTTCAGGTGCCGGTGACAAGTCTACAGACCTTTATCAGAAAGCTGATAAATTAGCAAGAAACCTCCGCCCCTACAAGGTTGTAGAACTTGACAGCAAGGAAGATCAGGATGTCATCGACGGTGACTATATCATAGACGAAAAAGCCAAGAGCGCTACCCTTACACAAAGAGGTGTAAGAAAAGCAGAAGCTTACTTTGGTGTAGAAAACCTTATGGATATGGAAAACGTTACTCTTCTGCACCATGTTAACCAGGCTATAAAGGCTCAGGGCATAATGAAACGCGACGTCGACTACGTAATTAAAGACGGCGAAGTTGTTATCGTAGATGAATTCACAGGTCGTCTTATGTTCGGTCGTCGATTCAACGAAGGCTTACATCAGGCTATTGAAGCAAAAGAAGGCGTACAGGTAAAGAACGAAAGTAAGACACTTGCAACCATCACCTTCCAGAACTTCTTCAGACTTTACGATAAGCTCTCCGGTATGACAGGTACAGCTATGACCGAAGAAGGAGAATTCAGACAGATTTATGCTCTTGATGTAATCGAAATTCCTACCAATAAGCCGGTAGCAAGAATTGACCATCAGGATCAGGTTTATAAAAATGAAAACGGCAAATTCACAGCAGTAATCAGACAGATTGAAGAGTGCCACGCTAAGGGACAGCCTGTTCTTGTAGGTACTATTACAATAGAAAAATCAGAACTCCTTTCTGCTATGCTTAAAAGAAAAGGTATCAAGCACGAGGTACTGAACGCAAAGAATCATGAAAGAGAAGCTGAAATAGTTGCTCAGGCAGGTAAAAAAGGCGCTGTAACCATTGCTACCAATATGGCCGGACGTGGTACAGATATTATGCTTGGTGGTAACGCTGAATACCTTGCAAAGGCAAAGATGAGAAAAGAAGGAATGGATGAATTCCTTATCAACGAAGCAACAGGCTTTGCTGAAACAGATAATCAGGATATTATCAACGCAAGAGAAACCTATATCAAATATAACGAAGAATTCAAGAATCAGATAGAAGGCGAAGCTGAAGAAGTAAGACAGGCAGGCGGTCTGTTTATTCTTGGTACAGAACGTCACGAATCACGCCGTATCGACAACCAGTTAAGAGGTCGTGCCGGCCGTCAGGGTGACCCCGGCGAAAGCCGCTTCTTCATTTCTCTTGAAGACGATCTTATGCGTATGTTCGGCGGTGAAAGAGTTCAGGGTATTATGCAGACTCTTGGTATCGAAGAGGATATGCCTATTGAAAACAAATTCCTCACAAACACAATCGAATCCTCACAGCGCAAGGTTGAAGGCAGAAACTTCTCAATCCGTAAGAATGTCCTTGACTTTGACGATGTTATGTCACAGCAGCGTATGACAATCTATACACAGCGTGCAAAGGTGCTTAACGGCGAAGATATAAGCGATTATATCAAAAGTATGATTAAGGATACCATTGAAGAGAGCGTAGCTACCTACTGCGGACATGAATATCCTGAAAACTGGAACTTTGCAGGTCTTCGTGAGCATTATATGAATGTGCTTACAACAGAAACCGATTTTGATTATACCATTGACGATCTTAATAATATCGACCGTAAGGATATCATCAAAATGCTTATCCAGAGAGCTGAATCGCGTTATAAACTCCGTGAAGAAGAGCTCGGAAGCGAAACCATGCGCGAGGTTGAACGTATCTGTCTGCTTAAAGTAGTTGACACAAAGTGGATGGATCACATCGACGCAATGGAAGAATTAAAGCGCGGTATCGGACTCAGAGGTTATGCACAGCGTGATCCTGTAGTAGAATACAGAATCGAAGGCTTTGCTATGTTTGATGAGATGATAGCTTCTATCCGTGAAGACACAGTAAGACTTGTGCTCACAGTCAAAGTCAGAACAGAAGCACCTCCCCAGCGCGAGCAGGTTATGAAACCCGCACCTGAAAATGCAGGAGCACACACACCTGTAAAAAAAGATTCTTCCCAGAGAGTAGGCAGAAACGATCCCTGCCCCTGCGGAAGTGGAAAGAAATATAAGAGATGTTGCGGAGCAGATGAATAATTAAGCTCTACAAGGAGAAATGAAAAAATGTTCAAAACGGAAATCCAAAAAGAACTCACAGAACACATAATCCCCTTCTGGAATCAGCTCGCTGATACAGAAAAGGGCGGATTCTACGGCTATCTGTCCAACGATTTAAAGCTTGATAAGGATGCTCCCAAGGGAGTTATCCTTCATTCAAGAATTTTATGGTTCTACTCTAATTGCTATCTTGTTTTAAAAGACGAAGCATGTCTTGAAAAAGCAAAGCACGCATACGAGTTCTTATCAACCTACTGTGTTGATAAGGAAAACGGCGGTGTTTACTGGATGATGAACGCCGATGGCACAGTAAACGACTCTATGAAGCACACATACTGTCAGGCATTTTTCATCTATGCTATGTCCAGCTATTATGATGCTTCAAAGGATAAAAATGCACTTAATCTTGCTCTTGATGTATTCAGAACCGTAGAAGATAAATGCAGAGATGAGATTGCTTATCTCGAGGCATTATCCAGAACCTGGGAGCTTATTGAAAACGATGCACTTTCTGAAAATGGTCTTATGGCAGACAAAACTATGAACACTACCCTGCACCTCATCGAAGCCTACACAGAGCTTTATCGTGTATGCAAGAATCAGGAAGTAGCAAACTGCCTTAAATTCCAGCTCCAAATTATGATTGACAAAATCTATGACAAGGAAAACGGAAAGCTCCTTGTATTCTTTGATAAGCATCTTAATGAAATCGGTGATATCTATTCCTACGGTCACGACATCGAAGCTACCTGGCTTGTTGACAGAGCCTGCGATGTTCTCGGCGATGCTGAGCTTTCACAAAAAGCGTCCAACATGAATAAAGTGGTTGTTGAGAATATTGCACAACGTGCTATGAACAACGGCAGGCTTAATAACGAAGTAGAAAAAGGCGTTATAAACACCTGGCATATCTGGTGGGTGCAGGCAGAAGGCGTTGTAGGCTTCTACAATGCATATCAGAGGTATAATAACGATAAATATCTTGATATTGCTCTCTCATTATGGAACTATATCAAAACAAAAATAGTCGACACAAGAGAAGGCGGAGAATGGCACTCACAGCTTACAGACGATGATATTCCCGCTGACTTCAAGCCTGTTGTAGACCCTTGGAAGTGTCCTTATCACAACGGAAGAATGTGTCTGGAAATAATTACCCGTACATAAGCCTATTGACCTACAGAGAAAGGATAATTTATGAACGCAAAACGCATTATCGCAGGAATTTTAGCAACATTTTCATTATTGGTCGCTGTTACAGGTTGCAACGAAAATGTTGTTGAAAACGAAATTTACGTTCCCATAGGCACCACAACAAAAGTTTCTTATAAAACTGCAACAGCAGAAATAAAAACTATAGAAACCGAAGAAAAAATCCCTGCTTCTCTTGATTTTGCAGTATCAACTACCTTCGCCGCCCCCTTCAACGGAAAGGTCAGCAGTTGCAACATCGGAAAGTTCCAGAAGGTAAAAAAAGGCGATGCTTTAATTGCTCTTGATACAACCGACCTCGACTTTCAGATAACAGAGCTTGAAATCAAAATAGCCGCTACCGGTGATTATATTCAAAGAGAATACTATCAGATAGAACTTGATAAGCTTCTCAAGAAAAGAAACGCAGCAGTAGTAACAGCGCCTTATGATGGTGTTATTTCAAAGTGTGCGTATGCAAAAGAAGGCACAGAGCTTAAAGAAGGCGATGTAATGTGCGTTGTAGTTATCCCGGAAACAATCTATGTATATAACTCTGAAGGAGCAGGCAAAAATCTGCGCTTCGGTATGGATGTCAATTTAAAAATAAACAGTGTTGATTATAAAGGTGTAGTCAGCGCAGCTCCTGATACAGTACCTTCTACAGCATCCAAAAATGCGTCCAAATACTGCGCCGTTACCATCAATGCTGACGATGTTGACAGACTTATAAATGAAAATGATGGCGTATCAGCTGCCGATGCAGGATGGGCAACTATCTATGCTATCACCACTAAGAGAACAAATGTTCTTGTTGTACCAAATTCAGCTATAAAAAAAGATGGTATGAATCCCTTCTGTACCATACTTCAAGGTGACCAGAAATATGATATTCCTGTAGAAACCGGTGCTTCAGCCGGCGGATACACCGAAATTTTAAGCGGTATAAACGAAGGCGATACAGTTATTCTGACTGAAAAATAATAAATGTTATATTAAAATTAAGCCCACCGACTTAGTCGGTGGGCTTAATTTATAAGACCCTTATGCCACTAACGAAAACGAAAATTTCGACGGCTGAGTGAACCTTGTTATATATGTTTGTGCTTCGCACCTGCAACCTATCGGTTGCTTTATGGGAACAAGTTCCCATAACATATATTATAGCATTTATTACATTACATCTCTACGATTACAAATCTTGATATTCTCAATCACTTTCTTTATGTCCTGTGTGCTATCCTTTGCACAAATCAAAGTGGCATCCTCTGTATCGACCACAACAATATCATTCATACCAACAACAGCAATCAGCTTACTACCGCCGACAATGATTGAGTTATTGGTATCAATGGTGATAACATCACCCTTCACCACGTTTCCAAGCTCATTTGTCTGATTGATTCTTTCAAGAGCGAGCCAGCTACCCACATCATCCCAACCAAAGTTTCCGGGTATAGTGTAAATTTTATCTGCATGCTCCATAACACCGAAATCAATCGAAACGGAATCAATGCCTTTATAAGCTTCCGTCAGAATACGTTCACTTTCTGGTTTATCGGCAGAATCGAAAATTTGTCCGTACAACTTATGTACCTGTGGTAAATGCTGACGGAAATTTTCAACTATTGACGACACCTTCCATACAAACATACCGCTGTTCCACAAATATTTACCTGATGAAAGATACTCTTTGGCAAGTTCAAGGGAGGGTTTTTCAACAAACTTTTCTACCTCATATACAAAGCCTCGTTTTTCAACACTTGGCTTAAATTTGATGTATCCGTATCCTGTTTCAGCCTGAGTAGGCATTATGCCTATTGTAACAAGGTTATTATTTTCAATAGCTATATCAGACGCCTGGCGGATGGTGTCCACAAACATATCTTCGTATCTGATTAAGTGATCAGAAGGTAAAACCACCATTATTGCGTCACCATGTCTGGCGGCAATAACCGCCGCTGCAAGCGCGATACATGGTGCTGTATTTTTTGACATCGGTTCAGTAAGAATATTTTCAGCGGGAATATCCGGTAACTGCTGTTTTACAAGATCGATATAACTATGATTTGTTACAATGTATATGTTTTCCTCTGGAATCAACGGTTTGATTCTTGATACAGTTTTTTGTATCATCGTTTTATCGTCACCTGTAAGCGAAAGAAACTGCTTAGGCATATCATTGCGGCTTTTAGGCCAGAATCGTTCCCCTTTTCCTCCAGCCATAATAACGGCACACAATTTCATAATAACACAACCTTTCATTTATATAGAATTATACCAGTGTATATACATATCATGCAGTGATTGTTCAATACTGTATTCAGGCTTCCAGCCAAGCGCTTTAAGGAGAGTTGTATCTGCTTTAAGCGGCGGTGTATCCGATGGTCGATACTTTCCGGGATCAATTTTTACCGCAACATCCTTTGACGCAAAACCAATGATTGTTTCAAGTACATTCTCTATAGTGATAAGCTTTCCGCTTCCTACATTATAAGTACAACCCTTCGTACCTTTTTCTGTAATAATTCTATATGCTTTTACTACATCTCTTACATCCGAAAAATCCCGTGATGTCTTAATGTTACCGACATACATTTCAGGTAATTTAATTTCTCGTTCAATTTCTGCAACCTGACGGCAAAAATCAGAAATTACAAAAGATGAAGCTTGTCCAACGCCAATATGATTAAACGAACGTGTCATCATCACATTCATATTGTACGAGTCGGCATATACTCTACCCAACATATTCTGCGTTGCTCTCGAAACAGCATAAATATTACAAGGTTTTACATATATATCCTCATTTATTGCTGTATTTTCTTCGCCTGCAAGCCCGTATTCTTCGCTTGAACCTACAAGTAAAACACACGCCGACGGGCACACATCTCTTACTGCTTCAAGTAAATTTACAACACCGCAAACATTAACTTCCATTGTTGTGTGCGGTGATTTCCAAGAGACAGCAACCGAGCTTTGTGCCGCAAGATGAAATATAACGTCAGGTTTAACAGACTCAAGTGTATTTACGATATCTGCCGGCTTCGTTATATCCAAATCATATACAGCACTACATTTAAAGTCAATATTTTCAAAGGGTAGCTTAGCTGCTATCACTTCATATCCCGAAATTTCAAGTTCTTGTGCAAGATATCTTCCGACAAATCCAGCCGCTCCTGTAATCAGCGATTTCACTTTGACATCATCTCTTTCCTGATGATTTCCTTATCATTTTCAATCATTCGTCTTACAAGCTCTGAGAAAGATATCTGTCTTGTCCAACCAAGCTTCTTTTCAGCCTTTGACGGATCTCCGAGAAGAATATCAACCTCCGCAGGGCGGAAAAATACAGGGTTTACCTTTACTATTGTTTTGCCGTTACTTTCATTTATACCGACTTCGTTAACACCTTCTCCCTGCCAGCGGATTTTTATATCCAGATGACTGAAGGCGATTTCAACAAACTCTCTTACAGTTCTTGTTTCATTTGTAGCGATTACGTAATCATCGGGTTCGTCCTGCTGAAGCATAAGCCACATAGCATAAACATAGTCCTTGGAATGTCCCCAGTCACGCTTGGAATCCATATTGCCAAGCTCGAGGCAATCCTGAAGTCCCATGCTGATTCTGACAGCCGCATCAGTAATTTTTCTTGTTACGAATTCCTTGCCTCTGCGTTCTGACTCATGATTAAACAGAATACCTGAGCAAGCATACATACCTGTACTTTCACGATAATTCTTTGTAATCCAATGACCGTAAAGCTTTGCTACTCCATAAGGACTTCTGGGATAAAAGGGTGTTGTTTCCTTCTGAGGAATTTCCTGTACAAGTCCAAACATTTCGGATGTAGATGCTTGATAAAAACGTGCCTCTGGTTTTACTATCCTGATCGCTTCAAGCATATTTGTAACACCAATCGCATTGATGTCCGCTGTCGCTGTAGGATTGTCCCAGCTTACCGCAACGAAAGATTGTGCGGCAAGGTTATACACTTCATCAGCCTGTGATATTCTCATTGCATTTACAAGAGATGTGAGATCGGTCATATCTGCATAGATGAGTTTTACTTCATCCTTTATATGCTCGATATTACCATAATCAACCTTACTTTTTCTACGCCATGTACCATATACTTCATAGCCTTTTTCCAAAAGAAGCTCTGCAAGATATGAGCCGTCCTGTCCTGTGATACCTGTAATCAATGCCTTTTTCATATATTTTTCTCCTTTATATTTTTTTGTTTATCAATTTTCAAGCGACACATCGCTATTTACCAAAGTTATTTTATTGAGACCAAAACCTGATGCATAAAGGCCGTACGACGAATTGTAGTCACCTACAAATTCAATTTCATATTCGTCATTCCGGAATGCGCTTGTGTAATTGCTGTCAAAAATATAAAAACTACTCTCGAAATCTGCTATATCACATATATCATCAATACTGCGTATATCTGTCGTGAATATGTCGTATGTGCGCAACACCGTATATGTATCTGAACACACATAATGCCTTGCTTCAGGGAAATAATAGGACATTATTCCCAGAGTACCTTCGTGAAGATGTAAGAAAGCAGGCGCTTCTCCATCCTTCGATACAATCTGACTATTCATTTCTTCAAGAGTATTATTTTGAATTTGTGTATAATGAGTTACCGACGCTGTACAGAAATTAAAAACAATTACAGCTATAACACAACACGATAGTTTACGAGGACAAATCTTCCCAAGAAAAACGGACAGAATTATCATCCAGATCGGCTGAAAAATAAAGAAATATCTTTGAGATGCGGCAGGATATATTACGATTGCAAAAAAAGCAAACATCAGAACAGGAATCACAAGCAATAATACAAGCAATAATCCGTTACCTATTCCCTCTTCTTTTAATACTGCCCAAAACTTCTTCAGAGTAACATTTTTTACTTTATCGCTTCTCATAAATATAATCAAAGCTACTACAAAAGCTACACATATAAACAGCTTTATAACTAAATTCATAAAAGCCATTGTAGTATTTTCTACCTGAAACGGTCGCCATAAAATATACTCAAGTGCTGAATCAAAGCTGAATTTAACCGTCCAATAGTGATCTTTTACATTTCCGAGCTGACCGGCTAATACTGCAAGCCATGGTATATATGTCGCCGCGCATATAACACCTGACACAAAGAATCTCTTGAATTTATTATACTCCTTCTTTACCAGCGAAATTAGGATTACGGTAACATAAACGCCAAACGCCGAAAGCAATGCAATATAATGTGTGTACATTGCCATTATCGCAAAAATTGTCATACATATATATGCATATGTTTTATTTTCTTTATATGACAAATATGCATATAAAACCAGCGCCATATTAAAAAACATTGCAAAAATCAACGGGCGTATATCAGAAAGAATTCGTAAATTCACAGTTGAACATAAAATCAATATGGTGCAGATAACAGAGGGAACGTCACCAAACGCTCTTCTCGCAACAAAAGTTGATAAATAAAGCATTCCCCCTACTGCCACCAGTGAAAACGCTCGCATTGCAAAAAGCGAATCTCCAAAAACAAGCGTAAATAATTTCAGTAAATACGCATAGAGCGGAGGGCTGTAATCCTCCGGGATAAGCTGTGTAATTTCAGCAAAGTTATGTTGTGTAAGAAAATACTGATATGAGCTGTCATAAAATATGTCTTCTGAAGCAGAAAGCGGAAAAATTATAAAGCATAATACCGCCATTGCTACAGAATACAATATCACACTCATACGATAACGCATTATTTACACCTCTTACTCCGTCAAAGCATTTGATTTTTCCAGTAAAACAGGACAACACACCTGAAGATAGGAATACATATTTATGTATTGCACATGTTTATTTATAGTATCAGGATCAAGTAGCTCAATTATTTCTTCATAAGAATATGTATCCTCCCAGGTGCCCTCAGGCTCGAACACATACACTTTATCGGTATAATTCCAGATATTTTCTATTTCACCTACATCCACGATATTTTTACTGATAACACTCATATCGTTAAGAACAGTAAAGGTTTTGTCGTAAATGTAATGCTCTGCATCAGGGAAATAATAATTAAGCGTTCCTATCGTCCACTCATGAGTATGAAGAAATACAATTTTTCCATCCGGATTTTCTTTTTTTATATTTTCAACCATAGTTGACATAGTTGCAGAGTCAGCTTTTTCCTGAACCTTCAGCACTGACAGAGTACCATTTACAATAAAAAGAACAGAGAAAACAACAGCAAATATTTTAGGACTCATTTCAGCTACAATAACCGATATAACCATTAGTAAAATCATACCGATTATATATATGTATCTTTCCGAAATAAGCGGATATGCAATGAAATGAAACGCGAAAACAATAACTAAAGAAAGAATCAATTCTCCGCATACAAATATCAGAGTTTTATATCTTGCTTTATCGGCATGCATAATTTCTTTAACAGTTTTTGCACCTTTTAATTTTTTCCAGTCAATTAGTCCGACTACAGCAAAACATAACACCAATGAAAAGGCAACAAGCAATAAGCTTCCTATAAAATTATTGTCAAGCGTTAATATAATGTTTGATACAAGCCATTTATAAACTATATCAAAATTGAGAATTATTTCTATAAAACTGGATTTTGCATTTTCAAACTGACCGAATACAACAATCAGCCATGGTATATATACAACCGCCGCAATTATTCCGCTTATAAAAATTGATTTAAGCTTTTTATAATCCTTTTCTACCAGAGAAAACAATAACATCAGCACATAAATACCCAGTGCTACAAGCATTACAATATTGTGAATGTACATACCCAATATCACAAATACAGTAAATCCTATGTAGTATGCTTTTTTTGTACGAAAATACACCAGATAAGCATAAGTCGCTATCCCGATAACTGCAAAAAAAGCCAGTAAAGTAGGACGTATTTCATGAACCTGGTTTAATAACGTTGCAGAACAAAACACAGATATCGTATATACAATCGATGCCTTTGTACCAAATGCAGTTCTGAAAGGAAAAAGTGTTATCAAAAAAATAGCTGATATAATAATCACATTCATTGTACGCATTATAAACAGCGTATTTCCGAATATCATAGTATAAAATTTTAAAAGCAATGCATAAACAGGAGGACTATAATCCTGAGGTAGCAGCTCCCATATCTCTGCAACGGAATGTTGTGTAAGAAAATACTGATAACTACTATCGTAGTTTATGCAATCAGCAGAAAATTTCGGAAAGACAAAAACACTCAGAATTGTCGTACATAGCACCCATATAATGACAAATAAATAATTTTTTATCAACCACTCTTTAATTTTCAAATAAATCGCCTCGTTTTGAAGTTTATTCTCTGGAAAGTTTATAAGGTAATATCCAGTCACACGTTGTATATGCCTGTTTATAATATTTATCCGGATTACATTCTATATTATCAGGAGATAACAACACCTTAGCTTTATCAAAAGTGCAATATTCCTCATAGTTATAATCGCTCCACATATAGAATTCATCGGTGTAATTCCATATGTTTTCTATACTGCCGACATTTGTAATGTTGGTTGTAAAAACATCGTATGTATTAAGTACTGTAAAAGTTTCGTCACACACATAATGTTCTGCATCCGGAAAATAATAGGACATTATGCCCAAGAAGAATTCGTGAGTATGAAGAAATGCTATTTTACCATCAGGATTTTCATTTTTTATTTTTTCAAAAACAACATAGGCGTCACTTTTGGAAATATCATCTCTGACAGCAACATTGTTATAACAGCAATTTATAATCGCTAATACGCAGTATGCAACAGGAACAAGCTTATGAAGATATTTTGTTACTGCCACAGAAATTATTACTGCAAGTAAAATACTGTAAATAAACATATATCTTCTGCTTGCAAGAGGATAACATAAGTAATGAAAACCAACCATCAGAGCAATCGGAAAAAGCAATTCACACACAAGAAAAGGAAGTGATAGAATGCTCTGATTTTTTTCTACCGAATCCGCTATCTCGGTTTTAGTTTCTGGTAATTTACGATTTCTGACAGCAAGGAGTACGACAATTACCGCCGCTGCTATAAGTAAAAGTGATACGATAACAAGTACACTACCAAAAGGAGTAAGGACTCCTATGCTGAAAAAATCAAAGAACAGCCATCTGAAAACTGTATCTGTTGATATATTTGTTGACCAGAAGTTCTCCTGTACATTACCAAATTGCCTAAAAACAACAATAAGCCACGGTATATATATAACCGCACATACTAATCCGCTTATAAAGAATTTTTTAAATTTTGAAACATTCCTTTTTATCAGGCAAAACAACAATGAAACTACATACACCCCAAGTGCGCCTAACATTGTGATATTATGAGTGTACATACCTAAAACCGAAAAAACAGTCAGGCATATATAAGCATATTTTTTATCCTGGAAAAAGGCAATATATGCATATACAGCTATCGCCATCATAAAAAACATACCAAAAATGGTAGGACGTATTTCAGGAAGCATTCTATACACTATAGCATTAGAAAAAACCATAACTCCGCATACAAATGAAGTTTTGCATCCGAATGCCGCTCTTACAGGAAAAAAAGCAAGCCACAGCATTCCGCCAACCGCAAACAACGAAAAGGTTCTCATTACAAATAGACTGTTGCCGAAAATCATTGTATAGATTTTAAGCAACACAGCATAAAGCGGTGGGCTGTAATCCTGAGGCAACAGCTCCCATATCTCTGCCATAGAATGCTGTGTCAGAAAATATTGATAACTGCTGTCATAATTGATATAATCGATGGTGCACTGTGGGAAAATGAAAACTATTACACCTACAGCAAACACAACGCAGAGCATGGCATATACTAAACTTATGTTGTTTTTTATTATCTGAACAAATTTCAATCCATCTATCCCCTTTTAATACACAAATATCATATTATATCGATTCGACTTTTACAAGAAGCCATTTCTTCAGAAATGTATATGATTCTGTGTATACACCGCAATCAGCAAACTCAAAATCTTCATACCTGCGCAAGGAATCAGTTACCGGTTCATCTGTGTCAGGAAAATGCATATCAATTACATAAAAACTGTCCTCGTAATTTTTTATATTTTCCACTGCTCCGATATCAATCACGTCTCCGGAAAAAACATCATAAGTATTTAAAACGCACCAGGTACCATCATATATATAGTGTTTCGCATCAGGAAAATAATACATAAAAATACCGAGCGTCCACTCGTGAGAATGAAGGAAAGCAGGTTGTCCTTCGGAATCTGAATCGATATAAGTAATCATTTTTGAAAAATCAGATTCATCCTGCAAAACCTTGGTGTTATACACAGATAATGCCATATTTACACTTATAACGCCCACAAAAACAAACTGTACAATCTTATTATCACAATGAACTATGATCAATGCTATAATAAGCAATGCAATACCGGCAAATATATAGAAATAACGAGCCGTAATAATAGGATATACAAACTCACAGAAGCATACAAGTGTTACAACAGGACCTACGAACAAAAGTACAACAAACAGGCTTTTAATTAAATATTGTTTAATATCCGGATTTTTGCACTCTTTTTCTGTCTTTTCTCCATTTTTCTTCTTAGAGTTATTCAGGATTTTGCAGAATGTAACAATAAGCACCGCTGCTGTTATCAGGAGAATTACAAAAAGAAGTAGAATATTGTTCTCAGACCCAATAAAATTACTCCACACAGACCACGAAAGTATCTTGGATAAGGTCGGGTCTGTTCCCTTCCAATAATTATTAAGCACATTGCCAAACTGTTTTAATACTACTATTAACCATGGAATATACACTACAGCACAGATTGCTCCGCTTATGAAAAATTTACGCATTTTGTCGTAGCGCTTTGTGCAAATTGAAAAAATAATAGCTATAATGTAAAACGATAGCATTGAGAGCATACCGACATTATGTGTGTACATTGCAAGAACAGAAAAAACTGTCATACAGATATAGGAATATCTGTATTCGCGAAAAAAAGACAAATAAAAATACACCGCCCCGGCCGTTACTAAAAAGAAGGCAAAAACAGTCGGGCGGATTTCACGAATTAAGGTAAAATTCAAACTGGAAAATGCAAACAGTAACGAGCTAACAATAGCCGTTTTATTACCAAATGCGGCACGAACAGGAAATAACGCAATAAAAGCCATGCCGAGCATAGCCACGAGAGAAAGACTTCTCATAACAATAAGTGTTTCACCGAAAAGCATAGTCCATAGCTTCAATATAACTGCATAAAACGGTGGGCTATAATCTTCCGGAAGCAATCTGAAAATTTCGTCAAAATCATGTAATGTCAGAAAATACTGATATGAGCTGTCATAATTTATTATATCTTCCGCACAACACAGAAAAAAAAGAACAATATGCATCAAAGCTAATGCCAACAGAATTATATAATATTTATAATTCGATTTTATATGAACCTTTAAAGCATCTTTCATAGCTTATTTCCTTTTAGTAAAGCACGATGATATTCTGATAGCTATAAGTCTGAACATAGTTTTTATATAACCTATAATAAATGGTATAAGCCTACGCTTTGATTCTCCGAACATTCTTTTGTCAAATGAAATAGGTACTTCCGCAATAACAAGCTTTTTGTTATTCTGCTTGAGCCTCATAAGCACTTCCTGAAGTACATCGTAATTCTGACATGTCAGTTCAGTCTTCTTCAACTGTGCGGTATCGTACATTCTGAAATCTGTCGAAATATCCTTTGCTTTGACACCGATAACAATTCTGAATACTGTATTGAGAATTTTAGACATAACAATTGAAGAAAATGCGTCGTTGGTCTTTCCACCTTTGACATAACGCGAACCAATAACAAGATCTGCACCCTGACAAAAACGATTGTATATATCTGTAATATAAACAGGATTATGAGAACCATCACTATCCATAATTAAAAACTTATCAAATTGTGCTTCTTCGATTCCTGTTCTGAAAGCACCGCCAAATCCGGGATAACGCTGATTTACATACCTTGCCCCGAACTGTTCACACACTTCAGATGTATTATCAAGCGGCTGGGCAGTATCAACTATAATCATTTCATAATTTTCACCGGTTGCTTCAATTTTCTCCTTTATCTGCGGTAAAAGAACTTTAAGATTTTCTGCCTCTTTATACGCAAGCAAAACAACACTGATTGACATTTACACCATTCCTTTACATCATATACAGACCCATATCAGTCTCTATATGTAATGAATTTATTCAGTATAAACTGAAGTATACAAACTACACCCATTACACCGATTTTAAGTATGTATAGATTTATATACGACTTCAACAAATATATGAGTAATGTTGATACACCTGCTCCAAGAATGCATACTAAAGCATATGATAAAAAGCGTCTGACAATTTTATTACTCTTTTTGAAATTAATAAAAGTATTAGTTGTGAATGTAAATATAAATCCACAAACATTACCTATAATACTTGAGATTTCGGGATTTGGTATAATATCAAAAAACTCAAGAACAAAAAAAACACCATAATCTATCAGTACAGCGGCGACGCCAAAAAACACATATAAAATCAGATTTCTGTATTTATTGAATATACTTGTTATAAACGATTTAGACATGTAAATAATTCCTTTAAAAAGTAAAAACTTTGTTTTTTCACACATTTTTAATTATATCACTCGTAAGGAAATTTGTCAATATTTATCAGCTGTTATTACATACAGAAAAGAGAGCGAAAACTTCTTTATTCAAAAGAAAATTCTGTTATACTTATCGCTCTGGATATATACATAATATCCGGAGAAAATGACTCAGAAAACAGTGCATCACCATCTTCGTCAGCTACAAACCTCATCCGATAGATATTTGTATATTTTTCCAGATCATTCTTTGTTTTCTCTTTATCAGTTTTCATATCCTTAGTAGATATATTGGGCGCATATGTCAAAAACTCATTATTGGATTCGAAATAAAAATAATACTCAGGAAGCTCCGCCGAAATCGGAACAAAATGATAATTATCTACCACAAATACAGACCCCTCGGGCAATTCTTCTCTGATATAATCTGCAGTAACAACAGAAAGCGAATAGTTACCAATAACATCTTTCACATACCAATATATACCTCTTACAGAAGAAATACACATTATAACAGAAAAAATTACCACAATCCCCTTGTCAAAGCAAGCATCGATTTTTAAAATACTATCAGTGATTTGTTTTAAAATCTTCGAATCAGCTTTTGAGTTGTCCTTCTGTTTGCTTTTATTGGGTGTTTCATTTTCCTTAGCGGTATAGTATATCAATAAAAGTGTATAAACAAAGGTTATAGCTCTTGTAGGCTGCATTACAGTATATATCAGTTGTGTAGCAATGATATAAAAAGCCGTAAACATCAGCATTGCAATTAAGCCCTTACGGTAGTGACGCATAAGTATAAACATCGCAATCAGAAATATCGCTATAATGCTGGCAAGCATACTATTAAGCCCTGGAATCTGTATCGCAATATTTTTCCCGATATTATCAAATGAATTAAACAATCTCGGAATAACATTTCCGATGGTCAGAGGCGAATCAGTCACCGCATGATTGCTTTGCAACGACAAAAACAAAGGAAGGACAAGTGCAACGACACCGACACCTGCTATTCCTAACCCTCCTAATCTGCAAAAATTCCTGCTACAACGTGAGGTTTTCCATTCTGTAAAGAGTTCATATATCATCTGTATGCCAAGAAATCCGACAAGTCCGCTCATACATATATGTGTATTTGCAAGCAAAGCCACAAGTACGCCGAACATTACAGGATGTTCTTTTCTACGTGGATATATCAGCGATATAAGTACCAAAAGCAATACAATAACACAATAAGGTCTTGAAGTGATACTGTTATAAAACAAAAAGCCGCAGGAAAATACTGTAAACAATTTCATTTTGAAAGAAAGCTTCATCTTGAAAAGTATAAGTCCAACTGTCAAGACGGATATAGCCCAACTGATGAAACCGATTGAAACGCAGGAGAGTCCCATTTTAGCAAACGGCAATATAATCAGATACCATAGTATCGGATGTCCTTCAAATTTAAGATGATTTACTATACCAAAGATATCATTATCACGTGCAACGCACCATGCTTGTGCTTCATCATACCATATTTCATGATTGATTACTCCAATCAAAGTAATCAGAGCATACACAAAAGCAACAGCCGCATAAATTAATTTCTGTTTTTTTTTAATGGAATCCACTTTATTATTCTTTTTCCTCACTTTCGGATATTTCGTGATATTCTTTTTCGGTATTTACATTCCATACACTTTCTTTATCGGGATTGCCTTTTATAATACAACGCGCCGCATAGATTCCCGTCAACATAGAGTGATCCATATTGTTATAGCGGTGCTGTCCGTTTCGTCCGGCACAGAATAAATTTTCGTAAGAATCAAGATAACTTCTGACTTCGCCAAACTGAGCATATGTACCAAAATAAGCCGGATAAGCCTTTTTTACTTTTGTGGTATAACTGTCCTTGACATTTGATCGTTTGATAATACCTACTTTTTCAAGTTCGCCAATAGCAAAATCTATAAACTTATCTGAAGGTGTATTCCACATATCATCACCTTCATTACAGAAATACTCCATACCAACCCAGACATATTTTTCCATATCTTCAACCATATAGGGTGACCAGTTATTGAATATCTGAAGTCGTCCTACTTTTACGTTTCTGTCCTGAATATATATCCAGCAATCAGGTACGTTATTGTTGATGGTTTTCATTTTTGTTTTATTCTGAATCTCAAGCCTGCTCATTAACAGTCCGACAGTAATAAAATCACGGTATGGTAGTTTATTTGCGATATCGTAGATATTTTTTGGAACATCAGGTATTGCAGCTATAAGATCCTTTACAGCCATTGTTGAAATTACTTCATCACATAAAATATCTTCACATTTGCCGAAATCAGATGAAGACTTATCTGTATTTTTCACTGTAACACCAATAACCCTGTTTCCTTCGGTTTTTATACCAACTACACTGCGGTGCATAAGTAATTCAGCGCCCATGTCACAGTTTATTTTTGCAAGCTTTTCCCAAAGCTGACCGGGCCCATACTTAGGATAATAGAATTCCTCGATCAGCGAGGTTTCAACTTTAGTGTTTTTCTTTCTGAAGGGTTTGGCAAGAGCAGATGTAATCACCTTGCGAACTGAAAGTCCTTTAACTCTTTGAGCGCCCCATTCAGCCGAAATATCAGATGGATGAACTCCCCATAATTTTTCGGTATAGTCTTCAAAAAACATTTCATATAACGGTCTGCCGAATCTGTTTATATAAAAATTCTCCAGAGAATCTTCAGGCAATTTATGTATAACGCTTCCAATATATCCAAATCCTGCCTTTATAGTGTTGCAAAAGCCCATATTTATAAACGTCCTAGGCTTCAAGGAAATGGGATAATCAAAAAAACGATGCCGGTAATATATTCTTGATACGCGAGTCCGGGCAAGAAATACATCATCAGTTTTTTCGGGGTCTACACTTATATCATCAGAAAAAGTATGCGTTCTGCCTAGAATTATATCATCTTTTGATGGTGCTCCCTGCAAAGGAAGTATATCAGTCCATAACTTCATTATCTCTTTATCTTTTGAAAAAAAGCGATGTCCACCAATGTCGATTCTATTCCCTTTATATCGTTCTGTACGGGAAATACCGCCTATAATTCCACTTGCTTCTACTACAACAGGGTGAATATCTTTACCCTCTTTAAGCAATGTATAAGCCGCAGTGAGTCCCGCAGGTCCGGCGCCGATTATTATCACATTCTTCATTGAGCATTACCTCTTCCGAATACCAGTATTTTTCGTGCACTGTAATTCCATACCAGAACAATGCCCGCAACTATAATTTTTGTAAATAGATAGTGCATATGCATAAGAAACACCCCTACGTACATACCAAGCTCTGTAAGTCCCAGCCCAACAACACCGATTACAGCAAATACAATAAACGATTCCACAGATTTACCACTGTTCTTGTTGTCTTCTCCTCTGAAAACAAATAAAACCGAAAGAATATAATTTGTAATCAACCCGATAACAAAACCA
Organism: Ruminiclostridium sp.; assembly: GCA_017942025.1. Lineage (GTDB taxonomy): Bacteria > Bacillota > Clostridia > Oscillospirales > Ruminococcaceae > Ruminiclostridium_E. The sequence continues at coordinate 46,566 of JAGAVH010000077.1, read as the reverse complement.
AGTGCGGCTGATATAAACAAACCTAATCCATTTTCGTCTTTAAACAAGAATTCTCTGAGAAGAAATAACGAGCCGGAGTCTGCAACAAATGCTATACCGCCTACTAAAATATATCTCATAAACTCTTGTATAAGCCTTTTCAACTGCGTTTTTTCCAAGCTTTTCATTTCCTCCCCAATTATTGATAAAAAACTTTTTGATATAACTTATTATTTGCTTATTTTTTTGAGCAAAGCAACGCATCCTTTTACTACATCGGAATAGGTTGCTTCAAAATCACCCGTATACCAGGGATCGGCAATACCTCTGTGTTCCCCTGCAAAATCGAGGAGCAGACTTACCTTATTCAATGGATCAGATTTTATAATCCTCATAATATTACGGATATTATTTTCATCCATCGCAATTATATAATCATATTTCTCATAATCCGCCCTTGTCATCTGTACAGCTGTTTTACCTTCGCAGGAAATACCAACCTGTGCGAGCTTTCTTTTTGTACCATAGTGAACCGGATTGCCTATTTCTTCGGTACTTGTGGCGCAGGAACGGATAAAGAATTCATCACCTACGCCCTGCTTTGTTACCATATCACGAAGAACAAATTCAGCCATTGGCGATCTGCAGATATTGCCGTGGCAGACGAACATTATTTTTATCATTGTAAAATTCTCTTTTCTACTATAACATATATAAATATATTTTACCACATTATACTGGAAATTTCAAGATTAACATATAAGCTGTCTTATTCATATAATATAATAATTTTTATTATGTAGGGCGGTAATCATATGTCAACCGAAAACAAAGAAATAAGAATAGCACTTGCAGGAAATCCAAACGTAGGAAAAAGCACAATATTCAATGCTTTAACCGGACTTAAACAACATACAGGAAACTGGGCAGGAAAAACCGTAGAAAATGCCGAAGGTGTTACAAGGTTAAACAACAATAGCTATAGAATAATAGATTTACCTGGTACATATTCGCTGCTTTCACATTCGCCCGAGGAAACCATAGCAAGAGATTATCTGTGTTTTTCAAATCCCGATATCACCATAATAGTCTGTGACGCCACTTGTCTTGAAAGAAATCTGAATCTTGTACTGCAGATATTAGAAATCACATCAGATGTAATAATATGTCTTAATCTTATTGATGAAGCAAAAAAGAGAGGCATCCATATAAACTCCGGAAAGCTTTCTGAACTTCTCAAAGTACCTGTAGTCGAAGTTTGTGCCAAAAATAAAAAAAGTCTGACCCCACTTTACGACGAAATCGAGAACTTCTCAAAACAAAAAGAAAGCTATAAACCGCAATACGCCAAGGATTTAGAAAATCTTATAAAAGACACCGAAAAAATAATTATCCCCTATTTACAAAACGGTGTTCCACCTCGCTATGCAGCCATAAGGCTTCTTGCAAGCGATACACTGACAGAAAGAAGTATTACAAAGTTCTGTGATGCAGATAAAATAAAAACAGAAATAATAAGAATTTCTATAAATAAATTAAAAAAGAATTATACAAACATATCTGATAATCTCGCTTCCTGCCTTATCCTGACCGCAGAAAGCATATATTCCGAAGTTTTATCTGTTCACAAAAACACATTATATGAACGTGATAGAAAAATAGACCGTATAATTACAGGTAAATACACCGCCATACCGTTAATGCTATGCCTTTTTATTCTTATATTATGGCTTACAATAAGCGGAGCGAATTACCCTTCTGCTCTTTTATCTGATTTTTTCAGCTTGTGCGAAAAGGTAATATATAACTTTTTAATAGAAATCGGGATTCACGACATTTTCGTACAGCTTCTTTGCGAGGGTGTTTTCAGAACACTTTCCTGGGTAATATCTGTAATGCTACCTCCTATGGCAATATTTTTTCCACTTTTTACGATACTTGAAGATTTCGGGCTATTACCCAGAATCGCATTCAACCTTGACAGATATTTCAAAAAATGCGGTGCCTGTGGAAAACAAGCTCTTAGCCTTTGCATGAGTCTGGGATGCAATGCCTGTGGAGTTACCGGAGCCAGAATTATCGACAGTGCCAGAGAAAGACTTATTGCTGTAATAACTGCATCTCTTGTACCCTGCAACGGAAAATTTCCTACTCTTATAAGTATTATTTCAATGTTTGTGCTCTGTTCCGTTTCTTTCCCGTATAACAGCATTCTGTCAGCATTATCACTTGCTGTAATCCTGGTGTTATCGCTTGCCATGACTTTTTTCAGCTCATATATTTTATCAAAGACTCTCCTTAGAGGAGAACGTTCTGCTTTTACGCTGGAACTACCCTCTTACAGAAAAGTACAGATTGGCAAAACTCTCATCCGTTCCTTTTTGGATAAGACTCTGGTGATACTTGGCAGAGCGGTTGTAATTTCAGCTCCTGCAGGGCTTGTAATTTGGTTACTTGCCAACATATATATCGGAGATAACACCATTCTTTATATGTGCACCAATTTTCTCGACCCTTTTGGTAAATTGTTAGGACTTGACGGAGTAATACTTTTCGCTTTTATCCTCGGAATACCCGCAAATGAAATTGTAGTACCAATAATCATCATGTCTTATACGGCAAGCGGAAATCTTACAGATATATCCGATCTTGCAGCCCTTAAAGCTCTTTTAACCGATAACGGATGGACTATTACTACAGCGATAAATATGCTTATATTTACACTATTTCATTTTCCGTGTTCCACAACATGTATTACAATATACAAGGAAACAAAAAGCTTAAAGTGGACAATAGTTTCTATTCTCCTTCCTACAATTATCGGTATTACAATATGCATTTTTAATAATCTTATAGCAAATCTTGCTTTATATTAACCACTTACAAAAAATCAGGAGGATTGCAAAATCCTCCTGAACTTTATTTTTTTAGAACGCGAAAAGATCGTTCGATGAAGGTCCGGTGACTATCGCATAACCGATAATCGCACCAATCTCATCAGGACCAGCCGCCTCAAATACTGTGCCGTACTTTTCACTTGTGGAAATATCAAAATATTTTCCTTCGTTTGTCTGCTTGATTATTGCGCCGTTGGAAAGGTATATCTTTCCGTCAACTGCTCTCACTTCTTCGAATACTTCCCCATCGTATTCTGTAATATCGCGTGTGAATGGATTGTTGAGATACTTCATAAGTTTTGCTCCTTTTTTAGTTATTTTATACTGCATTAAAAGCCTTATATTCACGAATTAGTCGTGATAAAGGCAAACCGACCACATTTAAATAATCGCCATCTATCTTTCTGACAAGAAGCGACCCTTTTCCCTGAATGCCATAGGCACCAGCCTTATCCATAGGTTCTTCCGAATCGATATACATATTTATCTCTTCATCAGATAGCGGATAAAACTCAACCTTTGTTTCCTCATAAAAGGTATGTTGTTTACTGCCGTTTTGTATGCATACGCCTGTATATACACTGTGGGTACGTCCCGATAATTTTCTTAACATTTTGAAAGCGTCATTTCTATCTTTAGGCTTACCCATAATTTCTTCATTGCATACCACAATGGTGTCTGCTCCGATTATAACATCTTCCTTATGTTTTTCGGCAATCTCGCTTGCCTTCTGACAAGCAAGACTTACAACAATATCACAAGGTGACATAGCAGGATCAGTTTTTTCTTCTGATACTGCAGGTATAACTTCAAAACAGAAATCTGCGAGTTTTAAAAGCTCGATTCTTCTTGGTGATTTACTTGCCAGAATCAGCATTTTCTCTTTCTCCGTAAACTTCCTTGTAATTGTTTATACATTCTTTTATAATCTCTACCGCTGCTTTGTGTCCCATAACTTCGTTAACTGCGGTTTCTTTACCCTCAAGCTGCTTATAAACCTTGAAGAAATGAAGCATTTCATCAAAAATATGACTAGGAAGACCTTCAATGCTTCTGTAAGAATTGTAGTTAGGGTCTTCAAAGGGGATGGCAATAATCTTCTGGTCCATCTTACCGTTATCTATCATATTGATAACACCGATAGGATAGCACTGCACCAGCACCATCGGAACAAGTGTTTCATTACAAAGAACAAGAACATCAAGCGGGTCGCCGTCGTCTGCAAGTGTTTTAGGTATAAAGCCGTAGTTTGCCGGATAATGAGTTGATGTATAAAGTATTCTGTCGAGAATAAGCACACCGCTTCTCTTATCGAGTTCGTATTTTGCCTTACTTCCCTTGGATATTTCTATAACTGATAAAAAATCGTTGGCGGTTATTCTTTCGCTGTCTATATCGTGCCAGATGTTCATATATAAACCTTTTCCTTTTTTGTTTTGTGCTAATAGTCAGATAAATCCTATCAACATCATTATTATACTACTATATTTTAAAAAATGCAAGTATTTAGCAAACCTTTTTCAGCATTTTTATTGTAATTATTGTAACAAGTATTCCGCTCGTTACCCATATTATAGGTTCAGATATGCATACGCCAAAATACCCGTAGCTCGGAATTACAAATACTACAGTTATTATTTTCCATAGCATTTCTATGATGCTTGCAACTATCGGGAAAACACTGTTGCCAAGTCCCTGTAAACTGCATCTTAGTGACAATAACACTGCAAGTGCATAATAAAACGGCACGTTTATCCTTAAATATTCAGCTACTGTGCCTGTGATAAAGCTGTTTTCTCCTGATACTATCAGAAGAGGCAGCTTATCGCTTAAAAGATATACAACTATGACAGCGGCTGTTGACCATATCCACTCTATCATAATTCCGTACTTTATGCCCGTCTTTATTCTGTCGAACTTACAAGCACCGTAATTCTGACTCACAAATGTAACAAGTGTTGCGCTGATAGCCGAGAATGGCATTATCGAAAAACCAAACAGCTTTCTCGCTGCTGTATGGGCAGTTATAATTTCCGGGCCAAAGCCGTTTACACCGTTCTGCAAAACGATAGAGCCAATATCTACTATAGAATACATAAGAGCCATTCCAAGACCTGCTCCAAGTAATGGCTTGATAATACCGCCCTGAAATCTGAAATCTGATAGCACAGGCCTCAAAAAAGGACATTTCTTTATAAGATAAACGAAACATATCGAGGCAGACACAAACTGTGCTATTACCGTAGCCAGCGCCGCACCCTCTACGCCCATTTCAAAGACATAAAGAAACAGTAAATCAAGGCCAACATTAAGTAATGCTGAAATAATCAAAATAATAAGCGGTACAACACTATTTCCTACAGCTCTGAGCATATTTGCTTCGAGATTATATATAGTTGTTACAACCAGACCAAACACCACAATGGACAGATATCTGCCCGCTTCGTCAAATATCTCCTTTGGTGTATTTATAGCTGTTAACAGCGGATTTAAAAATATTGTACATATAACGATAAGTATTGCAGTAGTAACACCTGAAAATGTTATCATTCCTGCAATATTCTTCCTCATTTTATCCTGATCACCACTGCCGTAATGTCGCGAAACAGGTATTGCAAAGCCGGTACAAAGTCCGTTTATAATATTAAAAAGAAGCGATACCACCGATGCTGTAGACCCTACTGCAGAAAGCGACATATCGCCAAGCTTCTTTCCCACTATAATGATATCCGCAAGGTTATATGCTTGCTGAAACACATTTCCGAGTAAAATCGGAAGCGAAAAGAAGAACATAACCTTTATTATATTGCCTTTTGTTAAATCTCTCATTCTTTTATTCTTTTTTCCTTTACTTTGTTCAGCATAAAAGTATATCACAATTCTTGAGATTATTCAAGCATTTTATTGTCTTTTACTCTCAAATGTGATAAAATAAATAAGAGAAAAAGGAAGGAAATAAATCATATGGAACCCAGAAACTATATTGTAACCAGAATCGAAGGCGAATATGCCTACATAGCAGACGATGACACATCAGAGGAGCTGTTTATTGCCCTTGCTTTACTCCCCTTAGGCACAGACATAGGAACCAGACTGCACTATGAAAATCTCGAATATTCTATAATCTGAAAGGATTTGTAAAACATATGACATTGATGCTTCTTGTAGTAGTTTGCTACACCATATGCAGTCTGAGTGATAAATACGCTGTTGCAAAGCTTAAAATGGAAGGTAATGAGTTTACATTTCTTATGGCTGCTCCCACCTCTGTTTTGCTGCTGTTTATGCTTCCCTTCTCGGACACTTATTTTATTGTGTGCTGGCAGTCTGTTCTTGCGGTTGTTCTTCTCGCCGTATCAAAGCTGCTTGAATTCAAGCTGGCAACATTGATACTGAAAGAAATGTCAGCTTTTGAACTCAAAGCATGGTTAGGGCTCACTTTGTTCATCTCATATGCTACTGATATTTTTATAGGGACAAGCTCATTCAATGCATTTAAGATACTTGCAATAATAATTACCGCCATCGGATTATTTATGATAGCAAAATCTGAAAACCAGCATATAAATTACAAACGGATTGTTGTACCACTACTCTTCTATCTTCTTGCGAAATACGGATATGGAATGATAATAACAGCATCTAAAGAATATATATCTTCATATCTTGCGTTATTATTTGGTCTTATACTACTTGCCCTTATGCTTATCCCGTTTGCAAAGCCAGTGACTCTCTTTAAAACAAAGTTTAAAGGCTCAATATTTGTAGCACTTACAAAAATCCCTAACGCTATCGGCCTTGTGCTTGAAAATATGGTTATTGCAACCAGTATGACAAATTATGCCTTTATTCAGCCTATGATAATGGTAACGCTTTTCTTTATCGGTATTATAAGAAAGGAAAGCACAAAAGTGCTTAATATAGCAGGCGGAATTATCTGTATTCTCGGAATACTCGGTTTTCAGCTTGCGGATATTATGCTATAAATACAAAATCCGATTTCCCGTACATAATTACGCAATATTCTTTACTGCCAATAAAAATCCCCGTGAACAAATTCACGGGGATAATTTTAATCCTTAGGTATAATATAATAAACACGCTCTTCAGGAAGTGCATATCCAAGCTCATCGCGAGCAATGGATTCGATATACTCTACTCTGAATTCCGCCTTGGAATAGCGGCTGAGCAGTTTGTTTTCGTTTTCTATGCGGGTTATTTCGTTGTTAATTCTCTCAAGCTCAGCATTTTTCTGATGAATTTCTATCTGAGTAGTGATAATTCCAAAAGAAACAATCAGAAATACAGCTATAAGTATAGGAGCAAGAATGAACACCATTTTATTATTTTTTGATTTTTGCTTTAATTTTAACGTTGATGTCATTTTTCACACTCCTATTCCTTTTAATACGTATTTTATTATACATCATTCCGGTATTGTTTTTCAAGTGGAAAAATGTATTTTTAACTACTAATCGGATTTTTTTGTATAATCGTACAAATAAGCTTTTTATTTTTAGTACAAATATGACAATCAACTTTTTAAACGGCGAGAAGACAAAACCTAGCACCGCATAAATCCATTTGAATATAACCTTACAAATAAGATTTATCAATTTTCCAACGGTAAAGTAATACGAAAATGCTCCTGCTGCAGCACTTATAAGATAGACAAGTCTGAACTGTCCGTTTCCTATATTCATAGACAAACCGAATAGCAAAAATCCACAAAAGGAGAAAAACAGAACATCCTCTGTTCCGATAAGAAAATTTTTGTGTTTTATAAGCTGTCTTAGAATTCTCAGGATTTCATAAAGCAAGCCAATAAAAATACCACACAGGTAAAAGTACAGCATCTGCTCTGCGATAGGTGTATTAACGTTCACAGCGGCTCCTATCTGAACAAACGGGAAATAATGTTATCAACAAGCTTTTCTTTGTTATCGCTGTAGATAACAGATCTTATAAATCCGTTTATTCTGACTGCACCATCAACCGAAAATGCTTCGTCAATCGAAAGATTTTCACCCTTTATCCGTAAATTGCCAAGCGGTGTATAAAGTTCAATAAGCTCGTCATCGTAGCTTATAAGCTCATATACATTTTCTACTGTAAGTTTTTTTCTGCCGATAAGTGTTAATTTATTCTGTTCCATTTGCTCTCCTTCTGTATAAAGAGTTTGTACATAACATCTTTATTCAGAAAACGGACAGAATATAACTATTTTACACCACTTCGTACAAATCTGATGCGCCTTCTTTTCCTACAACCTCAACAACTTTAAGAACTTTTACTTTAAGTGGGCTTTTTCCCATATTGATTTCTATTATATCACCTATTTTTACATCATATGATGCTCTGGCAACCTTGCCATTTACAGTAACTTTTTCTGCATCACAGGCTTCGTTAGCTACAGTTCTGCGCTTTATAAGACGTGATACCTTGAGATACTTATCTAATCGCATATTTCCTCCTAAAAACAAAAGGAGGTAGAAAAATCTACCTCCAAAAAATTCAAGATAAATTACTTAGCAACTGCATCCTTTAAAGCAGAACCAGCCTTGAAAGCGGGAACCTTTGTAGCTGCAATCTTGATTTCCTTCTTTGTCTGGGGGTTGATACCCTTACGAGCTGCACGTTCACGTACTTCGAATGTACCAAAGCCAACGAGCTGAATCTTTTCACCCTTAGCGAGTGTTTCTGTGATGCTGTCGATTACAGCGTTGAGAGCTGCTTCAGCTTCCTTCTTGGATGCAAGACCTGCCTTGTCCTTGATCATTGTTACTAACTGTGCCTTTGTCATTTTTTAATCCTCCAAAAATTTTTATTATATTTTTTATAAATGCTTTTTTAAAGCATAATTAACTGATATCATCTTCTCCGGAAAGAAATCTGAGTTTTTCTTCATCCGTGAGATCTTCAAGAGTTTTTCCATTATCTTTCAGATATTGCTCTAAACCCCTAAATCGAATTATAAACTTATTTGTCGCAATTGTCAAGGCTTTTTCACTATCTTTTTTTATAAATCTGGACAAATTACAACAAGAAAGTAGAATTTCCCCAAATCCCTCATCAATTTCATCATCATTTTTGTCAGATATAGCCAATTCAAGGTTATCAAGCTGTTTTCTCATCAAACCGATTATCTGTCTGGAATCAGCAAAATCAACACCTGCGTTAGACGCTCTTTTACCTATTTTCTGTCCTCTCATAAGAGCAGGAAGAATCTTCGGAACACTATCAAATGTATCTGAAATAGTCTCCTGACCTTTAGAAGCCTTTTTGAGTTTATCCCAGTTTTTCAGCACTTCATCTGAATTTTCAACTGAAACATCGCCAAAAACATGTGGATGACGATATATCATTTTCTTAGCTACATCGTCACAAATATCATCAAAACGGAATCGGCCTCTTTCATCCTCTATCTGACAATGAAAAACCGCCTGAAACAGTATATCCCCAAGCTCTTCTTTAAGCATTGCAGGATCATCGCTGTCGATAGCTTCCATGACCTCATACGCTTCTTCAAGAACATTCATTCTGATGGATTTGTGATCCTGTTCTCTGTCCCATACACAGCCGTTTTCACTTCGCAGAATACGGGTAACTTCAAGAAGATCGTCAATATTATACTTATCTTTCATTTTAAATTCCAAAGATATTCACTTCCTATGTGCAAAAATAAGCTAAATATAATAATACCCTAAAACTAGGAAATATGCAAGTTATTTTTTCAAAATTTTTCTTTTTCGTCGATTTAGCAGAATTTTTAATTTATATCTGTTGTTAATTGTCAGAAACAGAGAATATATAAACATACCAACAACTGCACAAACGACAAACAGCGCTATTCCCTTCAACTCTCCGACAAAGAAATACTCGCAAAGCTTTGCACACACAGCACATAAAAAAGCGGCCACAAACGGAAATTTCATACAAGAAATTATTTTTAAATCTATTCCTGTAACAGCTTCGACCGCAAAATATCCTCCAAGTGCAGAAACGGAATATGCAATAAGAGTAGATATTGCAGCACCATTTATATTTATCTGTGGTAGAGAAATCAGAAAAACGTTCAACACAAGCTTCACAGCCGATGAAATAAGCGTCAGCTTTATAGGAATATCCGTCCTGCCTATCATCTGAAACACCGAATAAAATGTTGATGATAAAGTCAGAAACACACCGCCTACAGCAAGAATAAATAAAGGTGTAACACAAATCGAAACCTCGTCAGGTCTTCCGTGATACAGAATTTTCAGAATATCAGGTGCAAACGCCGCCATCAGAAAATAAAGCGGAAAGCCTATCATAAAATTTGATTTTATTACTACTTTAAGCCTTCCGGCAAATTGCTCACGATTTCCCGATGACCAGAATGCGGCTATCTCAGGAAGTGCACTTCTGCCTATCATACCTGTAAAAGCCGGAACAAGCATAAAAACCGTTATTGCTACTCCAGTATAACTTCCATACATAAAATTGGATAATTTTATACTTCCCATACCAGAATTTATGATGTGTGAATAAACAGAAGAAAAATATCCACTATCCTTTGTTATCGCATAAGCAATACATCTCGGGATGGTTATCATGTCTATAAAAGACGAGAGATTAACCGCAATAGCCGCCAGAGCAACAGGAATAAGTTCCTTTACAAGTCTGTGTGCGATAACCCGATTTTCCTCTACAACGCCCGTATATCCATTATGACACCGTTCTTTGTTAAACAATTTATGCTTAATAACCATGCAAAGCAAACATACAAGCTCACTTATTGTGACAGCAAATATCGCTGCAGCAGCTGACAACGGCAAAATTCGCTCTGTTGCCTGTGCAATAGTGTCACAATACACTCCGAACACCGTTTTGTTATCGTAAAAGCTCGCTTTACCCCATTCTGTAATGAGAACCGCACTACTAAGACCAACAACCGCCCTTGTGATTGATTCCAGTATCTGAGATACTGCTGATGGTATCATATTATTATAGCCTTCGTAATAACCTTTGAACACTGCGGAAAGGCAACAAAAGAAAATACTCGGAGATATTGCTAATACAGCATATACGCCCTCGTGTGAGTTAGCTACATAATCCGAAAACAAGCCTGACACAAGAATTATAAACAATGTACCTATAATTCCAAGCGAACCAAACAGTAAAAGTGCCACTTTTAATATTTTATCGCCATTCTTATAATTTTTCTTTGCTATATTCTCTGCTATCTGTCGTATAATAACAGTTGGTATCCCTGATGCTGTAAGCGCAAATACCGGTGTATAAATGCTATAAGCGGTAGAATAATATCCCATACCGATTCCACCTATAATATTTGTAAGTGGAATCTTGAACATAGCTCCAACTATTTTGCTTATAAACATTGAAATAAACAATACCAGCGTATTTTTAGCAAAATTGTTCTGTTTCACAATAATCATTCCTTTCTGTAAAATAATATTACTAAAAGGACGAGATTATGTTAAAAGCACAATTCAGGAGAATTTTTAAGCTTTACATAAGCGCCTGTATCTTGACAATCACCCCAAAATATAGTATTATATCAAAGTAGCAACATATATTCAAATGAAAAATTTTATTTATATACATTCACATTCTCTTAACCGAAAGGATTAGTGACTTATGAATTTTCGTGCTCCTAAACTCACCTTGTATGAGGACAAGGAAATACAGATACTTATCGCTCACCTACTCAGAAAAGTAGGCTGTATGAGCAAGGAAGAGCTTATGCGATGTACTGTAGACCAGGAATTTGTAAAATATTTCGATTTTCACTCCTGCATTATGAGCATGGAAGAAAAAAAGCTTATAACAGTAGAAACAGTAGATGGCTGTGAAATATGCCATCCTACAAATCAGAGTAATTATCTAGCTATCGAGCTTGCATATTCCATCCCTCTGTCCATCCGTGAGGACGCAGTATATCTGGCAAAAAAGATAACCGCACATACCCATCTTGAAAAAGCTGTAAAATGCGAAATCATCACACTAGACCAGGGTTATCATCTCTATATCCGCTTTATTAACGAGGTTGGAGGCGCCGATCTTATGGAGCTTAAAATATATGCACCTACTCTTGAAGCGGCACAGCAGATGGAAAGAAAATTCTTTGCAAACCCTGCCGGCGCATACAGAGGTGTACTTAACAGCTTTATTCACGGATATCTCACAGTTTCTGAAGCAGAGCTAAAAGAAGCTATGGAAGATAATTAAAACAAATAAATCCCATCACATTCGCATGTTGAATGTGATGGGATTCTTTTTAAACGTGACTATTTTTATTCTCTGTTTCGATGATAAGCTTTACGCCATCGCTTTTAAATACAATATCACCGTTGACATCAGTACGATAACGCTTACACTCAAATTCTTTATAACGTTCAAATACAGCCTTATTCGGATGTCCGTAATCATTTGGAGAGCCTACAGAAATCACTGCATAAGTCGGTCTGACAGTCTTTAAAAATTTGTATGAACTTGAAGTTGCACTGCCGTGATGCGGCACTTTCAGTACATTGGCACTGAGGTCTGCACCGCCTTCAACTACATCATACTCTGCAGAGGTTTCGATATCTCCTGTAAACAGAAAGCTATTCTCACCATGAATCAGCTTGCATACAACAGAATAGTTATTTAGGTCATCGTAATCACTCACAGGTGCAAGAATATCTATTCTGCAATCATCGGATAATACAAGCTCTTCTCCTCCTCTTACAAAGCTTACTTTAGCTTTCTTCTTATCTGCGCTTCTGATAAGATTTGTATAGCAGACGGTATCAGGTATCATATCCTTTGTCATTTTAGGGAGTATAAGCCTGTCTACATCAAATTTGTCAACCACCTGCGACAAAGAGCCTATATGATCAGAATGAGGATGTGAACCGATTACAATATCAAGCTTTGAAATGCCGAGCTTTTCTATGTATTCTATCACCGTATTTCCGTATTCTGTTTCTCCGCTGTCTATAAGCACCACTTTTTTCTCAGTTACTATAAGCGTGCTATCACCCTGCCCTACATCGATAAAATGCACCTGCATTTCTCCTGTAGGTATAGAGAAAGAGGGTTTTTCGTCAGAAAAAACACTTTCCCAGGTCGGGACACCTGGAATATGAAATATAAACTGGTTAAGAGTCAGGAAAAGCGCTATTATCAGGAAGGAAATCAGAAAACCTTTGAAACTGATCTTTACCTTCTTTTTATATGGTGTGTACTGAGTTTCTTCTCCCTCAGGCTTATTTTTCTTTTCAGCATTTTCCTTCCGCGGAGAATCCTTTTTTTGTATAGATCCTGTTTTTCTTGTTTTATAGTCTGTTTTTGAGCCTGAGACTATATTTGTTTCCTTTATTTCTGCAATATCGCACTTTTCCTGAGTTTTAGTTTTTTTATCAACCGAATTTTCAGCAGTCCTTGCCTTCGGCTTATCTTTGTGTTCTGCTTCTGCCTTTGAAGACTTCTTTGTCTCATTTTCCTTTTTATTCGAGGAATCAGCGCTTTCTTTTGGTGCTGTTTTTGGAGACTTCTTTACCGCTTCTTCTGTTGTTTTCTTTTTTTGCGTCTTTGCCGAAGGTTGTTTTTTTGATGTTTCCTTTGCCATTTTTTGAAGTCCCCCTTCCTTTTTCATTATCAAGCTTCAATCCATCAGGTGTAATAAGACATTCCTTACCATATCCGATGAGCTCTTTTCTGCCGGCTTTTACAAGCGCTTTTGCGACCAGTTGTTTATTCTCTTTCTTGAAATACTGGAGCAATGCTCGTTGCATTTCCTTTTCTTCAGGCTTTTTAGGAACATAAACCTCTTCCATTGTATAAGGATTAAGTCCTGTGTAATACATTGCTGTGGAAATAGTACCGGGAGTAGGATAAAAATCCTGCACCTGCTCGGGTCTTATATTATGTTTTTTTAAAAAGACAGCTAAATCCACTGCCTCTCTTACTGTGCATCCCGGATGCGACGACATAAGATAAGGCACCAAATACTGCTCTTTACCACATTCCTTGGTATATCTGTAAAACTTCTTCTCAAACTCTTCATACACTTCTATATGCGGTTTACCCATAAGATCAAGCACTTTGTTGCTGGCATGTTCAGGAGCAACTTTAAGCTGTCCGCTTACATGATGTTCTACCAGCTCCCTGAAAAATGTATCATCCTTATCCTTCAGCATGTAATCATATCTGATACCTGAACGGATAAACACCTTCTTGACCTTTTTCAGGGAACGTATCTTTCTCAGAAGATTGAGATACTCCGCGTGATCGGCTTTAAGAGCGGGACAAGGTGTAGGAGCAAGACATTTTTTGCCTTTACACAGCCCGTTTTTTAGCTGTTTATCACATGAAGGGGCGCGAAAATTTGCTGTAGGTCCTCCCACATCGTGTATATACCCCTTGAAATTAGGCTTATTCGATAAGTCGATAGCCTCGTTTATAACTGACTCTTCGCTTCTTACCTGAATTCTTCTGCCCTGATGAAGCGCTATAGAGCAAAAATTACAATAGCCGAAACAGCCACGACTATGTGTTATAGAAAACTCCACTTCCTGAATCCCCGGAACTCCACCACCCTGTTCATAACAAGGATGATAAGCTCTCATATAGGGTAGCTCATACGCTTTATCAAATTCAGACTGGGTAAGACTACGCTGAGGCGGATTCTGCACCAACATCATATTTCCATGACGCTGGATTACAGTCTTTCCATATATTTCATCCTGTTCATCATACTGGAGTCTGCACGACTTGGCGTAGGCTTTTTTATTCTCGCTCACTATTTCATAGCTATCACACTGTACAGCGCCTAAAGGGGTGTTTTTAGGTTCTGTCAGATAGCAGGTACCTCTTATATCGTGTATCTCACTGAGCTTCTTCCCTGATTTTATCTCATTGTACAGTTGAACAATAGTAAGCTCGCCCATACCATACATAAGAAGTTCTGCCTTACTGTCTACAAGAATAGACGGCATAACCTTATCCGCCCAATAATCATAGTGAGCAAAACGTCTGAGACTGGCTTCGAGACCGCCTATAGCTATTTCCTTATCGGGGAAAAGCTCTTTGAGCTTATTGCAATATACGGTAACGGCTCTGTCAGGACGTTTTCCCCCTTTACCACCTTCGCAGTATGCATCATCCCAACGTTTTTTCTTGAATACAGTGTAATTTGACACCATACTATCGATGTTACCGCCTGTTACTAAAAAGCAATGCTTAGGTTCACCAAGCTTTTTGTAATCGCTGTCAGTCTGAGGCTGTGCAATAATTCCTACACTGCATCCACAGCTTTCCAGCATTCTTGAAATAATTGCAATGCCAAAGGAAGGATGATCGACATAAGCATCACCTGTTACGCATATAAAATCAAGTTGGTTTATACCGCGCTCTATCATATCTTCCTTTGTTATCGGTAAAAATGGCATTTTGCACCTCGTTGTTCATCATCGTTTGCTCAAATGAACGATTTAATCGTTATTATTCATCTGTCTTTCGTAATACTGTTCTCTTGTCATAAGCACCTGACGCGGCTTGCTTCCTTCTGATGGACCTACTATTCCCATTTCTTCCATAATATCGATAAGACGTGCAGCTCTGCCATAGCCAAGCTTTAATCTTCTCTGAAGAGCACTTGTACTCGCCTGGCCTGCCTCTACCACAACACGTATAGCTTCTTCAAGCTTCTCATCACTTACATCTATATCGCCGCTTTCTGCAGACATATCTGATTTTTTATCGTTTGAGCGGACAAGCTCAGCTTGTCTTTCAACTTCGTTCATAACATTATCATCATATTCAAGAATGAAGGAATCTTTGATAAAATTAACAACTCTTTCGACTTCATTATCAGATATCCAACATCCCTGAACACGCTTGGGCTTAGGCATACTGGTCGTTTTAAGAAGCATATCACCTTTACCGATCAGTTTTTCAGCGCCCTGCTCATCAATAATAACACGGCTATCTATACCCGTTCCGACTTTGAGAGCAATTCTACTTGGAATATTCGCCTTAATAAGACCTGTAACAACATCAACTGTAGGTCTTTGTGTTGCTATTATAAGATGCATTCCTGCCGCTCTTGCCATCTGTGCAAGACGGCAAATGCTATCTTCAACTTCGTTTTTAGAAGCCATCATAAGGTCAGAAAGCTCATCTATGAAAATGGCAATCTGGGGAAGCTTCTTGAGCTCAGGGTCTTTATCAGCCAAGGAATTATAGCCCTGAAGGTTTCTAACATTATATTCAGAGAAGAGATTATATCTTCTCAGCATTTCAGTAACAGCCCATGCAAGCGCGCCTGCCGCCTTTTTGGGATCGGTAACTACCGGTATAAGCAGATGTGGGATGCCATTATAGCACATAAATTCAACAGCCTTAGGGTCAATCATTATGAATCTGACCTCATCCGGTGTACTGCGGAAAAGTATGGACATAATTATTGTGTTCATACATACAGATTTACCTGAACCTGTAGTACCTGCTATAAGCAGATGAGGCATTTCAGCCACATCTATAATCACATTATCGCCTGCTATATCTTTACCAAGCGCCGCCGCAAGCTTGCTCTTATGTGTATTGACTTCATTGCATTCTATAAGTGTTCTGAAAGGAACAGAATCCGTCTTTTTATTAGGTACTTCGATACCTACGGCAGGCTTTCCGGGAATAGGCGCTTCTATTCTGATGCCTTCTGCCGCAAGGTTCAATGCAATATCATCGGAAAGTCCGGTAATTTTTGAAATCTTTACACCTGCTGCCGGCTGTAACTCATATCTTGTAACAGAAGGACCTCTGCAAGCACCTATACATTTTGTCTGCACGCCAAAGCTTTTGAGTACCTCAACTATCTTTGTAGCATTTTCTTCAAGTTCTTTTCTTACATTGTCGGCACTTTTTGAAGGTAATATTTCATCAAGGATAGCTGATGGAGGCAAAATATATTGCTCCATCGAAGATTTGTCTTCCTCGGATATCTGCTTTTCTATCTCTGTCTTTGCAGTTTCTGTTTCATTTTTTGCTTTGTTATCATCTAACGGATTTTTTTCTTCGGAATATCGTCTGAGTGCTTCTTCAACAGGTGCCTTACGTTCTGTAGTGAAGTTCAACACAGGCGAAATCTGCTCTTCTTCCACAACTATTTCGGGCATAACATATGAATCGGATTCGTCACAATCAAAGACTTCAGGGATATCGGGCAGCTTATCTCCACAAGAATTATGTACCTCTGATCCTTGATGAATGTCAGGTAAAACATCCGTTCCGGGTCTTACCGAATTACCGTCATTACCACTATACTCATTGAGAGTATTTATAAAATCTTCATTTTCCGCTCTCTGCCTTTCCAGTATATCGTTCCGTCTTTTTGATATCGGATCGTGCAGATTATCTGCGGTTGCCATTTCAAGCTCTGCTATCTTCTGCTTGCGTTTTTCTGCTTCTATCTGGTTCTTTCGCTCGTTTTCAAGACGCAGGATTTCCATTTCCTCTTTGCGCTGATCACGCTTTTCCTTAGCTACCACCGCCGCCTTTTTCACAGGCTTTCCGACAAAGCCTAAAAACTCCATAAGAGTTTTTCTACTTATAAACATTACAAAAACAAAAATTATAAGCGAAATAACTACAATCGCACCCACTCTGCCAAAAAGTAACAGAATAGCTGCCAGGAGTCCGCCAACAACACCGCCGCCCTTTAGAGCTATACCATCCATATACAATGAACCTATAGCCTCAAAAAGATTAGTGGTGTTTTCTCCGACAGTGCCGACAAAAATTATCTGAATAGCTGTGCTGAGCAAAATAATTCCTGCAGAAAGCTGTATAACCTTAGTCGTGATACTCGTCCTGCTTTTATCCGTTGCAATAAGTATAGCAACATAAATTACAATCGGACCTGTGAAAAACACGGTAAAGCCGAATATACCACATAAGAACATATAAATCATATCAAGAAGATTATCATCGCCCGGTTGCATTGAGCTGATTAAACCTATTACAGCAAAGAGTACAAGAAGAACACCAACCGCAAAAAGTATCACGGCACTCATTCTTCTGTGTTTTATCTCTTCCTGTTCCATCTCTTTGCGGCGACGCTCAACAAATGAAGTTTCTTCTTTGGATTTTCTTGTACCTTTATTCTGCTTTGTAGTGGTTATAGCCGTGCTCTTACCACCGTTTCTGCTTGCCATATTTATCAATCCTTTCGTTTATAGAAATTCCCTTTTTTTATCAATCATATATCTGTTTTGTATCAGAAAATTATAACAAAATGAGAGCCTGTAACCAGCTCATATACGCCTATACCTATGCAAAAAAGGCCGAGCAAAGCAGTATATACACCGAATATCTTGAATCTATCCCTTTTTATAAGCCATTTCACAAGGAAAATTGACAACAAACCAACAACAGCTGCAACCGCAAATCCAATGCCTAGTCCCACCAGGTCAAGCTGTACACTTTCACTGGCCGCCTGACCAAGCTCAAGCACACTTCCACCCAGTATAGCAGGAATGCCAAGAATAAATGAATATGCTACCGCAGTTTCCTTTGTAAGACCACAGAACAGTCCCGTTGCTGTTGTTGAACCCGAACGGGAAACACCTGGAAATAAAGCTACGCATTGCATTGCACCTACTGCAACAGCATCAGTAACCTTCATCTTGTCACCTGTCTTTTTTCCCTTTACGCATTTGTCGGACATAAACAGCAAAGTGGCTGTAAACAAGAATGCAACACCTTCAAATATGATGTCGTTGTCACCTTCAAAGGACACAAAGAAATCTCTGAAGAAGTAAATCGGCACAAGCATAAACGTTGCTATTATCACCATAAACATCATACGTCTGTCTGCATTCATATTCTTCCAGGAAAATTTCCCGGTAAATATATCCTTTATAGTAAGGAAAAATTCTATTATCATTCTGGATATGGTGGGGAAAAATGCGATAAACACCGCAAGAAGCGTACCTAAATGCAAAAATATAGAAATAAGAAGAGAGTTTTCTCCCACGTTCATAAAATGCTGTGCAACCGACAGATGTCCTGAGCTTGATACGGGTAAAAATTCTGTTATTCCCTGTATAATACCTTGTATTATTATAGTTATGTAATCCATAATCGCTATTTTAAACCTTTCGTTTTTGTTAAATATATGTAAGGGCTTTCGCCCCTATTTTGAAATTTAATACGGATAGTACCTTTTATCAAGATAATGCGCAGGATTGGTTGAATAAGGTCGTTTTGTGCAAGTATTATCAGCGGATATCAGTGAATTGTAATTCTTCTCAGTTTCCACACTCTTCCCTCTGACATATGAAACACTTTCATAGTAATTTCCATAAAGAACATCCGATATATCAACTATACTGTACAAAACCATTCTATTTGCCATCCTTACCCATTCGGACAGAAGGATGATACTCCTTGAAAGGATGCACCTGTACCGTTCTTTTACCGCCTACCGCACAAGCATTACTCTGCTCTTCTGCCTTGACTGATTTTTTTGATACAGCAGTCCTTCTTTTTACAGGTTTCTTCTGAGTCTTACTTTTACAAACAGATTTTTCGCTTTTATCTCCTTGTTCTTCAATAAGAGAATAAAGGCACTCTACCGCATCATTAAGTCCGCCCAGACTATCAATAAGTCCTTCTTTTACTGCAGTTTCACCATCAACAACCGACCCGACATCCATAACAAGCTCATCCTTTTTCATCATAAGCTCTCTGAATCGGTCAGGCTTTATACGACTGTTTTTGCTGACAAAATTTATTATTCTTTCCTGCATACGTTCAAAATATGAAAGCGTCTGAGGAATACCAAGCAATAAGCCGTTCATTCTGACGGGGTGTATTGTCATTGTAGCAGATGGCACAATAAAGCTTCTCTTAGCACTTACTGCCAGTGGCACGCCTATCGAATGTCCGCCGCCTACTACAATAGATACCGTAGGCTTACTCATGCCCGCAATAAGCTCTGAAATTGCAAGACCTGCTTCTACATCTCCGCCCACCGTGTTAAGGATTATAAGCAGTCCTTCGATACTTCTGTCCTGCTCAATCGCAACAAGAGCCGGCATAATGTGTTCGTACTTTGTAGTCTTATTCTGTGGAGGCAAAATATAGTGCCCCTCTATCTGACCGATAACAGTCAGGCAGTGAATGTTGTGTTTTGCGTTTATGAGAGCAGAAATTCCATTGTCTGCCACTTCCTGCTCCGTCTGCACAATTTCTTCATTTTCTTCATATTGCTCGTTATTGGTATATTCTTTATGCATATCTGTTTCCTTTCGGTTTTTTATTATAGTACCTGAATCGAAACTGATTATGCACAGATATTTAAAAAATCACACAAATATACATACTAATTATATCACAAACCAAACTTATTTGCAAGAACAAATTGTGGTCGCAATTCACTTAAAGCACATTATGTAGAAAAAAGTAATATCATTTTAATAATTGACCTTATAGTTTTTGTGTGATATAATTATATTGATAGATAAGGAGGCTGTTATGAATAAAATAAACAATCCTATTCCCTCTTTTTGCTTACCTGATACATCAAAAATAAACTACAATGACACTTGTGAAAAATTTGTAGATATAGAACATTATTCAGACGGTAAAATAAAAATCAGTATGCAATATTTTAAAGCTAAATTAAACGGCTCTGTAAATATCGCCTTTGTACGAAAAGGCGTTGCAGACAGACTTATAGAAGCACTTTCTCTGCTCCCTGATGGATATACCTTTGAAGTTCTTGATGCATGGCGTCCCTACGACGTACAGTTGAGTCTTTTTAACGGATATTATAATCATATAAAGGAAGAAAATCCCGATATTCGCTCAGAAGAGGAATTGCACAAAAAAACACTTGAATTTGTTTCCTATCCCGATAAATCAAAAAAATTCTCCTTTGTACATTCCAGTGGCGGTGCTGTGGATATAACTATAATTGACAATAACGGCAACCAACTTGATATGGGCAGCGAATTCGACGAATTCACTGACAGATCATATACTGATTGGTACGAAAAAAATAATGTAAATGAGACAATACGAAATAACCGCAGATTACTCTACAACGTACTTTGCTCCTGCGGCTTCACTAACTACCCGTCAGAATGGTGGCACTACGATTATGGCGATATATTCTGGAGCTATTATACAGGAAAAGATGCAATATACTCATCAGCATTTGAACTTTCGGAGGTAAATCAGAATAATGGATGATATCAAAAAGTTTGACATATTTATAAGCTACCGAAGAGAAGGCGGTTCAACCCTGGCAAAGCTGATATACGAATCCTTGACTCAGAAAAGATACTCGGTATTTTTCGATCATGATACACTGACGTCGGGAGAATTTGGTATTAAGCTTATTAAAACTATCGAAGCGGCAAAGGATGTTATTGTAGTCTTAAGCAAAAACTGTCTTGAAAGATGCAAAAACGAGGACGACTGGCTACGTAAGGAAATAACCACAGCTATAAAGTCACAGAAACATATAATCCTCATTTTTACAGAGGATTTCAGAATGCCTTCTACTATAGACCTGATTGACCTTCCCGAAGAAATTCAGAAGCTTCTCGGGTATCAGGGATACAAAGCCAGCATAGAGCATTTTGATAGTATTATGAAAAAGCTCTGTAATGAACTTACCTCTTCCCCTGCCGCTCTTGATGAATCGGCATTGGAGCCCGCTATTGCATTTCTTTCAGACGGCGGCGCCGAGCAGTTACCCACAGAAACCAGAAAAAAGCTCATAAAAAGCCTTTTAACCTGTGAGTACGGTGATTCAATCGGTAATGTGTTAAGCTCCTATATCACAACTACTGCTAAAAATCTTCAGAATATCAGAACAGTATTCCGTTACGAAATAGAGATACGAGAGCAATTCTTCTTTAACAATATCGACATAGACGAAGAAAAATACTTCCTTCTTACCGAAAATCTTGCATACAGAAAACAACTTGTGACTCCGATGGAGAAAAACAACTTCTGGTTATCCTTTGTAAGAAATCTCGATGAGCTTGACGACGCTTTAAGAAGCGAAAACTTCTTATTCAGCGAAAATCTGCTTATGGAAAAGAACGATCTGAAAAAGCTATCTGAACTAAGCGATGATGAAAAGCTCAGCTTCTACACTAAAAATATGAGAGTAAAGCTTAACATCAACGGCTATTCGCTGACGCCTGCGAGACTTATAATAAACGAAGCGGGTATATTTGCAAATTATACCATAGATGATTCCGATAAAATCAACAACAACATTCTTGAACTGAAACTGGTGTTCTCCATTCCTCACAGAAAGCAGGCAAGCTATTTCTTCGTATCTATAAGCGATCCTACGTACAGTCCTTACATAAAATTTGTTTATCCTGAGGACGAGATAGACGCTGAAATGATACCATTTTTAAGCAGAGCTACCAGCTCGGCGGACACCAAGATTTTTGAGGGGCTGCGGGAAATCTCCTTTGAAAAAGAATGGGTAATGCCGATGAGCGGCGTTATGTTTATAATTACTCTTGATGAGAAATAAATTTTTAGTATAATTCTCTTTTCATTAACAGATAATAACAAGGCAATTTAAAAAATTTGTCGGAATGAGCAAATTATTCTGTTAAAAGCAAACGAAAAGGAGATTTATATAATATGAAAGCAACCGGTATTGTAAGAAGAATTGACGATCTCGGAAGAGTTGTTATTCCTAAAGAGATAAGACGTACAATGAGAATAAGAGAAGGTACACCCCTTGAAATCTATACAAGCGTTGATGGAGAGGTAATTTTCCGCAAGTACTCCCCTGTCGGAGAGATTTCAGGAAATGCCGATCAGTATGCAGAGGTGCTTTATAAGGTCGGCGGTATGCCTACCGTAATCTGCGACAGAGACCACGTAGTAGCGGCAAGCGGTATTCAGAAAAAAGAGGTGCTTGAAAGAAGAGTATCAAGCTCCCTTGAGGACCTTATCGAACAACGCAAATCCTTATACCACAAGACAGCTGACGACGTGAAAATGAATCCTATCGAAGGTGTAAACCGCTTCGCCATCGCCTGTGCTCCCATTTTAGCGGAGGGTGACGTAAATGGTGCGGTAATCATGCTATCGGATAACGAAAACTCAGTTGCAAATGATAAGCAGACCGCCCTTGTAGAAGCCGCCGCACTCTATTTTGGCAGACAGATGGAGCAGATCTAAGTTATAAAGAGATAAACCCCGTAGTATTAGTCAGATAGTAAAAATATAACCCGTGAGGAAGTATCTTCACGGGTTATTTGTTAAAACTTACAGATAAAATTAAATTTAACATGCAAACGGTAAATCAATCTAAAACGGACACTTATCGAAATATCCATTTTCTTTCCAATACTCAAACGGATAACTTCCCTCGCCGATAAACCTTTTAATAACAAATCTATTCATATAATACATAAAAACAGACGATGCGTAAGGTCTCTTTTTCTTCATCGAGTAAAAGTTTCGTGCCGCTTTTCCAAGCCTTTTTTCTAAACTTTTCTGCTTCTTTATCGGCATTTTATCCCACTTGTTTGTAAACATCTTTATTCCTACCGAGGATACTCGGTTTATCCCCCAGCCCTTTAAGCATTTTTTTATCTGCTTAACAGCAGAGGTCGTACCTGTCGCTGTTGTAAGTATAAAAGCTTTTTTACCGAACATTTCTTTTCGCGGAGATACAGTTAATGTGAAAAAATCAAGATGATCCAATAGATTTTTCATACTGCCTGTCATACAACTGCCTCCATAATGCGGAGTAGTAAAAACAAGTGCGTCAGCCTCCATTATCGCCTTATATATCGGGTCGATATATGAAGCGTGGGGACATTTTTCACGCGGATTGCCAAGGCACAACTGACAACCAAGACAAAACTCCGGAACATCTTTCGGTAGGAAAAATTCCGAATAATTTACTTCGCCACATTGAGACATTGCGTCCATAAAGATTTTTGTGGCAATGTATGTATTGCCTTTTCTTGGACTCCCATAAAAAACTACTACTTTCATTTTATTCCTTTCTTCACAAGAACACCTTATTCTCTTGAAAGTAATGCCATAATTTTGTTATATCAATTTCCGCATATTCTTATTTTAAACTAAGACGATTATAACAAACATATAATAAAAAGTCAATAACACAAGCAAATGCAAAGCCACTTTTGACATCAATGTAAAATTTGGCTTTGTAATATCCTCATTAAACTATCTGATTTATAACTACGGGGTGGTTTTTCTTATTGGCTTTTGGTTGCTTTTTGAAAGTAAGTGTGATATAATATTTTGACAAACAAACAAATTTCAAAGGAAAAGTAAAATGCACAAAATTTTTGGAATTAAAGAAGATGCTGAATACATAGACCGAGAAGGCGCTTACCTTATTCCCTGCCGTAATAATCAGATTGGGGTAATCAGTACACCAAAAGGATATTTCTTTATAGGCGGAGGTCTGGAAAACGGAGAAAATCATTCCGACTGCATTAAAAGAGAATGCCTTGAAGAAACGGGACGTCTATCATATATCGAAGATAAATTATGTTCCGCTGAAACCTATACCATACATCCGACAATCGGATATTTTCATCCGATACAAACCTATTATTTTGGTCAACTACTTGATAAAGTTTCTATACCGACGGAAAAAGACCATATTCTCTGCTGGGTAGAATACGAAGAACTGAAAGGCAATATGTTTGTTGAAATGCAGAATTGGGCATTGGAACAGCTATCCGTACGTCTGTGGAAAGAATAATCCTATTCAAATCTTATTAACATTAGCTAAAACGATATATTCAAACACATCATACATTAACACAACTTTTAAATCCACCACTCAGGTGTTAATTCTCCGAGTGTTATCGTTCTGCCTGTCTTATAATCCATCATTATCTCAATATCCTTGTAGCTATCGGGCATAAGCTGTACCATAAGCTCTCTGCAGGCACCGCAGGGTGCTCCGCTTGAGCCATCAGGAAGTATGGCTATAACCTTATCTATCTCCTGCTCGCCATTGGTTATCATATTGAAAATAGCGTTTCTTTCAGCACAAATTCCAAGGGTACTGCAGGTGTCTATACATACTCCCGTATATATTCTACCTGATTTACTGAGTATTGCCGCAGATACTTCACCTGCCGTAACGTATTCTGAAATACGGCGGGCATTAAAAACCTGCTTTGCGGCGTTATACATTTCTGTCCATATTTTATCCATAACTTTGTCCTTTCAAAATTACTAAAACCGCCTGAGAAAACTCAGACGGTTTTCTTTATGCTTCGTTGATTTTTTAGTGCAGTTTCACACTTTATCCGTATATTTAAACCCTACTCCCCTATATACATAATGGTGCAAAGTCCCTTTGCCTGCTCTTCAGTAGGTGTTTTCAGCACACCCATATCAAGTAACTGCTTCATAATTCTTGTATGAAGCTTGCAGGCCATATTCTGAGCAAAGCAGGTCAGAAGCTCGTGCATATGCTCTGGCTGTCCGTAAAGTTCAGCTTTCAATGCCTCAGCGGCATATTCACGGGAAAGATTTTTTATTTCTTCTGTCGCTTCGGGTATAAATTCGTGCCATTTCTTTTCGCTGTCACAGATGATAAGATTACACTTATATTCACCATTTTGTTTTAAAAGATAACCCTTATCAAGTAAACGTGCATAGCTCTCGGCGTTGATTGGCGTTTCAGGAAGCTGGTCATTAAGCCAGAAATACATCTTATCATAATCTTCCAAAAGATTATCTCTCCAGTTACCTCGTCTGGCAGTCCAATGACAGTCAAACTGCCAGCTTTTCCACCATACATCTTCATTGCATCTATCTCGGTTCATATCACCGCAGGACCAGTAAATATTTTCTTCCGCATCGCTCATATCCCAGTCGGGCTTTACATCCACACTTGCATATGCTATATAATCACCACCATCTGGACGCTTTACAGAAAATTTCTCAGCCGAAATATCTGCAACCGCAAGCTCGTTGCAAAGAAAACAAACCATGCTCCATCTGAGCAGATTTATATCATTATCAGGCACGTGAAGCCACTCAGGGATTTCAGTGACACTTTCAAGTGCAGGTGCAAAAAACTGTTCAGCAAACAGCTTTGTATATTTTAAATCCAATTCCTTATATATGCGATAGTATGTTTCGTTAAATTCATGTATACAGATATTGGTACGATACTTGCCACTTGGAAGTCTGTCCATAAAGCCATATTCTTCGAGAACAGCTACTTCATCCTCTACAAATATCGGATTTATACCAAGCTCTTCTGCAATCTCATTTACAGTTCTCGGCTGATGATAAGCCGCATAAGCTATATTCTGTGTTATTACCTTTGCAAGGAAATTTGCCGTATCACCCATTGCACCGGCTGTACCTCCGTGTCCCATACTGTTGAAGCGGATAGGCTCTGTGCCTAAATTTCCTGTTGTTCTTGTTCTTTCCATACCTGATTTTAACTCCTTTCGTGAGCATGCTAAATGCCATTTTACCGTATTTTCGCTGAGAGAAAGCATTGAAGCAATTTCCTTTACTTTTTTATCGTGGAAATAGTGCTGAATTATTACTTCACGCTGAGTTTTTGAAAGAAACGTAATTTCCCTTCTGAGTATACCATAGCTTTCGCTGTTAATAAGTCCAAGTGTAAAATCATCGGCATCAGGTATTAGTTCAATACCGTCAACAGCGGTCGCCTTTTTCCTGCCGTCAATATATCTTGCATATACGTTTCTGGCAATACGGTATACGTACCCGTCAGTATTTGCGATATTATCCTGTTTCAGAAGCGACTCGTAAACCTGTAGGGTTATTTCTGCCGCAAGCTCCTCCGCTTCATCAATTTTTGAAAGCTTTGACATAGCGAAACCGAAAAGCTTTTTTACGTATGAGGATATTATCATATCAGCGTCTTTTTTGTTCATTGCTTTTTCTCTCCTGAAGAACGTTCTCAATAATATAGTGAGGAGATTTTTAAAAAGGTTGGTAATTATTTTTAATTTTTTAAAAAATTTTTTCGTTTCTGAAACAAAGCAAGCTCTGAATCAGACAGTATAGGATACAATTAATCCCGCCATTGTCAAACAGCGGGATTAAACGTCTGTACTAAAAACTCAAAAAGTGATTTTCTTTACCGATTATCAGCCTTTGAGTGCAATACCCTGATTTTTAAGGATAGCAATTATCTTATCGGCAATTTCCATTACCTCATCCTTAGTAAGAGTTCTTTCAGCGTGTACAAAGCTGATACGGATCGTAATGGCCTTGCCTGCTTCATCATTATAGATATCCACAACGCTGACGTTCTTTATAAGCTCGGAATTTACTTCCTCGATAGCATTCTTTATAGGAGCGTACTTATCGCTTAGGAAAGTAAGGTCAACCTCGATTGAGGGGAACTTTGAGGTTTCTGCATACTTGATACCCGCATTTTCAATATTTACGATTGCATCAATATCAAGTTCTGCAAATACAACGTTACCCTTCTTGTCTATCTTCTTCTGTACAGTAGGATAAAGCAGGCCAATTTTACCTATAACCTTACCATCGCAGATTATTTCGTTATAGTTCTTTGGATGAACGTAACCATGATCAGCCGCAACAGCATTATAGGAAATAGCCTTGTGCTTGATATCATCTACCATAACAGCAAGCATATTTGTCATTCTGAAATAAAGAGTTTCAAGGCTTTCTGTCTTGGAGAAGAGTGTGATACCAAGATTCTTTCTTTCACAGCAGAGATTATTTTCGTCAACGCCGTCAATTACGTGCGCAATTTCAAATATGCCGAACTGAGGCGCATAAGAGGTATTTATCTTGAGCTGGCAAAGCTGGTTGGGAATAAGAGAACGGCGGATTGTTTCGATATTGGGGTTAGCCGCACCGCAAAGCTTTATATTCTCTTCTACTTCGATACCAAGCTTCTTATATTCGTCAGCATATGCCCAGATGTAAGAATGTACCTCGTGGAGTGAGAAGCGCTTTACAAGTATATCCTTAATCTGTTCCTCAACGCTCTTTTCTGCGAACATACGTACAGGATAAAGAGGTGTTGCAACTGTATTTACGTCGAAGTTGTCATAACCGTAGATTCTTGTGATTTCCTCGATAATATCAGCCTTCAGGGTAACATCCTTTGTTGCTCTCCAGCTGGGAACCTCTACTGTAAAATTATCGCCGTCAAGCGTTACACCAAAGCCAAGAGCTGTTAAGGTTGCAACGATTGTATCGTTGGAAATTTCGATACCTGTGTATCTGTCAACAAACTTCTTATCGAATGAAAGAGTTACTTTATCGAACTTTACAGCATATTCATCAGTTAAAGAGGAGGTAACCTTTACACCTTCATCATACTGTGAAAGGAGCTTTACAAAGCGTGAAATTGCTACAGTTGTCATTTCGGGATCAAGGCTCTTTTCGTATCTCATAGAAGCGTCTGTTCTGTGACCGAGGCGAGAGGATGATTTTCTGATAGAAACAGCATCGAAGTTTGCAGATTCGAGTGTTAATGAGGTTGTATCATCAACAATTTCAGAGTCAAGACCGCCCATTATACCTGCGATAGCTACGGGAGTATCACCATTGCATATCATAAGAGTATTTTCATCAATATCTCTTGTAATATCGTCAAGCGTCTTGAACTGGAAAGGCTTTTCAAAGCGCTTTACTCTGATATTCTCTACCTTTCTTGAATCGAAGGCATGCATAGGCTGTCCCATTTCAAGCATAAGATAGTTTGTAAGGTCTGCAAGGTAGTTTATCGCTCTCATACCGCAGTAGAAAAGACGGATGCGCATATTCACAGGGCTTACTTTTCTTGTGATATTCTCAAATCTGATACCTGAATATCTCTTACAAAGGGTATCTTCAATCTTTATATCAATCTTGGGAAGGTTATCATAAGCGGATAAATCAACACCATCAACAGGCTTTAAAGGTCTGCCGGCAAGGGTTGCGATTTCTCTTGCGATACCATAATGTCCCCATAAGTCAGGGCGGTTTGTAAGAGATTTGTTGTCAACCTCAAAGATAACGTCGTCGATTTCATAGATTTCCTTTAAATCTGTACCAACGGCTACGTCATCGGTAATATCCATAATGCCTGAATTATCATCGCTGATGCCGATCTCCTTTTCAGAACAGCACATACCACAGGAAGTAAAGCCGGCAAGCTCTCTGGGAGCAATCTCAATTTCGCCGATCTTTGCGCCAAGCTTTGCAAAAGCGGTCTTCATACCAACTCTTACATTGGGTGCGCCGCAGACAACGTCAACAAGCTCACCTGCTCCGATATCCACCTTTAAAAGATGGAGCTTCTTTGAAGTGGGATGTTCTTCAACCGATTTGATTTCAGCTACAACAATACCGCTGATATCACTACCCTTGTAGAAGATTTCGTTTTCTACCTCAGCAGTAGAAAGAGAGAATTTGTGGATAAGCTCGTCTATATCAATTCCATTAAGATCAACGAAGTCTTTAATCCAATTTATTGAAATAAGCATATTAAATGACCTCCTTACTTATCATCTGTGAACTGATCGAGATTAACAAGATCCGCACCGTTTAAATCACGGATATCCTTGATACCGTACTTCATCATAGCAAGTCTTGTAAGACCGAGACCAAAAGCAAAGCCTGTGTATTCCTCAGGATCGATACCACCCTCAATAAGAACGTTGGGGTGAATCATACCGCAGGGGCAAAGCTCCAACCAACCGCTGTGCTTACAGGAAGGACAACCATCGCCGCCACAGATAAGACAGCTTATATCAAGCTCAAATCCGGGTTCTACGAAGGGGAAGAAGCCGGGACGGAGTCTTACCTTGATATCCTTTTCAAAAACCTCGGAAAGCATAGTCTTCATAAAGAAGATAAGGTTTGAAATAGAAATATTCTTATCAACCATTACGCCTTCCATCTGGAAGAAGGTATTTTCGTGGCAGGCGTCTGTGGATTCGTTTCTGAAGCATCTGCCGGGGAAGATTGCACGGAT
Source organism: Ruminiclostridium sp. (assembly GCA_017942025.1). GTDB lineage: Bacteria > Bacillota > Clostridia > Oscillospirales > Ruminococcaceae > Ruminiclostridium_E. The sequence continues at coordinate 16,674 of JAGAVH010000077.1, read as the reverse complement.
AGGCTTACCCTCATTTATAAGAGCGTCCTTATACTTTTTATAGATAGCATTCTGTGCCGCTGAAGTGTGGGACTTTAAAAGCTGTCCGTTTTCAAGATAGTATGTGTCCTGCATATCTCTCGCAGGGTGGAATTTGGGAATATTAAGAGCCTCAAAGCATTCATAGTCGGTTACAACCTCGCTGTAATCCTCTACAGCAAAGCCCATTGAACGGAAAATATTCTCGCACTTTCTCTGTACAAGGGTAATGGGATGATATGAGCCTCTCTTTGTCTCAGCAGGCATAGCAACGTCGAATTCAGGCATAGAGTTTATTTCTCTTTCCATTTCGAGTCTTGCAAGCTCAGACTGCTTTTCAGAAATCTTTTCTGTACAGAAATTTTTAAGCTCGTTTACCTTCTGACCAAAAGCTTTCTTTTCATCAGAAGAAAGCTTACCCATTTCCTTCATAAGTCCTGTAACAGAGCCGTTTTTACCTAAAAATCCTACACGGATTTCTTCAAGCTCTGCTACCGCTGTAACAGCAGCCAGCTTTTCTTCAAACTGTGCTCTCAGCTGAACAATCTGTTCATCCATATTTTTATCCTCCTTAAAAATAAAACGCCCCATTGTAAAACAATGAGGCGGAATAATATCCGTGGTACCACTCAAATTGCAGTAAAACTGCCACTTAGTGCCGAAAAATCAGCTTCGCTTTAATGCAGCGATTACATTCTGCTTTTCACAGAAGGCTCACAGGTCGAATTTCAGAATACTGCTGAATACGGGGTTCTCACCCTTCCCCGCTCTCTTTGATTCGTTTTATCAGCATTCTTACTGTATGGCAACGCCATTCCCGATCACAGCCGTAATTTATATCAATTACATTAAAGTATATCACACAAAATCGGAATTGTCAACCGGAAATAATCATTTTTAAGTCTTAAAAAATTTGTATAGTCAAAAATACACAAATTTTTAGTTGGCTCTCAATCGGAAATGATATTCACGATAGCTTTTTGGAGTGTACCCGGTATGTTTTTTAAATACGTGTATGAAATGACTTTCCGAGCTGAAACACAGATAATCCGATATCTCAAGGCAGGAATACTCTGAAAATTTAAGCATATTTTCCGCCGCCTCAATTCTCTTTTTAGTGATATATGCAGAAACTGTACAACCAACTTCTTTGTGAAACAGCTTCGAAAGATAAGACGGACTGAGATTGACTCTTTCAGCAAGCTCTTCAAGAGTTATCTTCTGATGAAGGTTATCGTAAATATAATCAAGACACATCGTAATAGTCCTCGGATAACGATTCTGCTTTCTTATAATACTCATACGCTGAGTATAGTCATCAACAACCTCACGATGTAGCATATTTATCTCATCTTCGGTGCGACACTTGTCAATACTGCGGATATAAATATCACTCAGATTGTATGCCGCCTCCATCTCCATACCGCCCTCTATACAGTATCGTGTAATTAAAGCGACCGTTATTACGAGGTGATATTTAAGATTACGGAGATTATCATCGCTTAATCTGCCCATCTCTTTGCAATTAAAAGGCTTAAACAGACGTTGTACCTCGGCATAATCGCCTTGCTTTATACTATGAAAAAACGCCATTTCTCTTTCATATGACAGGTGCGATACATTATATTCTCTGTTCAAAAATTCAATATGAGAAAGCTTTTTATCAAGATTCATAAACTCACCTCCTTATATATTTTACAACATAAAAGAAAATAAAGCAATATCAGATAAAAACATATGCAACATATCATTCAAATGGTGTAAACTTAACCCATTCATATTCTGCAGTAAGCGGCATATTACTATCATCAAATTTTTTCAGCCAACCATCTACACCGGTACCGCACCACGCATTCATCATTATCTTACTTTCTGTAACAGGAATGCTTTCTGTTGCACTATGTACCTCTTCTCCATCTACAAACCATACGATTTTGTCCTTATGCCATTCAAAAGCGTATGTATGAAAATCCACAGATGCGTCAAAGCCAAGCTCATGTATATACTCGTGTTCACCTTTACTGTTTGTGAAATAGTTGAACTGAACTATGGTTGTATCCTTGCCCAGGAACTCGATATCTATCTCATCCCATGGGTTGTTATCCGACGGACCGGTATAGGTGAAGAATGACGAAACAACCCCATCGTTCTTTATAGGCTTCATAGAAACCTCATATCTGCCATAGCCGTAAAATTCCTTGCTTCTGAATTCACCACCTGAATAAGGGATACCACCTGTAGGTGTTTTATCTTTATCGATAATAAGCTGCATCTTTCCATTTTCAAAAGTTACATTGCTCTTTCTCCAGGTAACATTGAACATACTACCGTTTGTCCAACCATTTGCACATTCCCAGCCATCAGGCATACCGCTTGTAAATTCTGCATACGCGTGTCCTTCAGGAACCTCTGCCTTTATTGACTGCGAACTGTTGTCTACTGCAGATGACTGTTCCGTCGTGTTCTGAGTACCGCATGCAGTAAGCATTGTAACGGCTAATAATAAAGGTAATACTTTTTTTAACTTGTTCATATCAGGAACCTCCATTTGTCTTTGTTATCATAATTATATCATCTCAGATGTTTTAAAAATGTCAGAAATTTATCCTATATATCGTTTTTTTGTTGTTACTCTCAAAACAAAGGGCACAAATATTATATAAAACACAAAAAACTACTATTATTTTGTATTAAAAAGTGTTATACTCAGAACATAGAATAAACACAAGAAAGGTGGAAAATTTATGATAAACATATTAAAAGATATGGGAATGTGCAAAGGTGTCAATTTCGGAGGCTGGTTTTCCCAGTGTGACTACAGCGAGGACAGACTTAATAATTTCATTAAGGAAAGTGACTTTGACGCAGTTTCCGAATGGGGTGCAGACCACGTAAGAATTCCGGTAGATTATAATATTTTTGAAAACGAGGACGGAACATATAAAGAGGATGGATTTCAGCGTATAGACAGTGCTTTTTCATTAGCCGAAAAATACGGTCTTAAAGTTGTATTTGACCTTCATAAAACTGCCGGATATTCTTTTGACAGCTACGGAGAAAGTGAAAGCGGTTTTTTTGAAAGTGATGCTCTTCAGGAACGTTTTTACAAGCTCTGGGAGGAATTTGCAAAACGATACGGAAAACTTTCTGACAGAGTTGTATTTGAGCTTCTGAATGAAGTTACCGATAAAGCCTTTTCTGACACCTGGAATAAGATTATAAAGGAATGTGTTAAAAGAATCAGAGTGTATGCCCCTGACACAATTATACTTGTAGGCGGCTATTGGAACAACAGCCCCGACGCTATTCCCGATCTCGAAAAACCGTATGATGATAAGATAGTATACAACTTCCATTGCTACGATCCTTTAAAATTCACCCACCAGGGTGCATACTGGACGGATATGATAAATAAGGAAGAGCGTATTCCCTTCGAAGAAAGCGGCGTTACAGAAGCATACTTTGAAGAAAGATTTGCAACCGCCATCAAAACAGCCGAAAAAAACAATGTTTCTCTATACTGCGGAGAATATGGTGTTATCGATATTGTATCACCAGAAGATACAATAAAATGGTACAAATGTATAAACAAAGTTTTTGAAAAATACGGCATTGTGAGAAGTGCATGGAGCTATAAAGAGATGGACTTCGGACTTTCGGATAAAAGACTTGATAATGTCCGTGACGAGCTTTTGAAATATCTTTGATAATAAATCAGATAACCTTTAAGAATAATAACAAAAGACTGTTTTGATGTTGCGTCAAAACAGTCTTTTATTCATCTTAGTTTTATTATTTCGATTCTTTTACATTTTCCTTTTTATCGAGTAGAAACTTCACAAGGAAAAGTGCTCCGATAGTAAGTGCTATACCAATAGCAAGGCTTATAAAAGGATTTCTTATAAACGCTACAAGAATATACATTACAAAAGAAATACCAGCTACAAGAAGTGCATAAGGGAGCTGTGTTGACACGTGTCTTACATGTTTACACCTTGCTCCTGCGGACGCCATAATGGTAGTATCGGAAATCGGTGAGCAATGGTCGCCGCAAACAGAACCAGCCATACAAGCGGAGATTGCTATTACCATCATCTGAGGATCGGTATTTTCAAAAATGCTTACAACTATAGGAATAAGAATACCGAAGGTACCCCAGGATGTACCTGTCGCAAAGGAGATTCCTATAGCAATAAGGAAAATGATTGCGGGAAGCAGGAAACTGAAAGATTCTGCGTACTGTTTTACAAAAGTATCAACAAACACGCCTGCACCGAGGCTATCGGTCATAGCTTTAAGCGTCCATGCAAATGTCAGGATAAGTATTGCAGGAACCATAGATTTAAAGCCATTAGGAAGACATTCCATACAGGATTTGAAGGAAATTACTCTTCTTATAAGATATGTGATAATTATAATGATAAGAGCTATAAATGAACCTATTGCAAGTCCTGTTGAAGCTGAGCAGTTAGCGAAGGCATCGATGATATTTACACCCTGGAAGATTCCGCCTGTATATAACATACCAAACACACAGCTTGCAATGAGAATAATTATGGGGAATATAAGATCAAACATCTTACCTCTGCCGCGCTCATTCTGAACAGTAGATACTTCCTCTTCATTATCGCCGGGATCTTCTCCCTTTATCGCTAATGCTTCGGCCTTTGCCATAGGACCGAAATCCTTCTTCATAATGACTATTCCAAAAACAAACACCAGAGTAAGCAGTGCATAGTAATTGTAAGGAATAGAATTTATAAAAATTGATAAGCCTTTTTCATCGCTCTGTACAAAACCGGCAACAGCTGCCGCCCAGGATGAAATAGGGGCAATAATACATATAGGCGCCGCTGTAGAGTCGATAAGATAGGAGAGCTTTGAAGATGATATTCTGTGCTTTACAGCCACAGGTTTCATTACACTGCCAACTGTAAGGCAGTTGAAGTAATCATCTATAAAGATAAGAATTCCAAGAATAACGGTGGCTATCTGCGCGCCTACCCTGCTCTTGATATGAGCTTTCGCCCATTCACCGAATGCCGCCGAGCCTCCTGCCTTATTCATAAGACAGACTATTGTGCCTAAAATAACAAGGAATATGAGAATTCCCACATTACCTGAGTCAGAAAGCACCTTAACAAAACCGCCATCAATAAGCTGGTTCATAGTTGCTTCAGGCTGGAAGCCTGCAAAAAGCAATGCTCCAAACAAAACACCTACAAACAAGGAGCTGTAAACCTCTTTGGTTATAAGCGCAAGAGCTATCGCAATAAGTGGTGGGACAAGCGCCCAGAACGTTGCATAAAATTCCATGATTTTAAATTCCTTTCAGAAATATTCATGATTTAAGTTTAATATAAAAGTCGTATTATGTCAAGAGATATTGAAAAATTGCAGAAAATAATTTTTTCCATGTAACGCACGTGCAATTTGTTACACAAAGATACAATCGGCGTTACAAAAGCAAAAATTACACGTCATAAAATTTACATCAAATTTTTCGACGATTTCATTTTTGATAAAAAGGATAAAATCGCAGAAAAGTTTGAAACCTGACAGCAAATGGCTTATAATTCTCTCAACAAGAAAACAAAAGGAGTCATCTATGCAATACGTAGTCGGAATTGTCAACGAAAAAGGAGAGAAACTCTTCTTTCACACAGCAGGTTGTACTGTTTATTGTCCTGAGCTTGCAACTAAATACAATACACGGAAAAACGCACTATCAATGAAATCGTATCTTCGGCGACAAAAAGGCTATAAATTTGTCGAAGTATTCGAATACACGCCTGAACTTGTTAATGCGGCTCATAATGAGCATAAAAGCAAAGGAGAGAAGTTTGTAGAAACAGTTTTAAACAATATGGATGACACATAAAAGAAAACCCCTTGGAAATTTGCATCTGCGTTATTTCCAAGGGGATAATTTTTAGTTTTTAAGACTCTGTAAAGGAGCAGGTATTCTGCCGCCTCTTGAAATAAACTTAGAAGAAGAAAAGCTACTTAGCTTCATTACGGGGCCTGTGCCGAACAGTCCACCGAACTCTATCGTGTCTCCTTCCTTCATTCCGATTGCAGGAACTACTCTTACAGCGGTTGTCTTGGAGTTCACCATACCTATTGCCGCTTCGTCTGCGATAATAGCAGAAATAGTATCTGCCGGTGTATCACCGGGAATAGCTATCATATCAAGACCAACAGAGCATACTGCAGTCATAGCTTCAAGCTTTTCGATAGAAAGCGCACCGCAGTTTACCGCATCAATCATACCTGCGTCCTCTGATACAGGGATGAATGCACCTGAAAGTCCGCCAACGTGGGATGACGCCATTACGCCACCCTTCTTAACTGCATCGTTAAGCATTGCAAGAGCCGCAGTTGTTCCGTGTGCACCACAGCTTTCAAGACCGATTTCTTCAAGTATATGCGCAACACTATCACCTACAGCAGGTGTAGGAGCCAAAGACAGGTCAACGATTCCGAAGGGGACGCCGAGCATCTTGCTTGCCTCTGTACCTACAAGCTGTCCCATTCTTGTAATCTTGAAGGCTGTCTTCTTGATTGCTTCTGCTACTTCACTTATATTGGCATCAGGCATCTTTGCAAGAGTAGAACGAACAACACCAGGTCCGCTTACGCCGATGTTAAGAACACAGTCCGCTTCGCCTACGCCGTGGAAAGCACCTGCCATGAAGGGGTTATCCTCAACAGCATTACAGAATACTACTATCTTTGCCGCACCGAAACAGAAATTATCCTTTGTGGCTTCTGCCGCTTCCTTGATTATCTTACCCATAAGAGCAACGGCATCCATATTTATACCTGCTCTTGTAGAGCCTATATTAACGGAAGAGCATACGTTTGAGGTTTCCGCAAGCGCTCTGGGTATAGATTCGATAAGCTCTCTGTCACCAGCCGCAAAGCCCTTCTGTACAAGTGCGGAATAACCGCCTATGTAGTTTACGCCTGTGCCGTCTGCTACTCTCTGCAGAGTCTTTGCAAACTTTACAGGATCACCCTTTGCCGCAGCTGCAAGCATTGCTATAGGAGTTACGGATAATCTTTTATTGATTATCGGAATACCGTAACGCTTTTCGATAATCTCACCTGTTTCAACATGGTGCTCTGCGACTCTCATCATCTTCTCATATATTTTTTCGCAGGATCGGTCTATATCACTATCGATACAGTCAAGAAGTGAGATTCCCATTGTAATGGTGCGGATATCAAGATTCTCTTCCTGTATCATCTTGATGGTTTCAAGAATATCTTTTGAATTGAACATTTTAACTATCTCCGTGTCTATTTAATTATATTGTGTGCATTGAATTGAATATATCTTCATGCATAACATGAATCTGAAGTCCCATCTGATCGCCGCACTCCTTGAGTCTGTCGGCAAGTACATTATATTCATCCTTGCACTTTGTAATATCGATAAGCATAGTCATAGCAAAAAGATCCTGCATAATTGTCTGTGTAACATCCATAACATTTGCATTACATTCTGCACATATTGTGCTGACCTTTGCTAAAATACCTACTGTATCCTTACCAATAACTGCTACTACTGCTCTCATTTTTTCGTTTCCTTTCTTTGTTTAAAAATTCACAAATTTTTGCTATGCTCCTATTATACACAATTTTTAATAAAATGTAAAGAAGTGATAGACAAATTTTCGATTTTGTGATAAAATATAAAGATGAATAGTGTAAAATTTGCTGATAACCACAAATTTTCGGCAGATAAATAAGAACAAAGGCAAGGAAAGATATAAAAAATGACAGAAAATATAATAATGGATTGTCACAATCACTCAAATCTCTCACCTGACGGCAGTAACACACCCGAGGAAATGGTAAAGCGAGCCTGTGAGCTTGGAATCAAGTATTACGCCCTCACAGACCACCTTGAAATCAACAAATTCTTTGACGAAGAATATCTTTATGAAGAGCCTGTAAGAAAAGCATCGGAGATATGCCCCGCTTTATGCAGAAAATATGCTGATAAAATCACTATGAGCTATGGTGTAGAGCTTGGTCAACCTCTTCAGGATATGTCCCTTACAAATCGTATGCTTGACAGCTATAATTATGACTTTATAATCGGTTCTCTTCACATGTGTGACGGTTGGGAGGATTTCTACGAGCTTGATTACAGCAAAGTAAGCGCAGATCATCTGCTTGGACTGTATTTTGACGAAGTTCTGGAAATGGCAAAATGGGGTAAATTCGATGTACTCGGTCATCTGACATATCCCTTACGCTATATAAAAGGTGAATCGGGTATCGACGTAAACCTTGATAAATATCTCCCCGTAATAAAGGAGATATTCTCTACACTTATAAAGAATGATATGGGTATTGAGATAAACACAAGCGGATTAAGACAACAGCTTGGTGTTTCTATGCCTGATGCATATTATGTAAATCTCTATAAAGAACTCGGCGGCAAGATACTGACAATAGGCTCCGACGCCCATTGCACACAAGACCTTGGTAAAGGTGTTGCCGAATGTGTAAAACTGGCGAAGGACATAGGCTTTACAGAACTGACCTTCTTCAATAAAAGAAACCCTGTATTCATAAAAATATAATTTAAGGAGAAAAGCTATGACAATGAAAGAAAAACTCGTCAATATTTTAAGACAGGACGCACGTATGCCCATCGGACAGATTGCGGCAATGCTTGGTGTTTCCGAAGCGGAAGTAAACAACATGATGAAAGAGCTTGAAGCAAGCGGCATCATCATCGGTTACACTGCTATTATAAATGAAGAAGAATTCGATAAGAATGCTGTAAGTGCATTTATCGAAGTACGTGTCTCTCCTGCAGTAAACTGCGGATATGATGATATTGCGGCAGAAATAGCCCAGTATAAGGAAGTTTCCTCTGTATATCTTATGAGCGGCGGTTACGACCTTGCCGTTACAGTAAAGGGCTCAAATTTAAGAGAGGTTGCAACCTTTGTTTCTGACAGACTTGCACCCCTTGACGGTGTGCTCAGTGCCACAACACACTTCATTTTACACAGATATAAGGAAAAGGACAAGATGTTCGTTTCCGAAACAGACGAAAGGGGCTTAGTATCTCCGTGATAGATTACGATAAGATTCTGTCAAAAAAAGTAAAAGACATTCCCTTTTCAGGAATAAGAAAGTTTTTTGACATTGCTGCTTCCTACAAGGATGTTATATCCTTATCCGTTGGTGAGCCTGATTTCAAGACTCCCTGGGCAATAAGAAAGGAAGCTATAAAGACTTTAGAAAAAGGAAAAACCACCTATACGGCAAATGCAGGTCTTGAACAGCTCAGAAACGCCATATCCGATTATCTTTTAAACAGGGTAGAAACAAGATACGATCCTAAGAAGGAGCTTATCGTAACCGTCGGCGGCTCTGAGGCTATCGACCTTGCCGTAAGAGCCATTGTTGATATCGGTGACGAGGTACTTATACCAGAGCCAAGCTTTGTATGCTACTCACCCATAGTGTCTCTTGCAAATGGTGTACCCATTCCGATTGAAACCAAGGTAGAAAACAATTTCAAGCTTACCCCGGAACAATTAAAAGCACACATAACACCTAAAACAAAGCTTCTTATACTTCCCTACCCCAACAACCCGACCGGTGCTGTTATGAGAAAAGAAGACCTTGAAGCTATTGCTGAAGTACTGAGAGGCACCGACATTATGGTACTCTCTGATGAAATTTACAGCGAACTGACCTATGGAGCTCAAAAGCATATTTCTATAGTCCAGATAGAAGGTATGAAGGAAAGAACGATATTGATTAACGGTTTTTCAAAGGCGTTTTCAATGACCGGCTGGCGACTCGGTTTTTCTGCGGCGCCTGAAGCTGTAACAAAGCAAATGCTGAAAATCCATCAATACGGCATTATGAGTTCACCCTCTGTAAGCCAGTATGCAGCTATCACTGCTCTTACAGAATGCGCAGAAGATGTTGCCCGTATGCGTGACGAGTACGATCTGCGAAGAAGGCTTATAGTGAAGGGATTCAACGATTTAGGTCTTGAATGCTTTGAGCCTGAGGGCGCATTCTATATCTTCCCTTCAATAAAAAGCACAGGACTTTCCTCTCAGGAATTCTGCGAAAGACTCATTGAATCCCATCGGGTAGCAGTAGTTCCGGGCGACGCCTTCGGAAAATGCGGCGAAGGCTTTATCAGAGTGTCCTATGCCTACTCCCTCAATCACATAAATACAGCACTTGAAAGAATCGGCGAATTTTTAAAGGAGCTTCGCAATGACAATAAAGCTTAAAGCTTATGCAAAGCTTAACCTTCTGCTTGATATAACCGGTATTATGCCAAACGGATACCATTATCTTGACAATGTGACACAAAGCGTTGATATAGGAGATGTTATTACTGTTACAGCGAAAAAAAACGATATATTTACTTGCAGTATCAGTTGTGACAACAGCGAAATTCCTACAGATGAGCGGAACATTGTATATAAGGCGGCAAGAAAATTCTGCGATAAAACGGGTTTTAACGTAAACTGTGATATAAATATTGAAAAGCACGTTCCTTTGATGGGTGGGATGGGCGGCTCTTCGGTTGACGGAGCCGGCACTCTTTTTGCGCTGAATACCATATTCGAAAATCCCTTATCCGAAAAAGAAATATTATCTCTGGGAGAAGAGATTGGTGCGGATGTACCGTTATGCTACATCGGCGGTACACTTTTTTCCTTCAGTAACCCTGAATCAAGCGGTATAAATATTATAAACACAGATACAACCTCAGTTTTTCTGTGCATCTGTCCTGATTTCACCTGCAGTACAGGCACAGCTTATAAAATGTATGACAGCTCACCTACAGTTCCATTCAGTAAGACCGGAAAATATATTGAAAATTTAAAAAATAACGGAATACTTTACGCAAGTTCAGATATGTATAATATCTTTACTCTGCTGTACAATGATAACAGAATAAATAAAATCAAGGAAGAGCTTATAAATACAGGCGCTGTTGCCTCTGAAATGACAGGAAGTGGCAGTGTGGTGTTCGGTGTTTTTGAAACTGGAGAAAAGGCGGAAGCCGCAAAAGCTGAATTAAGCGCCAAATATAACAATTTATTCATCTGCAATCCTATCGAAAAAGGAATTTTTGTTCTATAATTTTCATTTTCTGCAAATTCTGGCATAAAAGTATTGAAAATACGGCAAAAATAATGTATAATAGTAAATAATATGTTTTCGGGAGGAAACGAGAATGGTAAGTATAAATAATCATTTAGGCACAATTAACTACACAAAGCAGTTTTTCTACACCCTTATCGGTGGCACTGTGTCAAATTGCTTCGGCGTTGTTGATATGAATGCAGGCGATGCAGGACAGACCTTTATTGAAAAGGTGCCGATTCCATTTATCAAGAAATTTGCAGAAAAAACTATCCTTTCTGAAAAGGGTGTTACTGTAAAATTCAAGAACGGTAAGCTTTATATTGACCTTCATATCACAGTAATGTATGGTGTTAACGTTTCTACAATAGTAAAAAGCATTATCCACAAGGTAAGATACGCCGTTGAAGAAGAAACAGAATTTTCTGTTGAAAAAGTAAACGTATTTGTGGATTCAGTAAAGATATAAAAAGAAAAGAATAAAAAACAAGGAGAGTAAATCATTTTGAAGATCAGCGGTAAAATACTCAGAGACGCAATTATTTCAGGTGCAAATAACATCTGCAACAACAGAGAGGCTGTCGATGAGCTGAACGTATTCCCTGTTCCTGATGGCGATACAGGCACAAATATGTCAATGACAATCAAGAATGCTGTAGCAGAGCTTTCTATGATGAATGACAGCGTTTCTGTAGAAGAAGTTGCAAAGGCAGCGGCAGGAGCTATGTTGAGAGGAGCAAGAGGTAACTCAGGCGTTATTCTTTCTCTTTTATTCAGAGGTCTTTCCAAGGGACTGAAAGGTATGACAGAAGCTACTACAGAGGACTATTGCGAAGCACTTAAAAAAGGTGTTGAAGCAGCATACAAATCAGTTATGAAGCCCACCGAGGGTACTATTCTTACTGTAGCAAGAGAAGCAGCTGAAAAAGCAAAAGAAGCAAACTGTGGTACATTCAAAGAACTGTTCACAGTTCTTTTAACAGAGGCTAAGGCATCTCTTGACCGCACACCCGAATTATTACCCGTGCTTAAAAAGGCAGGCGTTGTAGACGCAGGCGGTATGGGATATCTCGTAATCCTTCAGGGTATGGCATCCGTAATTCAGGACAACAAGATGATAACTCTTACAGGCGAAGAGTCCAAGGAGAACACAGTAAAGACAACCGGTGCAGACTCCTATGAGGCTGATATAGAATTTACCTACTGCACAGAATTTATCGTTATGAAAAACGATACAGAATCCGATTCTACAAAGCTCAGAGCTTACCTTGAATCCATTGGCGACAGTGTTGTAGTTGTGGATGATGACGGAATTATAAAGGTTCATGTTCATACAGAGCATCCCGGTAATGCTATTGAAAAGGGTATCACCTTTGGTCCTCTCACAAACATGAAGATTGAAAATATGAAGGAACAGAACAAGGGTGTTACCGCAAAGAAGGAAATGCAGAGCAAGAAGAAGCTCGCCCCTGTAAAGCCTGAAAAGGAATTCGGTTTTGTTGCTGTAACATCGGGTGTTGGACTTGAGGAGCTATTCAAGGATCTCGGTGTCGACACAATCGTAAGAGGCGGTCAGACAATGAACCCCTCTACAGAAGATATTCTAGAAGCAATCAATGCAACACCCGCCCACAACGTATTCGTTCTTCCCAATAACAAGAATATAATTATGGCGGCTGAGCAGGCTGTAAACCTTACCAATGACAGAAAGGTATGCGTACTTCAGTCAAGAACTATCCCTCAGGGTATCACAGCAATGCTTGCCTTCGATGAATCCTCAGATTTCAAGGCAAACAGTGTAGAAATGACCAAGGCTCTTGACAGAGTAGGCTCAGGCTCTATCACATACGCAGTAAGAGACAGCGATTTTGAAGGCAGACAGATAAAGAAGGGTGAAATACTTGCTATGGAAAACGGCAAGCTTGCTCTTGTAGAACACGATATCAACAAGGCTCTTGTAAAGCTCACAAAGAAGCTCATCAAGTCTGATTCCTCATACATCACACTTATCTACGGTAATGACGTTGCCGACGAAACTGCTCAGAGCGCTTATGAAGCATTAAGAGCAAAAATAAGCGATGATATCGAAATTGTACTTGTAAACGGCGGTCAGCCTGTTTACTACTATATTATTTCAGTAGAATAAAACTATGAACAATAACAATAACCCTGCCGACTTCCCTGTCTGCTTTGTCAAGGGAGTCGGAGAAAAAAGGGCTAAACTTTTACAAAAGCTTGGTATAAACACAGCGATGGACCTGGTTATGCACTATCCGCGAGGCTATATAGACTTCAACGATATCGTGCCTATAAGTAACGCCACGTCCGAAGAAAGCTGTGTTATAAGAGCAACAGTCACAAAAAAGCTTACACCTTACAGAGGTGGAAGAATCAATATATTCAAATGTATCGTTTCAGACGGAAGCGGTGATATGCTTATCACCTTCTTCAACAGTGAATATTCTTTCAAACGACTGATGCTTGATAAGGAATACTGCTTTTACGGAAAGGCGGCGGGAGATTTTCTTCGTAAGGAAATGAGCTCGCCGATTTTTATTGATGCAAACGAACCCGTAAAGCTACTCCCCCGTTACCGACTTACAGAAGGTTTATCCCATAATATTATATCGACCTGCGTAAAAAACGCACTTACCGCCTTTGATTATGTAGATTGCTTCCACGACGGATTTCTCAAAGAATACGGTCTCATCAGCTACAGAGACGCTCTTAGGATGATTCATTTTCCTAAAACTATGGCGGAATATAATCTTGCAAAGCACAGACTTACCTTTGAAGAGCTTTTCACATTGCAGATCGGACTTAAATCACTAAGAAACAAAAAACAAAAGCTGACAGGCTCTACAATGGAGAAAAAAAGCCTTGAACCATATTACAGCTCCCTTCCCTTCACTCCTACAAACGCTCAGAAAAGAGCAATAGACGACTGTGTACGGGATATGCAGAGAAACATCCCTATGAACAGACTTCTTCAAGGTGATGTGGGATCGGGTAAAACAGCTGTTGCCGCCGCAGTTTGCTATTTTGCAGCAGTTAACGGCTTTCAGTCAACTCTTATGGCTCCTACAGAAATTCTGGCAAAACAGCATTATGATACTCTTTGTAGTTTTCTTTCACCGCTTGGGATATGTGTTCAGCTTCTTACCGGCTCTGCTACAGCAAGTGAAAAAAAGAAAATACGTTCACTTATTGCCGATGGTACAGCAGATGTCGTGGTAGGAACGCAAGCATTGATACAGAAAAACACAGAGTTTGCAAACCTCGGACTTGTCATAACCGACGAACAGCACCGTTTCGGCGTTGAACAAAGAGCTGCGCTCAACAATAAAGGCAACAATCCACACACACTTATTATGTCTGCTACCCCTATCCCTCGCACGCTGGGAATGATAATATACGGAGATCTGGATATTTCTATTCTCGACGAAATGCCAAAGGGTCGCTTACCTGTAAAGACATACGCAGTAGACACAAGCTATCACGAAAGATTGTACAGGTTTGTATTAAAATATGTACAAAACGGCTTTCAGGCATATATTGTATGCCCTCTTATAGAAGAAGGGCTTTCAGAAAAAGCAAGTGCTGTAAAGTATATTGAAGGACTTTCGCAAACCTGTCTTAAAGATGTTCCTATAGGACTTCTGCACGGAAAAATGAAACAAGCTGAAAAAGATAAGGTAATGCAGTCATTTAAAGCCAATGAAATAAAAGTACTTGTATCAACTACGGTTATAGAAGTCGGAGTGGATGTCCCAAATGCTGTTGTAATGCTTATAGAAAATGCAGAGCAATTCGGATTATCCCAATTACACCAGCTGAGAGGTCGTGTCGGAAGAGGTAAAGAACAAGCACACTGCATTCTTATAACCGATAACGACGGCAAAAACACAAAGCAGCGAATGGATATAATGGTAAGCTCCTCTGATGGCTTTGAGATAGCCAATCAGGACCTTAAATTAAGAGGTCCGGGCGACTTTTTCGGTAATCGTCAGCATGGTCTGCCGCCACTTCGCATAGCTGATCTTTATGCTGATCTTGATATTCTGAAAATAACAGAAAAAGCCGCAAATGATATATTAAAAAATGACCCACAGCTAGAAAAAATTGAAAACATCAAAATAAAAGAACTTGTAAAACGACTTTTTGATAATGCACCTGACGCATAGAAAGGACTTTTTATGTCGGAAGAACTGGAACGCTGGCGCTATCCGAGATTTTTTTCGGATAATATAGACACAGACAGCAATACTATACTTACAAATGAAGAGGACGCCAAGCACATAACATCTGTTTTACGAATGAAAAAAGGCGATAAAGCAATAATATGTGATAAAAAGTGCACCGACTTTTTGTGTGAACTGGTATCAGGAGATAAAAACTATGCAGAATTCAGAATCCTTGAATCCAAAAAAAACTCTGCAGAACCTGATATAAGCGTAACACTCTATCAGGCTGTTCCTAAAAACGACAAGCTTGATTTTATTGTACAGAAAGCTACCGAACTTGGCGCAACAAGAATTGTCCCTTTTATATCAAAACGCTGTGTATCAAAGCCTGATAGCAAAAGTGCTCAGAAAAAGCTACAGCGACTTCAGCGTATATGCTACGAGGCTTCAAAACAGTGTGGAAGAGGCATTATCCCTGAGGTTATGCCCTTTACCGATTTCAAATCCGCAGTCAGCAATATTGATAATGACACAACTGCGCTTATATTCTACGAATGCGGTGGAGAAAAGATAAAAAACATCGACCTTTCAAAAAAGAAGATAGCTATCTTTATCGGAAGCGAAGGCGGATTCGAAAAGGATGAAGTTGATTTTGCTATATCAAAGGGTTTCACATCCGCTTATCTCGGTGAAAGAATTTTAAGATGTGAAACAGCACCCATTGCCGCACTGGCTGTTTTGATGAATGTAACAGAAAATCTATAATTGTTTTGTTTAAAATGTCAATATTTATAAATTACACTTGAAATTTATTAAAATCTGGTGTATAATTAAGAAAATATTATTGGTGTTATACCAAAGAAAGAGGTTAAATATGAAGGCTTTTACAGGATTTGCCATTGGAATTCTCGCAGTTGTTGGTGCTATTGCGGCTATAGGCATTTATTTAAAGAAGAAAACTGAAAAGGAACAGCTCGAATACGAAAAGTTCGATGAAATTATGGATAGTGACGAAGATTTCGATGCTTTCTTTGATGAAGAAGACGAAATCATCGACGAGGCAGAAGAAGCTATCGAGGAAGCTAAAGATTCAGTAGCAGAGGCTATCGAAGAAGTTGCAGAAAAGATTGCTGACTGATTTAATTGTTTATAAAAAGCTATACCCCGTGAAGGTTTGATCTGATATGCACCCTAAAAGTTAGACACTTTTGGAGGTGCATATTTTTATGGGCAAAACAGGAAGAAAAAACAAAAAATACTCGCCAGAATTCAAAATATCTGTTATAATGGATATGCGGGAACATGGTTTGAGTTATTGTGC
>JAGAVH010000076.1 GCA_017942025.1 Ruminiclostridium sp. | reverse complement strand
ATCGGTGTGATTTTTAGGTACCATTAAAATCCCTCCCGTTTTTGTCTTTCTATATATATTACAATTGAGCAGGGTCATCTGTCCTGAAACTTGAAATTTTTTTGCATTCCTTCTTTTTATTATATCACACAGTATATTTTTGGCAAATAAAAAATCCCCCGAACAAAGCCACCTGCCATAGAGAGGCTTTGAGCTCAAAGGTCTGGTGAACGCTGTTTCGCTTGCAATAGCAATAGGTGACGTCCGTGCCGAAGCCTTCGCCCCATGCCGCTGATAAAACTACAGGACATGACAATAATTATGCGATGTTGCCTTAAAAAATATTATTCTGTGCGTTTTATAAGGCGAGTAAATTGAACGCAGCTGTAGTATGGGGGATTGTAATGTGGTGTAGGTAGTATCCTGAGCAGTGGCGTCAGAAATGGTATTGTTCTCCGTAGAAACATCCGGAGAAGATAGTACATTTTCATTAGACCTGTAGTAGTAAATGATCATCATTACAGCCGTTACCATCGCAAAGGCTTTCGTCTATAAATCATAAATGCCTCAATGTTTTTACTTTATTAAAGCCTGAAGCATATGCCTCAGGCTTCATTGTTACTTTCTGTCAAAAGAAAAATAAAGAACATAATCACAGCGGTTTTTACAGCTATGACATTCAAGGTCAAAATCTGCTGTGCCGTGATATTCGGGATAATAGCTGTATACAGAAACCCTTCCGTCCTGCTCCTTGTCCACTATATATCCGTTTACCAGCATACCCTCATTGTGGCAGAAAGGAAAGCATACATCCCCCGGCTTGCCGTAGTCCGGCATATCAAGAGTGCCGTCCTCATTTGTTTTAAGTACTTCGGCGTTTCCAAGATTCTTATCCATAAGAACATAAAATATAGAGGAAAAATAAATACAGTTTATATCCACGCCGCCCTGCTTTATACAGTTGTTTGTATACACCGCACGGAAATTTCCCACGTCGGTTTTATATGTTTTTTTAGCGGCGTTTACAGCCTGTGTACGGTCGTATTTTTCCTGCTCTTTGTGCGAAGGAGCGTACAGAAGCCCCCTTTGCTGGTCGCCGTCAGGCTTTTCATCCTCTTTGTCGTTAAAGTGGAAAAAGATAAGGTGCTCCAGCTTTGTGCCGCAGTCATAACAGGCTTCATCAAACACATAGGTCTGACTGTCACCCCTCCAGGGGTTGTGGCAGAACATTCTGAACTTATTATCCTCTTTATGCCCGGCATATATCATAGAGTGGAGCATCATGCCCTCATAGGGACAAAATGTAAAGCATAGATCCCCCGGCTTTGCGTACTCAGGCACTGTGGCGGTTCTGTCCTCATTAAACTCTAAAAATTCCATAGTGCCCATACCGGACATAAGAAGTCTGGTAACTAAAACAGTAGAGCTTGTTTCGTATATGTCCAGTCCCCCTGCCTTAAGACAAAGGGTTATAAACTCAGCGCAGAGCGCACCTCCGAAGCTCCAGTTTTTCTCAGCATATTCAAGCGCTTTTGCTCTGTCATATGTACCCTTTATAGCAAGGTCATCTAAAGAGAGATTTGCTGTTACCACTCTTCTCACGTCATCAAAACGCTTATCGGAATAGGTGAAATCAGGCTTTTGTGTAACCTGCGGAGCTGTGGTAATAGGCCTTGTGGTTTCTACAGGTTCTGGGGTTGTTGCAGTGGTAGAATCGGAGGTCGGTTTATCAGTTGTATCTGTAAAAGCCGGCGGCTTATCGGCCGTACCGGAAGTATATGGCTTTGTAGAAAGCTCGTTGCATCCGGAAAGAAGAATAGAAGCTGAAAGCAAAGCCGATACTAAAGCTTTGGCAGAACGTTTAAAAAACATTGGATCACCCTTTACAAAACACTTTTTTACAAGGTTAGACCTTGTGATGTCGCTATAATACTTTATCGGATTATTTACTAAAAGTCAAAAGCTTTGTTGATTTTTGTATTAAAAACTTTAATTTTTCACATCAGCGGCAGAACGATATATAACCAGCAGATAAATATGGCAAAATGTGAAGATAAAAAACACTGCCGTATTCTTATGATACGGTGGTGTCTCCTGTTATTTCTATGCTTTTTGCATATAGTAAGGCTATTCTATCAGTCCTTGATGCTATTTTGAATATATTGCTGTTTCATACACTTGCTATAATCAAATTGAGGAAATGGCATATCTGGATTGTATAGCAATTGAATTGTGTTCTGGACGGACTTGTCTCGGATAGGCTCATCTTCGAAGTTCTTCGAGATATCCAATAGATAGTCGTCACATTCGCTATGAGGATTTCCACAGTATACGATACTGGAAATTCACCTGTATTCAACCGCAAAAAGCAAGTAGTTTCCAATTCCTCCACTTCGCAAATGTCCTGATGTGTCGTGGCACCTCACTGTACTCATCCGTAACGCCCTCGCCCGTAACCTCCTCTAAATCCGCATTATATCTGCTCCAATGACGGAGCATATTTTTTGATACGTTTGCGCCACCTTTATAAGCCAGTTTTTTTCATGAAGCTCATTTTCAAAGCTCCTTTCCTTTTCCATCAGCTTTACAAAGGTGTTATGTACTGCGTCTTCGGCATCCGCTTCGTTTTTCAGATACATCAGACAGATATGGTAGATAGTATCAACGTTACGCTGATATACCTCTTTTAAATAATCGGTGTGATTTTTAGGTACCATTAAAATCCCTCCCGTTTTT
>JAGAVH010000075.1 GCA_017942025.1 Ruminiclostridium sp. | reverse complement strand
TGCTGATTGCACAAATTCTTACTTATATCCTTACAAGCTGAAAAAACCATTGTTTTTCGGCTTTGTTGTTATGCCATTTTATTTGCCGAAAAATATTTTATTTTTTTCAGAAAAAGGCTTGACAAACAGTAACAGGTTTGTTAAGTCCTCGCACGCTGTAGTTCAGACTTATAGGATCGTCCTCACCAAGAAAATTGACTTTTCCTCCGATAAACTTTGCTTTAATATACTTTTTTACAAGCTCGTCACGCTTGTTATTTATCCCTTCGTTCATCGCCCGAAGGTCAAGCATATAGTCAAATATCTCGTCGCTGGTGATTATCCTGCGTTCCTCCGGCAAGGTGCTTTCTACTTTGTATTCGCAAAGTTCGAGATAATTCTCATAAAATACAGAACGATTATAGGATGCGGTGCGCTGCGCACCTGTTTTTTCTGCAATTACGTTCAGAATGGTAGTCTTTCCTGAACCATTGCCACCATAAATTATTGTCAGAGGAGCAATATTCAGCTCCAGACCATTATATTTACGAAGTACGCCAAAGGGGTAGTATGAAGAGTACAGCGGAGTTTCGTTACCGCAATAGAAGCCCCACTCATCATCTTCGCCCGGAAAGCTGAATCGTGATAGTGATATCATATTTTCCTCTTTCTTACGCTCCGGGCTTATTCTGCTGTTGTAATCTGACTTGGGCACCCGGCATAAAAATATATTTTCTTTCATTATAACTCTACAAGTGTACAATTATCTGTACTGCGCGTGATTTTAAAATGCTACATGGTTCTGAATGAGCTCGCTGTTTTCTAAACACATTTTGTGTTATGTTCTATCACATAAACTTACCGATATTTATTTTTTTAAACCTGTTCACACAACAAAACCATTTAAATTCCTCTATGCACAAGTGTATACTTCCTGAAAATATGCATTATTTCATAAATTCGATATCCTTAAATATGCATAAAGGTTGACTATCGGCAATAATATGTTTTTGCTGGTTCAGATAAAATATATCAAGAAGCTTTTTTAAATAAATCAAAAAAATTTCAAATAATTTTAAAAAATTTTAAAAAACTACTTGACATTATCACTTTAAAGTGATATAATCCTAAACAAATCGAATATGTTAAAGGCGTCGATGAAGACGGAAGCTATAACGAATTTCACAGAGAGCCGGGGATGGTGCGATCCCGGTAAAGGACTATAGATTTTCCTATCCCTTCTGAGCCGGAAGTCCCAAAGGTTTACACCCAGTAGGCGCTTCCCGTGAATGCTACGTAAGTGCATAGAAGTTGATGGACTTCGAAGAGGTGGCGGATTATCTGTATCCGCAATTTGAGTGGTACCGCGAGTGGAAATTAAGAAATTACACCCGTCTCAAAGCAAAAAAGCTTTGAGACGGGTTTTTGTTTTGCCTCAAAGCACATAAACATTATATGAAAAACGAAAGGCGGAATGAAAAATGTTAACTCTTGACAAAGTATTCGATGCACAGACGGTGCTTAAAAGCATCATCCGAGAAACAAACGTGGTCAGAGCTTACGGTATTGCTCCCCAGTGTGAGCTATACCTGAAGCCTGAAAACCTGCAGATCACAGGCTCCTTCAAGGTTCGTGGCTCTGCATACAAGATTGCGATGCTGACCGAAGAAGAAAAGGAAAAGGGCGTAATCGCCTGCTCAGCAGGAAATCATGCGCAGGGTGTTGCTCTTGCGGCAACCAAGAACGGTATTAAGTCCCTTATCTGCCTGCCCGATTCAGCGCCTATCTCAAAGGTAGAAGCGACTAAGGGCTTCGGCGCAGAGGTCTGTCTTGTGGAAGGCTGTTACGACGACGCATATCAGAAGGCACTGGAGCTCAGGGACAGCGAAGGCTACACCTTCATCCATCCCTTTGATGATGAAAACGTCATTGCAGGTCAGGGTACTATCGCACTTGAGATCATAAACGATCTTGATAATATTGACGCTATCGTAGTGCCGATCGGTGGCGGCGGACTTATTTCGGGAATTGCCTATACGGCAAAGCAGATAAGACCGTCGATAAAAATTTACGGCGTACAGGTGGGCGGCGCTCCGAGTATGTACAATTCCGTAAAGAACGGAGAGATACAGAGCCTTCCTTCCGTTTCGACTATCGCTGACGGAATTGCGGTAAAGAAGCCGGGCGAAAACACCTACGCCCTTGTAAAGGAATATGTTGACGAAATCGCCCTTGTAAGCGACGACGAGGTAGCGAGCGCAATACTCACCCTCATAGAAAAGCAGAAGATGATAGCGGAGGGTGCGGGAGCCGCCGCAGTTGCCGCCGTTATGTTCGACAAGTTCGATCTTAAGGGCAAGCGTGTGGTTGCGGTGGTATCGGGAGGCAACATCGACGTTACAAGCCTTTCCCGTGTTATAGACAGAGGCCTCAGAAATTCAGGCCGTTCAACCTGCCTGCTGATCGAGCTTATAGATAAACCCGGTCAGCTTAAAGAGATCTCTCGTATCATTGCAGATTGCGGAGGTAACGTAACCGGCGTTCATTACGAAAAGGGAAATACCGAAAGCGTAAACGGATGCTATTTAAGAATCGAAATGGAAACAAGAGATTATAACCACGTGAAGCTCATTACAAAATCACTTCGTAGTGAAGGCTTCAAAATCGTATAAATGAAAGGACAGAATATTATGAATACAAAAATAAAGACAGAAAAAGCACCTGCCGCTATCGGCCCTTACTCCCAGGCGGTGTGCCTCGGAAATCTCGTTTTCACATCAGGACAGATTCCTCTCGATCCTGAAACGGGAATGCTTGTCGGAGATGATATTACACAGCAGACACACCGTGTATGTAAGAATTTAGAGGCGGTGCTTACTGCATCGGGAAGCTCCCTTAAAAACGCTGTAAAAACAGTCTGCTTTCTTGCAGATATGTCGGATTTTGCAGCCTTCAACGAGGTATATGCACAGTACTTTACCGAAAAGCCTGCACGTTCCTGTGTAGCGGTAAAGAAGCTTCCGAAGGGTGCGCTGGTTGAAGTCGAAGTAATAGCAGAAAAGGAGTAAAAAATGATTCTTTCAGGTTCGGATATACTTGTAAAAGCCCTGATTGAACAAGGCTGTGATACTGTTTTCGGTTATCCCGGCGGACAGATATTAAACGTATACGACAGTCTTTATACCCATCAGGAGGAAATAACACATATCCTGACGGCTCACGAGCAAGGGGCGACACACGCCGCAGACGGATATGCAAGAACAACGGGCAAGGTCGGAGTGGTAATATCCACCTCAGGCCCCGGTGCTACAAATTTAGTAACGGGAATTGCAACCGCTTATCTGGATTCCATTCCGCTGGTTGCTATCTGCGGAAACGTCCCTACGACACAGATAGGCTCTGACAGCTTTCAGGAAATAGATATCACGGGCGTTACACTTCCTATAACAAAGCACAACTATTTTGTAGGCGACGTAAACGATTTGGCTGATACCATCCGTGAGGCGTTTAAGCTTGCCAAATCAGGCAGACCGGGTCCCGTGCTTATTGACGTGCCGAAGGATGTACAGATTGCAAAATGCGAATATCAGCCCAAAGCTCCCGTAGAAAAGGAAACTCCTTATGCGGCAAAGGATATGCGTATTGAGGAAGCGGCAGAATATATCCACGCTTCAAAAAAGCCATTTATTTATTTCGGCGGTGGTGTGATTACCGCAAATGCACAGGAAGAAATGCTGTGTCTTGCGGAAAGGATAGACGCACCTATCGGATGTTCTCTTATGGGACTTTCTGCTATACCTACCGATCATCCGAGATTTTTAGGTATGCAGGGTATGCACGGTCATTACGCTTCTTCAATGTCAATGCACAATGCGGATCTTATCATTTCCCTCGGTGTACGATTTAACGACCGTGTTACGGGAAACCGTGCAAGGTTTGCTACAAAAGCGAAGATAGTTCATATAGACGTGGACGGCTCTGAGCTCTCAAAGACTGTAAACGCCACCTGCGGATTGAGAGGCGACGTAAAGCTCACACTTCAGAGGTTACTTCCTTTGCTTGACGAAAAAACAAGACCTGAATGGATAGAGCAGGTAAACAGATTCAGAAAAGAGGAAACGGAATATCTTGATAACCGTGAAGGCTTAACGCCAAGAAAAGCAATACTTACCCTCAATAAATATCTTGGTGAAAACACGGCGGTATGTACCGACGTCGGACAGCATCAGATGTGGTCGGCACAGAATCTTAACTTTAAAACTCCCCGTAGATTTGTTTCAAGCGGAGGACTCGGTACAATGGGCTTTGGTCTTGGTGCGGCTATTGGTGCGGCATACGGCACAAAGGAAAGAAGCGTACTCGTTACAGGCGACGGAAGCTTTGGCATGTGTCTTAACGAGCTTGCTACCGTTACTACCTACAATATCCCCGTAGTAATACTCATTATGAACAACGGCGTTTTAGGTATGGTAAGACAATGGCAGACGCTTTTTTATGATAAGCACTATTCAAACAGCGTACTGAACAGAAGCACCGACTTCCCTGCTCTGGCAAGAGCCTTCGGTGCAGAGGGTGAAACGGTAACTACACCCCACGAGCTTGATAAGGCACTTTCAAGAGCGTTCAGTCAGAACAGTCCCTACGTCATCGACTGCAGGATAGATAAGGATGAATTTGTTCTTCCTATGCTTCCGCCCGGTGGCAGTATGGACGATATTATAACAAAACTGGAGGTAGAAAAGTGAACAGATATACGTTAGCGGTGCTGGTGAGAAATCAGTTCGGCGTTTTAAACCGACTGACCAGTATGTTCCGCAGAAGACAGTTCAACATAAGCTCTATTACCGCCAGCGAAACGGAGTCCAATGAATATTCCCGTATAACCTTCAGCTTTGACGGAGAGGATGACGGCAAGCAACAGCTTATAAATCAGCTCTATAAGCTCCCCGACGTATGCTCTATAAAGGAGCTGACGGGAGAAAATTCGCTGAGCTGTGAGCTGATGCTTATAAAACTTAAAAACGATCCCGACACAAGAAACGAGATCCATTCGGCGGCGGAGGCGTTCAAGGCGGAAACAATTGATTATTCCCGTGATTCCATCGTATTAAGGCTTATCGGAAACGGAGCAAGAATGGACGATTTCATATCACTTATGCGTGATTATACGATACTGGAGATCTGCCGTACAGGTACGGCTTCGATAGAAAAAGGCAGTTCCATACTGCGACAGAACTTAAATCTTTAATTTCAGAAAGAGGTAATTATTATGGCAAGAATTTTTTATCAGCAGGATTGTGATCTTACAAAGCTCAGCGGCAAGACCGTTGCAATCATCGGCTACGGCTCGCAGGGACACGCTCACGCTCTCAATTTAAAGGAAAGCGGCGTAGACGTTGTAGTAGGTCTTTACGAAGGCTCAAAGAGCTGGGCGAAGGCAGAAGCTCAGGGACTTAAAGTAATGACAGCTGCAGAAGCGGCAAAGGCCGCCGATATCGTTATGATACTCATCAACGATGAAAAGCAGGCTGACCTCTATAAGGAAAGCATCGAGCCCGGTCTTACAGCAGGCAAGACTCTTGCTTTTGCCCACGGCTTCAATATCCACTATGGTTGTATCAAGCCTCCCAAGGACGTAAACGTAATTATGATCGCTCCCAAAGGCCCAGGCCATACGGTACGTAGCGAATATCAGGCAGGCAAAGGTGTTCCCTGTCTTATCGCAGTGGAGCAGGACGCTACAGGCGACGCGCTTGAAATCGGTCTTGCTTACGCCCTCGGTATCGGTGGTGCAAGAGCAGGCGTTCTTGAAACAGATTTCCGCACCGAAACAGAAACTGATCTTTTCGGTGAGCAGGCGGTACTCTGCGGCGGTGTTTCCGCTTTAATGCAGGCAGGCTATGAAACTCTTGTTGAAGCAGGCTACGATCCGAGAAATGCATATTTTGAATGCATCCACGAAATGAAGCTTATCGTTGATCTTATCTATCAGAGTGGTTTTGCAGGTATGCGCTATTCCGTTTCAAATACGGCGGAGTACGGCGACTATATCACAGGTCCTAAAATCATCACAGAGGAAACCAAAAAGGCTATGAAGCAGGTGCTGAAGAATATTCAGGATGGCTCCTTCGCCAAGGAATTTTTAAGCGAAATGCGAGAAGGTAAGCAGACAAACTTTGGCGCTATGAGAAAGGCGGCAAGTGAGCATCCTTCCGAGGTAGTAGGCGCTGATATCCGCAAGCTTTACAGCTGGAGCGATGAGGATAAGCTTATCAACAATTAAGGAGAATTTTTATGTCAAAGGAAAACGTAGTTGACGGAGTACATAACGCACCGCACAGAAGTCTGTTTCACGCCCTCGGTCTTACCGAGGAGGAGCAGAAAAGACCTCTTATCGGTATAGTAAGCTCCTATAATGAAATAGTACCCGGTCATATGAATATTGATAAGATAGTAAACGCCGTAAAGCTCGGTGTTGCTATGGCAGGCGGTACGCCTATAGTATTCCCTGCAATCGCAGTATGCGACGGCATAGCTATGGGACATACGGGAATGAAATATTCCCTTGTCACCCGTGACCTCATTGCCGATTCTACAGAGGCTATGGCAAAGGCTCACGGCTTTGACGGACTTGTTATGGTGCCTAACTGCGATAAGAACGTGCCGGGACTTTTAATGGCAGCGGCAAGAGTGAACGTTCCTACAGTCTTTGTCAGCGGAGGACCTATGCTTGCAGGCAGAGTAGACGGAAAGAAAACCAGCCTTTCAAGTATGTTTGAGGCTGTCGGAGCGTATAATGCAGGTAAAATGGACGACGCAAAGCTTTATGAATACGAATGCAAGACCTGTCCCACCTGCGGCTCCTGTTCGGGTATGTATACCGCAAATTCAATGAACTGCCTTACCGAAGCTCTTGGTATGGGACTTCGTGGCAACGGCACTATTCCTGCCGTTTACTCTGCAAGAATCGAACTTGCAAAGCACGCAGGTATGGCAGTAATGGATATGGTGAAAAAGAATATCCGTCCCCGTGATATAATGACTGAAAAAGCGCTTATAAATGCTCTTACCGTTGATATGGCGCTGGGCTGTTCCACAAACAGTATGCTCCATCTTCCTGCAATCGCTCACGAATGCGGTATTGAGCTGAATCTCGATATTGCGAATGATATCAGCAAGAAAACTCCTAATCTATGCCATCTTGCACCCGCAGGAAGAACCTATATGGAGGACCTTGACGAAGCAGGCGGAGTTTATACGGTTATGAACGAGCTTAACAAAAAGGGGTTACTTAATACCGACTGTATGACTGTAACCGGAAAAACCGTAGGCGAAAATATAGAGGGCTGTGTAAATCTTAATACTGAGGTTATCAGACCGATTGAAAATCCCTATAGCGTAACGGGTGGTATTGCGGTGCTTAAGGGTAATCTTGCCCCTGAAGGAAGCGTAGTAAAGCGTTCTGCCGTACTCCCTGAAATGCTTGTTCACGAAGGACCTGCAAGAGTATTTGACTCTGAAGAGGATGCACAGGCGGCTATCAATGCAGGAAAAATAACGGCAGGGGACGTTGTAGTTATCCGCTACGAAGGACCTAAGGGAGGTCCCGGTATGAGAGAGATGCTGAATCCCACCTCCGCAATTATGGGTATGGGACTTGGCAACAGCGTAGCACTTATCACAGACGGTCGCTTCAGCGGTGCGACAAGGGGTGCGTGTGTTGGACATATAACACCTGAAGCCGCTTCGGGCGGTATGATAGGCGTTATTGAAGAAGGCGATATCATCAGCATAAATATCCCTGAAAATACTATCGAGCTTAAGGTAGACGAGGCGATTCTTTCTGAAAGAATGAAGAATTTTACGCCTAAGAAAAAAGAGCTTTCAGGTTATCTCAAACGCTATGCGGCTCTGGTTTCGGGCGGAGCGTCAGGTGCGATACTTAACTGAATGGATTTATAAACTTTAAGGGCGGCTCCTCGGAGCCGCCCTTTTGCTGTTTAACGTTGGGAATAGAGAACTACAACCCCAAACCATACGATATATGTATATTGGAAATTCCGTCAGGCAAAAAAGTTACGGCATATCAATTTTATGAATTGATTTTTCTATCACCATACCGGATATCTGCTTTTCTTTACAAATAAACCGCATAATCCGATTACAGCTATAATTGTCACCACAAGATTAAGTACAGAAGCTTCCATACCTGCATTGCCACAGATGTATGCAGTAAGCCATATGCTGCTTGCCTGTGGAACTATCATTGCAAGAGTTATCGGAAGGATGATTATGCCTGTAGCTTTAAGCAGTCCGAAAAGAAGGTTTTTTGAATTTACAGATACGGCGAGCAACAACATTGATATTATGCAAAGTGCGACAAACCTTACAATATACAAGGTTATAAGATACTGTGATATTGTCATATCAAAAGAAAACTCTGTCATTACTTCAAGACTCTTTACGTTTGCGTCATACCCACCTGCAACGTAATTCTTCAGGATGAAAAAGAGCTGTGGCGAATATACCGTTATAAAGATTATAATCGTAAGTAAAAGTGAAATTACACTCCTTATTGCGTAAAGCCTTCTTCGCCCATGCACAGTAGCAGATATTACCGATAGAATACCATTCTTGTTATCACTTGCATACGTGGGTAATACAAAAATCATTGCCGCAAATATTGCTATAAGAGCAGTAAGACAGTCGGTGAAATTATTTTCTGTTCCTATCAGCTTTTCAAAGCCGGTTTCATATATAAGCTGTACATTCTCATCCGTGGAATTGTAGATACTTTCAGCACGCCGTGCATATTTTAAAAATCCATCATAATCCTGAAGCTTAGTCTGTAGCTTATCCATCTGCTGATAATCGCCCTTTTCCTGTGCCTTTGAATACTCAGTCTGAATATTACTGAAATATTCTTTTTGCACTTCTATAAACTCCATCGTGCTTTCGTCCACTTTACCACCATTTGTCTGAACGTATTTTCTGTAAACGTAATCGGTATTATCATAAGGTACACTGAAGGAGTTGTATGACAGCAAGCTTATAATTATCGCAAGTATGGAAAGAGCCAACGCCTTATTGGTAAAACAGGTCTTATACATCTCATGAACTACAAGATCTGAATTCTTTCTGATAGTTACAATCTCTGATAAGGTGAGCAAACGAGAAATAATTCTGCTTTTCTTTCCCGTGATGCTACGGATATTTAAGGATAGTAAAAGACAACCCGTAAGGACGGCAATTATCATAACGACAAGCAGAAGCATTGCCGCATAATAAAGCATTACGGGGACGCCCGATAAAGAGATGACTGCTTCGTTTGAAAGAAGAGAATTTGTATCATAAAGAGCAACTACGTTCATTCGTTTTGCCACGTTAAAAACCGAATTATCAGGTATGCTATAATACAAAAGCACCTCTGCAGCTCCGACAGAAACG
>JAGAVH010000074.1 GCA_017942025.1 Ruminiclostridium sp. | reverse complement strand
TAAGGAGAGATAGAAATGACTAATACAACACAAATCGAACGCAATTTTGGTATATGGGTGGCTCTGAAAGTTCTGCTCAAGCACGAACTTATCAATCAGGAAACCTTTGATAAAATTGTTAAACACGAACTCAGAGAATATATGGCATAAAGCCGAAGGAGGACATATTATGTATTATGGAACAAATCCGCTTTTTCTTGACAAAAACAGACCGAGAAAAGTCGTATTTTATGGACGAGTATCAACAGAACACGAAGCGCAGCTCTCGGCACTTGAAAATCAGATGCAATGGTATGAAGATACTGCAAAGCGTTTTCCGAATTGGGAAGTCGTAGGCAGATACATAGACGAGGGTATCACAGGTACTCAGGCAAAGAAAAGACCCTCGTTTATGAGAATGATTGCTGACGCCGAAAAAGGAGTATTTGACCTTATTGTTACTCGTGAGGTGTGCCGTTTCGCAAGAAATACCGTTGACACTCTCACCCATACCCGTGCATTAAAGGGACGTGGAATTGAAGTGTTCTTCGTTGACGATAACATCTGGACTATGGACGGTGACGGTGAGCTTCGTCTGACAATTATGGCTACACTTGCTCAGGAAGAAAGCCGTAAGGTATCTGAGCGTGTTCGTGCAGGACAGCGTATCAGCCGTGCCAATAAACAGCTTTACGGAAGTGGTAACATCTTAGGCTATGACAGAAAGCCCGGAGAAACCTACACAATAAATCCCGAACAGGCTGAAACTGTTCATATGATATATGACCTTTATGAAGAAGGCTACGGTACGCTGAAAATCGCAAAGATTTTAATGGAGCGTAAACGCCTTACAGCTACGGGAACTACCAAATGGACTTGCCACAATGTAGGTCGCATTCTTCAAAATGCTACTTACAAGGGATATATCGGCTATAATAAGTCGTACAGCAATAATTACCTTGAACAGAAGCGTATCCATAATCTTGACAGAGATACCTATGAATATGTCAAGGGCGATTTTGAGCCGATTATTACCGAAGAACAGTGGGACAGATGTCAAGCTATCCTCAAAGAAAAGCGTAAAACCACGCTTGTTGAGAACGGTGAGGAAAAGAAAAAGAGCAACCGTACTTCCAGAGACATTTGGGTAAAGAAGTTACGCTGCTCTTGTGGTTCATCTTTCAGGAAAAACCGTTATCACAAAAACAAAGACGGTGTTGTGTCATACAATTACGTCTGCTACAATCAGGTGAATAACGGTAAGGCTTCTCAGCGTGAGAAGATGGGACTTGAAACTGACGGATACTGTAACGAACATTCCGTTACCGATTGGAAAATGGAAATGATGGCAAAATACTTCCTTAATGAAGCTTGGAAAAATCGCAAAGAGGATTTGTTGATTGCCCTTGAATACATTAAGAAGTATTATACCGACGCTACACGAAACAATACTCAGCACAGCGAATTATTCCTTGACGCACAGATTGACAAGGCTGAAAAGAAGCTAAAAAATCTTATTGACCTTTTTACTGACGGTCAGATTAGCAAGGAAGAATTTTCTGAGTTTAAAGCAACCTATTCTGCGGACTTACAGAAGTTCAAGGACGAAAAAGCAAGATGTGGAGAACAACAGGAACTCTTTGAAAACTGTATGTGTGATATGACAGCAGTTTCTCAGGCTCTCGCAGGAATGGTGGATATGAGTTCACCTGAATATTCTTCCGACCTCTTTAACGAAATCGTAAATTCTATATTGGTTGAAAATAACCGTTTTGTATGGAATTTCAGCTATAATAAAAATGCCAACACAGATATGAATATCAGCGTTGACGGAAATAAGAGATGCCCTGTAATTTCGATTGACGGCGAAATTATGGGGACTCCTTCGGGAGTCCCCGATTTTTTACATATATCAGAGGATAATTCTTTGAATTTACCTGCGGAAATCCGCAATAATCCGTTGTTTGCCAAAAACTTATCCCTAATACTCCACCTGCACACACAGGCGGAGATAACTCAATCTAATTTTCGTACCTAAAATATACAATTTTTATTATATCACAGAATTCGTCAAATTGCAATAAAATCCAACTTTATTCAACGTTACATTTATTAAACAACGAGGAAATGATAGATATAAGACTGACTTTACACCCTATTTTCTAATTAGCCCCCTATACTCCTCAAAATCAATCTCGCCATTTTCCGCCTTACTTCTGAGTTCAAGAGCATAATCTGCCCACTCAGCAAATTCAGCTTGAGTCATTTTCTTTTTAAGGTATCGGGCATAATGCTGCTTGTAAGCCTTGTTATAAACATTCCAGTAAGGATTGGTCTTGATTTTATCGGCATATTTCTTTCTGTGTCCCATATCACGGCATACTCTGCCGTCCATACCCTCTATTTCTCTTGTGCAGTAATCAGAGAACAGACCTGCCGTAAGCAGAAAATATTTGCCGCAGTATCCGCATTTCTTCGGCAGATAATGTAACTCCAGTCCCTTGAATAATTCAATATACAGATACCCTCCGAGTGTTGTGAAAGTGTAATACTGACACAATTCGGGGGATTTCTTTTTCCACAGGACTTCGTAAGATAACCGCATTACTCCCGACGGTTCTAATCGTTCATAAGGCTGTGCACTGAAATATGGTTTATCCCTGCGGTCATAAACAACTTGTGCAGTTTCGCTATTATCAAGATAGCGACTTTGACTGTGGATTTTCTCTAAGAACGGCTCAAAGGTACGCTTTACACGGAGAATGTCCTCTATAAAAACTCTCATTTCCGTTGCAAAGGCTTTTAATCTGTCGTTGAGCTTGTAGATATCCCTCAGAAGCTCTGCATCCTCCATATCGTTTGAGCCGATACGCACATAGAAGTGGTAATGTTCTTCCGTATCAGCGTCAATCAGTTCATCTTCTTCAAACGCCCAGCTGTGAAGATTAAGAATAGTGCGTAACATATCACGCTGTATATCCATAGAGCTGTACGGCGGAGTATTTGCAATCATCTGTTCAATTTTGGCATAAAACGCAATTGCTCCCTGAAACAGCTTTTCACTTTCATCAGCTTCACGCATATCTTCGGGATAACGTAGTATCGTTTCATATCGTTTGCATTCTGAGTAAAGCCTGTCAAGCTCACGGTAACGCTTATCAAGTATCTTTTCAAGAATTTCACCGACTACATATTTCTTTGCTCCGTTTATATAAACCGTAGTACCGTTAAAATACGCTGAAAAGCCTGTCATTGCAATTCTCCTTTAGCAGTTATTTTATTCATTGTATCACATCTACTATTTTCAGTCAACTCAGAAAGTCCCATTTTCAAAAATATTTTCTTTCAGTTTTTTCATTGTGGGACTTTTTTTAGCTGCTGAATATTGCAAATAAAAATTTTAAACAGCGTATTTAAGCCGTTTCAGAGATATATTTTTAAAAATAGATGTTATCCTTCAAAAAGTAGAGTATATGCAGAAACAGATGTGAAAATAGCTGTAAATAGAGTGTGTCTATCACATCTATTGACTTTGCGGATTGTGTCGGATATAATGAGAATGCAACGTTGCAGAAGCATCTTGACAACTGAATATCCCTCTCCGGACACGCCTGTTACATAGCGTAAAGCTGTGTCGGTCAAAGACCGATTTTATCAAAAAGGAGGAGTAGCAATGCCTACTACCAACAGACGTGTGCTTACCATTAAGGAAGCCGCAAAGCTTATTGACGGACTCACAGAGTATCGTATCCGTCAGATGTGCATTTCAGGACAGCTCCCTTGCTTTATGGCAGGGAAAAAGTATCTGATTGCAGAAGAAAATCTGTATAAGGCTGTGTTCGGCGAGGATTACAGGAGGGAGAGTGATGTTGCGTGATTGACTTCAAGGAAATCAAGGATACCGTGCCAGTTCCGGTCGCCGCTGAGCATTACGGCTTGACGGTGCGTAACGGAATGACGCAATGTATCTTTCACGACGACCGCAATCCCTCTATGAAGCTTTACGATGATCATTTCTATTGTTTTGGTTGTACAGAACATGGTGATGTAATCTCGCTTACGGCAAGGCTATTCAGTCTTACTCCGCTCGAAGCGGCAAAGAAGCTATGTGCTGATTTCGGTGTTTCCTGTAATACGGACAAGCCGTATATCAGACAGCACGTCAGGATTGAAACACAGCGAGAAAAGGAGCAGAAAGCATTTCGCATTCTCTCCGATTATTACAGACTGCTGAAAAAGTATCGTGAGGAGTATGCACCGAAAAGCGAAGCAGAACAGTTTCACCCATTCTTTGAGGAAAGCCTGCGAAACCTTGAACTTTATGGGCATTACTGCGATATTTTCATCACAGGCACAACTGACGAACGCAAGGACTTTTTAGAAAACGGAAAGGAGATTATCGCTTATGCAGACAGCAGAAACAGAAATTGTACAGCGCAGCGAGAGCTTATCGCAGTGTGAGAATGAACTTCCAGCACCAGCGTGGCTTGTAGACAACAAAATTCACGAGGTTGCATTTTGCAGAGAGCTTCTCAGCGAACACAAGGTAAAGTGTGTCAACAACCAGTTCTACGATGTTGATGGATATATTCCCGACAGCGAAATCAAAGCTGAGATTTATGAAAAACTGAAACCGCATATTACAGCAGGACTGGCAAACCGTGTAACACAGCTTCTTTCTGCGTTACAGTATGAAGCGTATTCTCCTGAAATTGTACTTGACCCTAATGAAATTCATCTTCTGAACGGAACTCTTAATATTGACGGAACATTTACGGAAGAAAAGAAATTCTGTTATAACCGTCTGAACGTCAGGTATAATCCAGAAGCGGAAGTGCCGATTGTGTTTTTGAAATTTCTGGAAGAGCTTTTGGAAACGGAAGATATTGCGACATTACAGGAATGGCTCGGCTACTTACTGACGCCAAGCACAAAGGCTCAGAAAATGTTAATGCTTGTAGGAAACGGCGGCGAGGGGAAAAGCCGTATCGGTGTACTGCTCAAAGAGATATTCAAGGAAGGTATGGCCACAGGAAATCTGCAATATCTTGAAACAAATCCATTTGCCCGTGCTGTGCTGGAGAAAGCGTATCTGTTCCTTGATGACGATATGAAAATGGAAGCTTTAACGCAGACAAATATGCTGAAAACTATTATCACAAACGAGGGTCCTATGCTTATCGAAAAGAAACGAGTTCAGTCTTATCCTGCAAGTATCTTTTCAAAGCTTATGGGGTTTGGTAACGGAACACTTAATGCGGCGAATGATAAATCAGACGCATTTTTCCGCAGGCAGATTATTATTTCTACAAAGCCTAAGCCTTTGGACAGAGTTGATAACCCATTCCTTGTGGAGAAATTCATTGAAAACAAGGAAGGAATATTTCTGTGGATGTTCAAAGGACTGCAAAGGCTGTATGCCAATGATTTCAAGTTTACCATAAGTCAGAGGACGGCGGATAATCTTCAGAAAAGCATTGAGGATAGCTGTAATATTATAGGATTTATGCAGGACGAACAGCTTGTGAAATTCGGATCAGACCTTGAATGTTCAACGGCTGACTTGTATTCGGGATATTGCTACTGGTGCAGTCTCAACAGTGTTACGGCTATGAAAAAGGAAAGCTTTAATCTGTGGGTCAAGCAGAATCATCACCGATATAATATCACTTACAGCGATTATGTCATAAGCCATTCCAACGGAAAGAAAGCGAGGGGTTATCGTGGTATCGACACCACTTACCGCAGTATTGTGAAGTAACCCCGAAAACGATGTGTAAGGTGTGTAAATCTGGAGTTTATGGGATTTTCGCTGTGTAAGCACTGTGTAGTTTACACACCGAATACACAGCAAACAAGCCTTTTACACGGCTTACACATCAAATTCCGAGTTAAGTTTACACGAGGATTTCTGAGGCAGCATTGCCGAATTACCCTCGGAGAGCGCAATGATACTTTTGATAGAAGCCTATGCGGATGTCAAAAGTATCTTTGCGTTACTTCTGGAAGAAGTAACAAGACCAAAGCAAGCTTATTCAGAAAGGAGAATTGCTTATCGAAAAAAGAAGTATCAGCGGCGTTATCGGTAAGGGCGACCTTTATCATAACAACCGCAGATTTGTTGCAGAAAATGTTGACAAGAGCAGAATTGCCGACAACATTACAATCATCAGTGAGGATGTAAAAACAGTATATCATGAGCTGTTTGATAAATCACTCGCAGAATACAACTCTAAGCAGAAACGCAAGGACAGAATTATCAAAGATTATCACGACCACATCAGGCACAGCCGACAGGAAAAGGAGTTTCACGAAGCAATATTTCAGATTGGGAATAAAGATGATACTCCCTGCGGCTCTGATATATCCCAAAGAGCAACCGAAGCTTTGAAACAATATGCGGAGAGTTTTCAGCAGCGCAATCCACACCTCAGAATGTTCAACGCTGTTATTCATCTTGATGAAGCAACACCGCACATTCATATAGACTTTGTTCCCTTTGCAACGGAGCAGAAGCGAGGACTATCAACAAGAGTTTCACTCTCAAAGGCGCTGGAACAGCAGGGTTTCAAGAGCGAGGGTAAAATGAATACCTGTTCAAAGCTATGGATTGAAAACGAAAAACAGGTGATTGCGGATATTATGAAAACTCTCGATATTGAATGGGAGCAAAAAGGAACTCGCAACGAGCATTTGTCAGTTCTTGATTACAAGAAAAAAGAACGCAAAAAGGAAGTAGTGGCACTTGAAAACAAGCTGTCAAGGCTTTCTGACAAGGAAACAAAAATTAAGGCTATTGAAAATATTCCTACGAAGAAAACAATGTTCGGTGATAATCTGACAGTTAGTCGAGAGGACTATGAAAACCTTGCGGCTACTGCAAAGAAGCAAATCGCTTCCGAGAAAAAGGAGAGGAAGCAGAAAGCTGAGATTACTCAGTTACAACAGGAGAACACTCAGCTGAAATCTGAGCTTACCGCCGAGAAGAAAAAGAATGCAGACTCAAAATCCATAAATCTGCGTATTGAGAATGCAAAGCTGAAAGAGCAGGTTTCCAGAATGGAGACTGTTCTGAAAAAGGCTGAGGAGTTTCTAAAAGGGAAAGGACTTTATGAGCTGTTTCAGAATTTTGTTCTCGGAATTGGTATCAATAGGAATAGAAATAAGAATGGATTGGAGTGATGTACAATCACACAGACTATTGACAGTTTCACACTTTAAAGTGTATAATGTAAGTGCAGAAATGTGTCATAATGGTTAGATTTTAAGGAGGAATTTAATCGTATGGCTACTATTACAAAAAGAGGCGATGCCTTCAGAATTAAGGTGTCCCTCGGTTATGATGAAAACAAAAAGCAAATCGTAAAATCAACAACCTTTGTACCGCCGAAAGGTACTACACCGAAAAAGGCTCAGAAGCTTGCCGAAGAATATGCTTTCGAGTTTGAACGCCACTGCAAAGGCTACACACAGCTCAATGAAAATATGCGTTTTTCGGAGCTTGCAGACTGGTACTTTGAAAATTATGCTCCTGTAGAGTTGAAAGAAGGAACAGTCTACAATTATAAGAGTGCTTACAACAACCACATCAAGCCTGTTCTTGGTAATGTGAGGGTAAAGGATATAAACACGCCGAGACTTACTCAGTTTGTGCAATCCCTGAAGCTCCAGCCTGAAACAGTGCGTAAGATTTATGTTGTGCTCCAGAGTATCTTCCACAGAGGAGTTGAGCAGGGATTTATCCGGGATACTCCGTGTAGGAACGTTATTCTTCCGAAAAATCGCAGCAAAAAGAAAAAGCCTGTCCTTGATGAAGAACAGACCAGTCGATTTATGAAGTTGATTGAGGAGAAGAAGTGCGACCCTGATATAAAGCGTATTATTAAGGTGTTGCTTTATACCGGAATGCGATGTGGTGAGTGCCTTGCTCTTTCGTGGAATGACATCAACTTTGAGGAAATGACAATCTCCATAGAGCATAATCTCGCTGATGTAGCTGGAAAGCACTGGCTTACAACTCCCAAAACCGAAAGTAGTATCCGTACAATCGGAATGAGTCAGGCTCTTGCAGATATTTTCAGAGAGCAGAAGAAATATCAGGAACAGCTTATCGAGGCTCTCGGTGATGATTTCTCTCATCCTGAAATGGTATTTACCTCTGCAAACGGAAATTATCGTGACAGAAGTTCTCTCGGAACATCGCTGAAACGCTTTCTCAGGGGAACGGAGTTCGATTTTCTTACCTTGCACAGCCTCAGACATTGCAATGCTACGCTCCTGCTGAACAGCGGAGTTGACCTGAAAGTAGTATCCGACCATTTAGGACATTGCGACATCGGAGTAACAGCAAACATCTATGCTGATGTTCTCAAAAGCACCAAAGCAAAGGTTGCAGACCTTGTTTCGCTGAAATTAGCGTAAACAAAAATCCTCCCCGAATGGTACTCGGAGAGGATTTACATAACTCTTTAATAAAGACCAATTAAAGACCAAAAAGGTAATCTGTATGCCCCAAACCGCATAAATACGAGGTTTGTAAGGGCTGAAATTATCTCTTTGAGAACTGAGGAGCGCGACGTGCAGCCTTTAAGCCGTACTTCTTTCTTTCCTTCATTCTGGGGTCACGAGTTAAGAAGCCTGCCTTCTTGAGTACGGGACGGAGTTCGTCGCTGTACTGAAGTAATGCTCTTGAGAGACCGTGGCGGATAGCACCAGCCTGGCCTGTAACACCGCCACCTGCTACTGTGCAGATGATGTCAAACTTCTCTGTTGTGCCTGTGAGGGCGAGAGGCTGACGAGCGATGAGCTTTAATGTATCGAGACCGAAGTAATCTTCAATGTCACGACCGTTGATTGTGATTGTACCGCTACCAGGATAAACACGTACTCTTGCAACAGAGTGCTTTCTTCTACCTGTGCCGTAGTAATAAGGCTTTGATTCGTACATTGTTATCCCTCCTTAATATTTGTATTCTTCGGGCTTCTGTGCTGCATTCTTGTGTTCTGCACCTCTGTAAAGACGCATTCTTGTTGCAGCCTTACGGCCGATTGAGTTGTGGGGAAGCATACCCTCGATTGCAAGCTGCATAGCCTTTTCGGGCTTTTCAGCCATTAACTTGCTGTACTGAACTTCCTTGAGTCCGCCAATCCAGCCTGTGTGCCATCTGTAGTATTTGTCTTCGAGCTTGTTACCTGTGAGAACTGCCTTCTCGCAGTTGATTACGATTACGTGATCGCCGCAGTCGCAGTGGGGTGCGAATGTGGGCTTGTGCTTGCCTCTGAGAATGTGAGCAGCCTTTGCAGCAACACGACCTAAAGGTTTGCCTGCTGCGTCTAAAATATACCACTTACGTTCAACAGTTTCTGCTTTGGGCATATAAGTTGACATTCTTTTTTCCTCCTGAATTTTATGTTTTTTTGCAACGTTACATATTATACACGAAGGAATGTTACTTGTCAATAGGTTTTTTTAGTTTTTTTTAAATATAGCAATATTTCTCTGCAAATCTCTTTAATTTTCTCTGTTTCTCTCGTTTTCTCGTCTGAGATTTCAGAAAATTCAGCCGGATTTAAATATATACCGTATTCTCTTGTTTTCTCTGTTATTTTCTCTTATTTGCTCTATTTTCTGATTTGCTGTTTTAAACAGATTTTTCTTGATTCTGAGCTTGTTTTGTGGTAAAATAGAGACAGAAAAGAGGTGCAGAAATGACATACCATAATATACCGCCTGTATTTGATAAAAACAGCAGAATACTTATTTTAGGTTCATTCCCATCGGTAAAATCAAGAGAAGCTCAGTTTTTCTACGGTCATCCGCAGAATCGTTTCTGGAAGGTCATATCTGCTGTTTTCGGATGCGAATGCCCACAGTCGGTTGATGAGAAAAAACAGTTTCTGCTTTCCAATAATATCGCTTTGTGGGATGTGATACATTCCTGTAATATAACCGGTTCATCCGACAGCTCGGTAAAAGACGCTGTACCCAACGACCTGACATGGATATTGAACGCAAGCAAGGTAACAAGAGTATTTGCAAACGGAAATCTCTCATACAGCCTGTATAACAAGCTTTGCCTTGATGATACCGGGATTTCTGCGGTAAAACTGCCATCTACCAGTCCCGCCAATGCCGCCTGGTCGCTTGAAAAGCTTACAGCCGAGTGGAAAAGACTTATATCAGAGGTCTGAGTCGCTTTTGCTGTAAAAGATGTCTACGGATATTCCATCCTCCTTTGCGGACTTTATCAGATGGTCAAGTCTTATCATAAGAGCTTTTTCTTCGTATATAAAAGCCTCAGTCTTTTCGGGGTCTGTCTCGTTGTTGAATAATTGCCTTACCTTTTCAAGCCTGCCTTGTATGTACTGCATACGTGTGATATAGTCATCAAGCTTCTTGTCGGGTATTTGATTCTTATTTTTTCTTTTCAGAAATTCCAGCATAATAAAACCTTCCCTTTAAACACATTTCTTTAAATGTATGAAGAGGGAAGGTTTTTTATGACTTTAGTTAAGCTCCAGCATCCTTCTGATACAGCCTGATGCTTTTTCAACATATTCCTTGCTCATTTCGATTTCAAGACCACCGGTACCGAGTAATGCCTTATACACGTCCATCAGAGTGGTTTCCTTCATATCAGCACAGATGAGTCCCTTGTGCATAGGGTAGAAGCATCTGTCGGGGTACTTGTAGGAAAGTAATTCTGCAATGCTTATTTCTGTGCCGATTATATATTCTTTATGTTCGTGTTCGTCTACATATTTCATAATTCCGCCTGTAGAGCCTATGTAATCAGCTTCCTTGCATACCTCGGGAGGACATTCGGGATGAACGAGCAAAAGAGCGTCCGGGTGAAGCTTTTTGGCTTTTATTGCATCCTCAGCCTTCATTTTTCCGTGAATGGGACAGCCACCGTTCCACAACACGATGTTCTTTTCGGGGAAGTTTTCCTTTACGTAGCTGCCAAGATTTATATCAGGGATAAAGAGAATGTTCTGCTCTTCCATATTTCCGACTACGTTTAGAGCTGATGCAGAGGTAACGCATACATCTGTGACACATTTGAGAGCCGCTGTTGTATTTATATAAGAAACTACCGCATAGTCCGGATGTTCTTTTCTGAACGCTTCCACTTCCTCGGGTGTGAATTGCTCCGCCATAGGACAACCCGCCTGAGGAGCGGCGAGAACTACTTTCTTATCAGGTGAAAGCAGCTTTGCTGTTTCTGCCATGAAATGTACTCCGCAGAAGAGTATCATATTATTGTCTACTTTTTCTGCAGCAGCGGATAACTGAAAGCTGTCACCAACAAAGTCCGCAATTTCCGTTATTTCCTTTGCCACGTAGCTGTGAGCTAAAATACAGCAATTCTTTTCTTTTTTCAGCCTTAATATTTCTTCCTGTATATTTTTAATCATAGCTTTTGCTTGTCCTTCCTTAAATCGATTTTTACTATATTACAGTATATCACTTTATTATAATTTTTTCAAGCTGTATCTTCGTTGTTTCGTTGACATTTTTTGAAAAATCTGATATAATTAAAGCATATACTATATAGATTATATTATCCGAAAGGATATCCGATAAATAGGGGGCTGATTTGCTTGGCTAAGACTAAAACCAATCGCTGTCCGGACAGCTTCAGCAAAAAAAAGGCGGCGCTGAAGAAATTCATCAAAGGCGACCCGTATATTCTGGCTTCTGTGACCGATTATATGGCGGGTACTCTGTTTTCTAAGGTGGTCTGCTTCATATCGGTGACAGATGGTACCTTCCGTGCGAAAGTTTTCTCTGCGGCGGAATATGATATATTTGACGCCTTCGAAAAGGCGTGTGACAAAGCCAAAAGCTTTGTTACGGAAAGCGGAACGGACGTATTGTGGCTTAAAGCCGACTTTGTTAATTACAGCAAAATAGTATCCTATAAAAACTTTTTAGCAGGTGTGAGGGATTCGAGAGAATTCTTCTTCAAAAAGGGCGTCAGCTTTGATGTGAATTTTGATACTGCGCTCCTTGAAGCCCAGCTCAACTGTGGCGGTCTGCTTGATTATAAATCCTGGCAGCTCAATGCAGCTAAAATAAGAGAACATTTCAAAGAAAACGGAAACGATAAATTTGTTCTTATTCCCGATAATGTTATAGAATTTACAACAGTAGGCTATATCTGTGATGATGATATGAGCACCTGCAAGCTGTACCCGGATGAAGAAAATTATGGCAGAAGAGTAATAGGTGAGCTTGCTAAGGAGGATATCGGCAGAGTTATCAGAAAATCCTCCGTTTATCTTGCAAACGCTATTGCTGAAAACGGCAGATTTGATTATGGCGTTAATCCGGTTACCGATTTTCATTTTGTCACCTATAACATACTCCGCCATGCGGGTACAATATGGAGTGTCATAATGCAGTATGACACTACGCATGATGAATCGCTCGTTCCCAAGATTGAAAGCGCTATAGGCTATATGCTTGATAGTGTGGAAATCCCCGATGATGATCACGCATACCTCATCGAAAGAAAATCCGACGAGGTAAAGC
This sequence comes from Ruminiclostridium sp., assembly GCA_017942025.1. Lineage (GTDB taxonomy): Bacteria > Bacillota > Clostridia > Oscillospirales > Ruminococcaceae > Ruminiclostridium_E. The sequence goes on along the minus strand of JAGAVH010000074.1, from coordinate 47,348 downwards.
TCGGCGGTAATGCTGTCGTTATAATTACTCTTTCCACATACATGAGTGTATTCAAAAACGATAAATACAAAGAGCTTATCAGAAAGATAGCAAATTCCATACTTGACTGTCAGGAAGCGGACGGAAGCTATTATCACGTTCTGAGCTATCCTGATTATAAACGTAAAGAAAGGGACAGAATCGTTTATTACGACGGTGAGGCAACCTTTGCTCTTGCTCGTGCTTATAGCGTAACAGGCGATGAAAGATTCCTTAATGGTGCAAAAAAAGCTCTGGATTACTTTATCGAAAATGACTACACACGATTCTGCGATCACTGGATAGCTTATTCCGTAAACGAGGTCACAATGTACGACCCTCAGGAAAAATACCTTAACTTCGGATTGCGTAATGCGAACGAAAATCTGACAAGAATATTCAATCAGGATACAACCTTCCATACCTTCTTAGAGCTTCTTATGGCGGCATATGAGCTGTATGACAGAGTGGTAAGCAATAACCTCAGAGCGTCATATATGCAGAAATTCAACAAAGAGGCTTTCATAAGAACTATCTACAGAAGAGCTCACTATATGCTTAATGGCTATCTGTATCCCGAATTTGCAATGTATATGAAGAATCCGCTGAGTGTTGCCGAGACCTTCTGTGTGCGACATGACAGCTATCGTATAAGAATAGATGACGTGCAGCACTATATAGGCGGCTATTACCACTTCTACAAGCATTTTGACGAGCTTCAGAAAAACTATGACGAGATACTCAACAAGCCCGTTGTAAAGCCGACAGTTACATCCGCAGACGAAGAAAGAGCGTCCTTTGTTAACTGGATACTTAACAATATATAAAGCCGTAGGCAAGGGAGATTTTTTGATATGAACTATAAACAGCTTTGCGAAGGTCAGCCTAGGTTTCCTATAGAAACAGGTACGGCTGAAAATACGGTATCGCTGACCTGGGATAATGTCCCTCATGCTGACGGATACCGCGTGTTTTCATCAGAACACGGGAAAAATCGTTTTATTGGTCAGCTTAACACCGATAAGACGAAGGCGGTTTTCAGAAACTGTCAGAACGGCGTTGTTGTGGACTATAAGGTTAAAGCCTTCAGAATAGCGGACGGCCCTGATAACTATTTTGCCGAATCACAGATAGTATCTCTTTGTCCGATGAAAACTCCACGCAATCTTGTTGCAAGTATGGGCGGAGGAAATTCTGTGATACTTTGCTGGATAGACGATTCTGATGTGGACGGTTATAAAATCTATATTGATAAGGATTGCAGTGATAAATACGAATTTTTACAGTACAGCGGTGCGACTGACTGTAAGGTGGATATTTCGGGTATTACAGGTAAGGTGCGCTTCAGGGTGCGTAGCTTCAAGATAATAAACCATACAGAAAAGATAAGTAATGCGGGCGACTATGTCGAAATTCAGCTCAGAGCCACAGATGAAGAGATGAAGAGTGTGTCTGAAAGAAAGATAGAACGCCCCGCAAATTCATCTGCGTCGGATATTGCAGGGAGATATTCTCTCAGACAAGGCGTACTGCAGAATGAAAATCACAAGTGCCTTATTATGCTCGGTGGTGATATATCCACCTGTGTGGCAACACAGCACGATGCAATGATAAGAGGCTTTGGCTTTGATTATACAATGTCGTCGCTGGGCGAGGTGTTCCGTTCATCGGATTATTCCGTAGCGGCACTCGATACCGATGTAAATGACAATAAGGATTATACCTACGAAAATGAGAATGTAAATAACTGCCCCTCTGCAATTCTGGATACCTTATGCAGAGCAGGACTGGATTCGCTTTGCCTGAGCGGAAAGCTGGCGAGAAAAGCACCTAAGGCGCTTTCGTCATATCCTGTTTCTGTTTTCTCGTCGGGTGCGGCAGAATTCTGCGGCGAACGTTTCAGAGTGGTAAATATAAATAATATCAGAGTAGGCTTTTTAAGCACAACACTTGATTATGATATATCCTCAGCCATAGGCACGGTAAAGAGCCAGGGCGCTGAGTTTATTATAGTTTATTGCAACTGGAAGGAACGACATACGCCTGTAGTAAAGGTGGCGTGGAGAAGATACGCCGCAAAGCTTGCCGGATACGGAGCTGATTTTGTTGTGGGTTGCGGACTCGGTACACTTTGCGAGTACGATGTGATAACCGCAAAGGATGGCAGAAATGTAAGTGTTGCATATTCGATAGGTACTGTAACGCCCGGAAAAGCAGTGACAAGATTTGAGAATATAGGAGCGCTTCTATGCCTTCGTCTTGCAAGAGATGGCAAAACAGGTAAGGTAAGAAACGATTTTACAGGTTACATTCCTTATGCTATGACGAGAGGCACGTCCATGCGTCATGCTCTTGTGCTTTCCGAAGCAAACCGTGCAACCTTCGGTAATTCCGATTATGTCGGCTACATAAACCGTATAAAGGCGGCTCTCGGTAATAAAATAAGCTATGCAAGATATCAGAAGCCACAGCAGGATATAAGCTTTGCACTTAATGGCTCTGCGCTTATTTCCGAGCTTTTTAAAGAAAACGAAGAGGCTGTCACAGACCGCTCACATCTTTTTATCTCCCAACTTGCATTATCCGGAGAAAAAATCGAGGTTGAAGAGGATATGTACCGTGATTCGGTAACACCTCTTTACTGGAATCTTACAAAGAATTTTACAGAGTATCTCGAAGAAAATAAGAAAGACGCCCTTATTCTTGACTTTTATTATACCGTAACAACACCTCACTATGAACTTGACGGCGTGATTTACTCAGGGGGCAGAGCCTTCAGACAGTCACGGTTCTTTGAAGAGAACAGTAGCCGACTGAAGCTTATGGATATAAAGGAAAGCGATGTCTGGATGCCGCTTCTTGACAAATATATCGAAGCGGTAACCTCTGTTTACGATAAGAGGAGAATAATACTCGTAAAGGTTACCGACCCTAAGCTTTATTACAGAAACGGCAGATTTATAAAGACAGATGATACTGCCCTTGACAGTAAGCTTTTATTTGATATGGAAAGCTACTTTATAAGAAAGGTTAATCCTGTAGTGGTTGACGTTTCAGGTTATTATCCCGGATATGTCAACAAAAACGGTACCTGCTATGCGGTAAATCGTGACAGCCGTTTTGCACAGAACATATCTGAAGCCGCTATAAACATTGCGAAGGATGACTATCTGGCGCAGAGCTATTCTATGCAGAAAAACAACAGACTCTGGCTTTCTATGGTAGCAGAACGATTCGACGCTATCAAAAAATCGGATTGTGAGAGCTTCTTCTTCGGAACGAATGTAACGGCGGATATCATAATCTCAAAGCTCAGCTCCGACTTTATAGGCGCTCATTTTGACGACCTTCAGAATATGAAGAAAAATGCACCGTTGAATCTTTCCGAGCTTGTAACGACCTATGACTTCGGGGAGAATAAGACCTTGCGCAGGGTTTGTTGTGCTATCTACAGCCTTTTAAAAGGCAAGCCCGAAAACAAGGAGGTTGAAGAGATAATAAGACTTGACCTTTATGCAAAGGAACTGCTGGCTCAGGTTCTTTCATCCTACTTTGATAAGCAGGGAATTATTCCCGGCTGTACACTTGATACAAGAAATCTTGAATTTTATCTTAAATGCGCACAGCTTATCATTTCGGGACAGAATAAATCAGCGGTATCTGTACTGGTTTCGGAGTATTATAAAAAGAACAGACCTGTTACCGTTGATATGCTTGGCGGTACCAATCTCAAGGATATACTTGCAGGTTGTTCTGTTGCGGCAAGCGGTACATCTGTAGCTGATTGCTCCGTGCTTACTGCGTTTTGTAAGCCTGTAGAGGTTGATTACAGCTATGTGGATTCTCACTCCCTGCTGTATAAGGAGCTTGCAAAAAAACGCTTTGAAAAGCTCAGCAAGCCGTCAGACTGGATACTTGTTGATTTCAACGAGATAATAAGACCAATTTACTTCTACGACGATACATATTTCGTACAGACACCAAGATGTGAGGCTACCAGAATTTTCAAGACATTCTTGTCACAGTCTGAGCAGTTACTGCCTTATGAAAAGGGGGTATTTACCGACGATTATGTCAGAGAATGTGTGAGAAAGCTCGCTGAACTCCTTAAAGAAAAGTACGGTAATAACATCATACTTTCTACAATAACTCTGAATGAGAATTATCTTGACAATTCAGACATAGTGTGTCCCTTTGAGGATAGCTCGGCAGATGAAAAGAACAGACTTATAAAGCTTTCTGAGCAGGAATTTATAAAGCTTACAGACTGCTATGTCATAAATTATAGCGATAAATTCATATCACAGCAGTCAGGTGTAAAGAATCGTGCCTTTACAGCTACATATGAAATGGATTTCTACACTCACAGCGCACGGGCGGTTGACAGTATCGTTGAGGGAAAAACAGATAGAAAAATCTATGATAATGTGGATGTACTATCCTATATTGAAAGAGCACATCGCATTTTAAGTGCAAATCCCGATATCCCTTACGCTTTGCAAAAACAGCTGTTCGGAGATATGACTCCGCTTGTAATAAAATAAAATGACAGCCGCAACCCTGAGCTTCAGGGTTGCGGTTTTTGCGACATATTATACATTCTTTTACACATATGTAAAAAAAGCGTCTAAAAAATATGTGTTATAGTGAAATATTTACCGAAAATTAGTTTTAAAATGTTCATTTTTGTTAAAATCGCTATTGATTTAAATAAAAAAAAGGAGTATAATCTATATATCTGCGAAAAGAAAGAGGGTAATTAAATATGGTGGATATCATCGGGGAAATTATCTCCTATGAAAAGCAGGCAGAAGAGATAGTCAACTCAGCGAAAAAAACAAGTGAGGAAATGCTTGAGGTGGCTGAGAAGGTTAAAGAAAGCATACGACTTAAATATATAGCAGAGCGCGACAGTATGGTAAAGGATTATCACGAGGACCTGAAGGTAACGGGCATACAGCATATCCACGATACCAATGATGAGCGTGACGACAGAATAAAGAGTATAGAGAGCTTCTTTGAAAAAAACAAGGATGCTCTTGAAGACGAAATATTCACAGCAGTAATTGATGGATAAAAACAGATACAAGAGGTGAGGGACATGTCGGCAGGTTCATCTGCAGTTGTTGCCAAGGCCAGATGTAAGTACGGGAAAATGCTGACATTATCCGACTACAGACAGCTTGCAGGCAAAAGCGATGTTTCCTATGTGGTAGCGGCGCTGAAGCTGTTGCCGGGATATAAAAAATATTTTTCCGAGGTGACGGAAAGCTCAGTACGCAGAAATCTTGCGGAGCAGCTGCTTTATAAATGGATGATTGGTAACTATACCGAGCTGTGCCATTTTAAATTCCAACAGAAAAACGGATTTTTCCGCTATCTTCTTAAAAGAGAAGAAATAGCCCAGATAATCAAGGCCATAATGTATATAAGCGCAGGAGAACACGAAAACTTTATTCTTTATTTTCCGATGTTTCTTCAGAAGTACAGCGAAGTTAATTTTATGGAGCTTGTAAAGGCAAGGACCTTTAAAGAGGTTGTGACATTTATGGAAGGCACGCCTTACCATAAGGTGCTGAAGCCTTTAATTCCGGAGGGAGCGCTATTTCCGGAAATAAGAATGGTCGAAACGGTTATGGGACACCATTTCCATGACTGGCTTACAACGATAATAAAGAAAGAGTTTCACGGCAAGGAGAGGGAAGAGATAGAAAAGTGCGTGCTGCACAGCGCTGATATCTATAATATGAAGCTGTGCTACCGACTCAAGGGTATCTATAAAATGCCCAATGAGCAGGTTATGGACAATCATCTCCCTTATCATTACAGATTTTCCGAGCGTGATATGAAGACTATGCTTGAAAAGTCGGATTCAGAGCCAATAGAAGCGCTGATAAGGAAACATCCTTATTTCAGACATAGTAAGGATATAGAAAATGCGGATTTTGAAACGGTGGTAGCTTATTCAAATCTTCATTTCTTCAAGGACAGACTTATGCTGTCCCAGTATGACAGCGTAGTGCTGTTTTCACTTGTGGAGCTTATGACGATAGAGCTCAGCAATTTAACAACAATAATAGAGGGTATAAGATATTCCATACCCTCAGCAGAAATAGAAAAAATGCTGATTATATAATAGTAAGAAAGGGATGATATTTTGGCAGTTGAAAAAATGTCGCTTGTTTCAGTCAGCGGACCGCTAAAACAGGTAAACAAAGTGCTTGTCAGGTGCTGTGAAACAAAGTGCTTTCATCTTGAGCCGAATTATTATACGCTGACCTATGGCTCTGCCCAGTTCAGAACGCTTAAAGATAAGGATATATACAGACATCTTATCAAGAGAGCCGAGGATATTGCGCAGGGACTTGGCATAGAGGATAAAACGGTAGCTTATGACGGAATTACGATGGAGTCAAAGCACGAGTTTGACGCATACTTCAGTAGTATAGAAGAAGAGGTCGGCGATCTTATAAGCTATAAAGGCTTCCTTGATAATTCTATCGACCAGTATCGTCAGGCACTCAGACATATCGAAAATCTGTCTAACCTTGACACGGATTTCAAGGACATTATAAGTTGTAAATATGTAAAGGTAAGGTTCGGCAGAATGCCTTCGGACAGCTATACAAAGCTTGAATTCTATTCGGATAAGGCTTTCGTGTTTGTACCGCTTGATGAAAATGACGGTTACGTATGGGGTGTTTATTTTGCTCCGATAAGCACAAAGTCGGAGACGGATGATATATTCAACGGACTGTACTTTGAACGTATCCGAATACCCGATTATGTAACAGGTGACGGTGAAACAGCTCTTGCGGATCTTTCCCACCAGATTGCAGAGCTTGAAGAACAGCGTGAAGAGGTACTGAAACAACTCAGCGAAGTGAAAGAAAGAGAATATGATTACTTCCTGAAGGTAAGAAGTAAGCTGAGGTTCCTTGACAGCAGTTATGAAATGAGAAATCAGGTTTCGGTAATCAACAACCGCTTTCATATGGCGGGATTCATTCCTACAAGAAATCTTAACGCCTTCAAGGAAAATCTTTCTTCTGTGACAGATGTAGAGGTGGAGGACAAGCCTTACTTTATCGACGACAGAATGAAGCCTCCTACAAAGCTCAGAAACAACTGGCTTTTCAGACCCTTTGAAATGTTTGTTAAGATGTACGGACTTCCTGCATATAACGGCATAGACCCAACTCCCTATGTGGCTATAACCTTTATGCTTTTATATGGGATAATGTTCGGAGACCTGGGACAGGGACTTGTGATATCCCTGCTCGGATTCATCCTTGACAGATGGAAAAAGGTAAAGCTTGCACCTATTATGATGCGAATCGGTATAAGCTCAGCGTTTTTCGGCTTCCTGTACGGTTCGGTATTCGGAAACGAAGAACTGATAACGCCCTTCTTCCACTCAGAACCCTTCTACACGCTTATGGGACAGCCGCACAACATATTCCAGGCGTCTACCTATCTGCTGGTAGCGGCGCTTGTTATCGGTGTTATTCTGATAATTATCTGTATGATACTGAATATTACCATTTCTATAAAGCGTCAGGATTACGAATCAGCTTTATTCGGAGCAAACGGTATAGCAGGTATGGTGTTCTACGTATCTGTACTTGTAGCGGCGGCATTGCAGCTTGTGCTGGGAATACCGATGTTCACACCTCTGTATATAATCTTCCTGATAGTACTGCCGCTCGGAATTATGTTTTTCAAGGAGCCTCTGGCTCACATCGTGTCAAATTCAGTTCGAGGCAATGTTCTGCAGACAAAGAAGCTTGCGGTTGCTACCGCCGCTATCAGAACCTCTGACAGACTGGACGAAAATGACGCTAGGATGCTGAGAAAACAGCTTGATCATATCGAAAGCATGAAGAATGTCCGTGCTGTCTACGGCAGAATGCCGGTGGGCGCACAGAAGAAGCTTGGTTATCACAAGAATGCCGAATATGCGTTTGTTCCCGTTTCAGAAAAGGACGAAATGGTATATGGCGTTTACTTTACACCCAAAAGCAATAAGGCAAAGGTTGACGAAATATTCTTGGGACTTTCCTTTGAAAGAATGAAGATGCCGTCTGAGCTTACAAGGTACAAACGTACTAAAGCTGCTATGAAGCAGGAAAAGACGGTAAAGGAAAAGAAATCCGTCGGCAATATGATAGTAGAAGGCTTTATCGAAATGTTCGAAACCTGCCTTTCCTATCTTACAAATACAATGTCATTCCTTCGTGTAGGCGGATTTATTTTAAGCCACGCAGGTATGATGCTGGTAGTAAATGTTCTTGCAGGAACAGAATTTTCTGCAGGAATGATACTTGTCCAGATACTCGGTAACCTTTTTGTTATCGTTATGGAGGGCTTTATAGTAGGTATTCAGGTATTAAGACTTGAATTCTACGAGCTGTTTGGTCGTTTTTATGTAAGCGATGGAAAAGAATTCACACCGCTTCAGGTTAATGTTTAATATATGGAGGAACTACTCATGGAAAAAGCAATCTTATTTATATTACCCTTATTTGCACTTGCACTTATCATCACCCCCCTTATCCTTATGATAAAGAGAAAGCACGACGGCAAGCCCGTAAATGCCAAGAAGTCCATACTTCTTAATGCAGGTAGCTTTATCGGCGTTATGGTACTTATGAGCATATTTGTACCTGTGTTCGCTTTTGCGGCTGAAGAAGGCGCCGAAGTTGTACAGACAGCACTCGGTGTAGGCGATGGACTTAAATACCTCAGTGCGGCTTTATCAACAGGTCTTGCAACCATTGGTACAGGTATTGCGGTAGGTAGTGCCGCTCCTGCGGCTATAGGCGCTACATCCGAAGACGACAAGAACTTTACAAAGTCACTTATCTTCGTAGCTCTTGGCGAGGGTGTTGCTATCTACGGTCTGCTTATTTCTATCCTTATTCTCTTCTCCTGATCAAAGAGAAAGGCTTAGTTATGAAATTTTTTATGATAAGCGACAATAACGATACCCAGATGGGTATGCGTCTTGCAGGTATAGACGGTGTGGTAGTCCACACCGCAGAGCAGGTTAAAAAAAACTTGGAAAAAGCAAAGGCTGACAAGGATATCGGCGTTATACTTATGACAGAAAAGCTTATAAATATGTGCAGAGAAGCCGTATATGATATGAAGCTCAACTGTGCAAAGCCGCTTATCGTTGAAATTCCCGACCGACATGGTGCGTCGGGTATCAGCCAGTCGATAGACCAGTATGTAGGCGAGGCTATCGGTATCAAATTTTAAGCCTGCATAATCTTGTCGGCGGCTTGTCCGCTTTAAGAGAGGAAAATAGTATGCTGGAAGAACAGAAGCGTGCCGAAAGACTCGGGCAGATAATCATAGAGGATGCGAAGCGTATCGCAGAGGAGATTATAGAAAACGCCAGAAAAGAGTCAGAAGCTATTGTAGAAAAGGCACAGGAAAAATACAAACACGATGAAGAAGAGGATATCCTTCAGGACAGACACGACACAGGCATAATCTATGCCAAGGAGCTTTCTCACAGAGATTTTGAGGCGAGAAAAGAGGTTCTTGCCTTCCGAAATCAGAAGGTAACCGAGCTTTTTGAAGGAATAAGCAATCGTATTCTTCAATACACAGATACCGATGCATATACAGAAAAGCTGAAATCACTTGTCGCAAAAGCGGAGAAGGAAATTCCTCTTTACAGCGAGTGCGTTATATATCACAGCACAAAGGATGCAGATAAACTGAAGCAGGCTCTGGGTGACCGCAAGGTAAAGACCCAGGCAGGCAGAAATGTTCAGCTTGGCGGTATATTGGTGTACTATCCTGATGAAAATATTTATCTTGATTACACCTTTGATACTTCGCTGGAAGCACAGCGAAGAGAATTTGCAAATCACAGTGAGCTTTCACTTTAAACGGAGGTATGACCTTGAATAAAATTTATGCTATAAACGGTCCCGTTGTAAAGGTGAAGGACACCAAGGACTTTTCAATGCGAGAAATGGTACTCGTAGGCGAAAACAAGCTTATAGGCGAGGTTATCAGCGTAACATCCGATGTTACAACCATCCAGGTCTACGAGGGTACAGCAGGACTTATGCCGGGCGACCCTGTAGAAGCTACAGGCTCACCTATGTGCGCTACATTAGGACCTGGTATTATTTCAAACATTTACGATGGCATTCAGCGTCCGCTGAAGGCTATGACCGATATCAGCGGTGTATATGTCACAGAGGGAAGCGCTATCCCCGCTCTTGATGAAGAAAGAGAATTTGATGTAACTCTTATGGTAAAAGAGGGTGATGTCGTATCAGCAGGTACTGTATATGCTCAGTGCCCCGAAACGCCGATAATTACACACAGATGCATGATACCTCCGGCAATGAGCGGTACAGTAACTTATGTTGCCGATAACGGCAGATATAAGGTGAATGATGTGGTATGTAAGGTGAAGGACGCCGACGGAACAGAATCCGAGCTTACCTTAGTCCAGAAATGGCCTATAAGATCGCCAAGACCTGTAACAAGAAGAATGCCTATATCAAAGCCTCTTATAACAGGACAGAGAGTTATAGACACCGTTGCGCCTCTTGCAAAGGGCGGTACTGCGGCAGTACCGGGAGGCTTCGGCACAGGTAAGACTATGACACAGCACCAGATTGCAAAGTGGTGCGATGCAGATATAATCGTGTATATCGGTTGCGGTGAACGTGGAAATGAGATGACACAGGTTCTTGAAGAATTTTCCGAGCTTATCGACCCTAAAAGCGGCAGACCTCTGACCGACAGAACGGTACTTATCGCCAATACCTCGAATATGCCTGTTGCGGCACGTGAGGCGTCTATATATACCGGCATCACTCTTGCGGAGTATTATCGTGATATGGGATACCACATTGCTATTATGGCAGATTCCACATCCCGTTGGGCAGAAGCACTCAGAGAAATATCAGGCAGACTTGAAGAAATGCCTGCAGAAGAAGGCTTCCCCGCATATCTGCCTTCACGTCTTTCAGAATTCTATGAGCGTGCAGGATATGTGGAAACTCTGAATAGCAGTGAGGGCAGTGTAACCATAATCGGTGCGGTATCACCCCAGGGCTCAGACTTCTCAGAGCCTGTAACACAGAATACAAAGCGATTTGTCCGTTGCTTCTTAGCACTTGATAAGAGCCTTGCATATGCAAGACATTATCCCGCAATCAACTGGACGCAGAGCTATTCTGAATATTATGATGACCTTGCGGATTATTACACAAAGAATGTAGGAGAAGATTTCTGCAAGCTCAGACAAGAGATTTCTTCGCTTCTTATCGAAGAAAACAATCTTATGGAAATAGTAAAGCTTATCGGTGCGGACGTTCTTCCTGACGATCAGAAGCTTGTAATTGAAATAGCAAGGGTTATCCGTGTAGGCTTTTTACAGCAGAACGCCTTCCATAAGGATGACACCTTTGTACCTCTTGAAAAGCAAAGACTTATGATGAAGGTGATACTCACACTGTATCATAAGGCTGGGGAGGCTATTGCAAAGGGAAAACCCGTTTCGGAAATTATGAGCTACGGACTTTTCGACAAGCTTATCAGAATGAAGTATGATATTCCGAATGACGAGCTCTCGAAGTTCGATGAATATTTTGTTCAGATAAATCAGTGCTTTGCATAAAGAAGTTTATTTTCAAAAAGGAAAAAAGATATGATACAATATGCAGGACTCAGTGAAATAAACGGACCACTTGTCTGCCTTCAGGGCGTAAAGGGAGTCGCTTATGACGAAATAGGCGAGATATCCCTTTCTGACGGCACAAAGCGTCTTGGAAGAGTTGTCGAGATGCAGGGAGATAAGGTCGTACTCCAGGTTTTTGAGGGTACTAACGGAATTTCGCTGAACAATACAAGAATATCCTTTACAGGAAAGCCTCTTGAAATACCCTTGTCAACAGAAATGCTCGGCAGAACCTTCAACGGTGCAGGCAAGCCCATTGACGGACTCGGAGATGTTTTTGCCGAGAAGTACGGCGATATAAACGGTAGAGCGTTAAACCCCGTTGCCCGTTCTTATCCCAGAAACTATATCCATACAGGTATTTCCTCTATAGATTCTCTTATGACTTTAATCAGAGGTCAGAAGCTTCCTATCTTCTCAGGCTCAGGTCTGTCACACAACAAGCTTGCGGTACAGATAGTAAGACAGGCTAAGATTGCAGATTCAGAGGGTAAGGACTTTGCGGTAGTATTTGCCGCTATGGGCGTACAGAACGACGTCGCTGAATATTTCCGCCGCAGCTTTGAAGAAACGGGCGCTATTCAGCGTGTGTGTATGTTCCTCAACCTTTCCAACGACCCTATTATCGAGCGTATTCTCACACCCAGATGTGCACTCACCGTAGCCGAATACCTGGCATACGAAAAGAATATGCATATCCTTGTTATTATGACAGATATGACGTCATATTGCGAGGCACTCCGTGAGTTCTCCTCTTCAAAGGGTGAGATTCCCGGTAGAAAGGGCTATCCCGGATACCTTTATTCGGACCTTGCCTCCATGTATGAAAGAGCGGGCGTTGTTGAGGGCAGTACAGGCTCTGTTACACAGATTCCCATACTTACAATGCCCAACGATGATATTACACATCCTATTCCTGACCTTACTGCATATATAACAGAGGGACAGATAGTATTTGACAGAAATCTTGACCAGACGGGCATATATCCCGGACTTTCCGTGTTATTATCCCTGTCAAGACTTATGAAGGATGGTATCGGTGCAGAATATACAAGAGCTGACCATGCGGACGTTACAAACCAGCTTTTTGCCTGCTATGCCCGAGTGCAGGATGCGAGAGCGCTGGCTTCGGTAATAGGCGAAGACGAGCTTTCTCCCTCTGATAAGGCGATAATGAGATTCGGACAGATGTTTGAAAAGTATTTCCTCAATCAGGGCTTTGACGAAAACAGAACCATGGATGAAACCCTTGACCTTGCCTGGGAGCTTCTGTCTCTGCTTCCCGAAAGTGAGCTTGACAGAGTAAGTGAACAGCTTATAAAGGAACATTACGACCCTGCAAAGGCAGAAAAATTCGTATAAAAACGATATTTAAATTATAAAGGAAGGTGATAGTGTGGCTGAGCAGGTTTTCCCTACCAAAGGTAACCTTATTAAAACAAAGCGATCCTTACATCAGGCAAAACAGGGATACGAGCTTATGGACAGAAAACGTAATGTTCTTATCCGCGAGATGGTCGCACTTATCGATAAATCCAAGCTTGTAAGAGATAATATAGAGCAGACCTACGAAAAAGCTTATCTTGCTTTACAAAAGGCAAATATGACTCTTGGTTCTATATCAACTCTTATGCAGTTTGTGCCTGAGGAAACAGAGCTGAAGCTCTCCTTCCGCAGTGTTATGGGCGTAGAGCTTCCGACGGTTACGTTGCCTGAAAGAAAGCTTGTACCCCAGTACGATGTTGCTATGACAAATTCATATCTTGATTATGCGGTTATCTGCTTTAACGAAACCAAGTATATGACGGTAGCCCTTGCAGAGATAGAAAACAGCATCTACAGACTGGCTGTAGCAATAAAAAAGACTCAGAAGCGTGCAAATGCGCTTAAAAACATTATTATTCCCAAATACGAGTCACAGCTCAGCTTTATAACAAACTCCCTTGAAGAAAAGGAAAGAGAAGAATTCTCACGCCAGAAGGTTATAAAGAGTACAAAGATAAAAAAAGAACAGCTGGCGAAAGTAAGGGAAAAATTCAATATCGGATAATTTCAGCGGCAGTATCTCAATGGATACTGTCGCATTTTTAAAATTTCAGTAAAAAACGGGAACCTTTTTTTAAAATAACACTCTTATAGTATGAAAGGGAGGGATGGAAGTGAAAATCACCGATGAGCTCATCATAGAAAAACTCTTAGCCAGAGATGAAACGGCTATAGACGATATTGACAGAAAATACGGAGATTTGTGCAGATGTATATCCGGCAATATCCTGAAAAACAACTCTGATACAGAAGAATGTATCAACTCTTCCTATCTCAGCCTCTGGAATGCTATACCGCCCACACGACCAAAATCACTTAAAGCATATCTGTGCGAGGTGGTACGTAACACAGCCTTTGCGTTATTCAAATCGAAAAATCGCATAGGTCAGCAGCAGATATACTTTACAGAGCTTGCAGAAATCCTGCCTGCACCCGAAAATTCCGAGTCAGAGCTTGACTGTAAAACGCTTATCGGGTACATAAATAAGTTTTTAGCGTCGAGAAAGGAAACAGACCGCAAAATATTTGTTATGCGCTATTACTACAACCTTTCGGTAAAGGATATCGGTGCTCGTCTTGGGGTAAAGGAGGCTACTGTCAAAACAAAGCTTCACAGGACAAGAGAAGAGCTGAGAAGCTTTCTTCGAAGCAAAGATTACAATGTGTAAGGAGGAAAAAAGAAATGTCACAGCAGTTTGATTATTTAAAAAAGGTTATCGACGGCATTGATAAGGATTTTATTATCGAAAGTGCCGAAAGTATGCAAAATGAAAATAAAAATACAATTCACAGTTTCGAATCAGAGAATTTTATAGAAATAAGAGAAAATCCGAAAAAGAAGTCATCCAATATTTTTATCGGTTTATCTGCGGTTGCGGCGGCAATCGTTTGTGTTGTGTCTGTCGGAGTTGTTGCGGTAGTTAAGGGTAATGAGGTTTCTATAGCAAATTCTTCAGCACAGGAAGTTAGCTCAACAACAGATAAAGAGCTTCTTAACTCGTCAAATTCAACTATTATTACAGATGCGGAATTTTTAAGTTTATCGGAAATATATTCTACAGCAGATGACGCTCTTTTGAAAAAATACGATAAGCTCAGCCTGCCTCAGAATATTACTCTTGATAAAGTACAGTCGCTTTATACCTTTACTGCCGATTGGAATATAAAAGGTGACGCAGAGAAGAAAAAAAACGATATTGCTGAATTTGGTAACGTAATCGTAGGAGAAAAAATAAATCAGTCGGATATAAGATATGACACGGAAAAATCAGAATATCTGTGGGAAAGCGGAGCAAAGCATATTTCCTGCTCGTCAGATCTTAACGGAGGATACAATCTTGTCTTTAGAGATGAGGAATTTACTCTTTTAAATGCTGATTATATCTATGAAAAATTAGTACGATTTGACAGAGGAGAAACAGCCGAAGGTGAATATACGCTTAACGGAAAAGCATATTCGTTAAAGGATGCGACTGAATATTGCAATCAGACTCTTGAGAAGCTTGAACAGTTTATTCATCCTGCTGAAGAGCTCAGATTAAAGACGTTATTTATAAAAAAGCTTGATAATGGTGAATATACCTACAGATTTATTGCAGAAAAGCTGATAAATGGAATACCGCTGGATGAGGGATGCGATTATTCCAATATAAAAACAGGTATCTCAAAGCCAAGCTATATTGTGCTTGAAATGGATGCACCTGCTCATTTTAAAGAAATATCTACTTTCTATTCGAATAGCTACGTTTCAGACAGCAATAGCGGCAATATAAAGATGCAGGAATGTAATGACAGCTTTATTTCGCTTTCCTCTGCCTGTGATATTTTATCAAATAAAGTCGGCATGCGTTTCAGTATCAAGGATATAGATATAAAGTACATTGCGATTATCGGCAATTACGACGAAGGGCTTCCTCCTGCAACAGAGTATTGCCCGATGTGGACTTTTGTTTTAAATGAAAAACTGACGCATAATGCGTCACCGAATGACGATACAAGGGTATGCGCTTATGTTGATATGCAGAGTGGAGCATTATATATTATTGACAGCATTTCAAGTGAGAAAGCACCGTTACCAGAGGGAAATTACGCCAAAGAAAACAACACTCGTGTGAACTACACCCGTGATGAAGTAAAAGAAATCCTTTCTGAAAAGGATAATTTTACTGTAGCAGATAACTTTATCTGTGACGTTCCGAAGGAAATAGAATCGATCAAGGAATTCACCCTGATGTATAGCTCTCGTCAGGAAAATGAGGATTTCTACAAGGACTTTCTTGCAATGTTCAAGCGCATTTATCCCAATGAACCCTTTTATGAGGATTGCGTATTCTGGTATAAGGAAACGTGGGACGAAGAGGGAAAATATCACCATGAAATTCTACCGCTTGCTGAAACTATGGAAGATTTTCTGAACAGCGGAAACAGCGCAAAATATATGTTCTATTCCACCAATGAAAAGGAAGGAGCAGAAAGAAACATTTTCCTTGAAATCGCAAGTCCTGTATGCAACGATCTTTTTAATTTCAATAAAGGCGTGCTGGCAGAATATCGTGGTTTATCAAAGCACGCCTTCCTGGAAACCGTTGTTCCGCACAGAGCCTATAATAAAGTGGCTACTCACACAGCAGACAGCAATGAAAAGTACACTCTCCTTGACGGAAAAGAGATGTCTGTAAAGGATGCGGTAAAGTTTTACGAGGATTATATCAATACTCTTCCTATGTCCCATACTCCTACTACAAACGTAAGAGTCAAGGAAGTGGATGTATTCAAATGCGGCGAAAATGCGTATTACTACGTATTCATAAACACCGTGAGCTACGACGGAATAAACCTCAGCTATCTGCGAATGGAGGATGATTGCACATCAAGCAGTGAAAGCTGCAATAAATTCATATATTCAATGGGTTGTATGGTTGTAACGGATGAAGTGGATTATACTTACGGAATCCACAGATCCTTTAAAATGACAGAGGAAACTTCCGATTCTGAAATTATCAGCTTTGAAACGGCAGTGGATATACTAAGCAACGCAATGGTTGCCGACTATGTGGTGACAGGTGCAGAGCTTCTTTATGTTCCTGATATGCCTGCCGACCAGCGAGTGGTAATTGAAGATTATAAATGCCGCACATCGGCAAAGTGGAAGCTGACTCTTTATAGTGAATCGGATGACCTTTACTATCATTGCTATGTAAACGCCAAGGATGGAAAGGGATTTGAGTGTTTTAAAACTGAATAATAGCTTCTGAGCATTCTTAGAAGATAATTGAATCCCCACATGGTCAGAGATGATTATGTGGGAATACGAAAAACATCAGCCGCTGTATTATTTCTGATACAGCGGCTGTGTTATGTTATTTCGTAATTTTATGAATCCTTTTTCTGAGCCATTTATCATAGCCGTATTCAAGCTGACCAAGGCATATATCATAGCAGATATAGGCTACCGCTCCGAATGCCCAGAAAACGAGAGTGGCAAACTGACCGAAATCTGCAAAGTCCTCAAGTAGCTTGCCCATACCAAGCAGGTTAATGAGAATGGCGTAAATTATGATAACGGGTACGTTGAATACCGCAAATCTTGCTATGACCGAAAGAAATTTCGGTTTTATTTTTACTAAAAAGCTTCTTATAATCGGATAGTAACCGAAAAAGCCTGCAAATAACAGCTTTGATTCCATGTCAGGTGTGAGTAACATTGTAAGCAGTGCCACGCATCCGAAGCTGAGTAATGCCCATTTTCTGTTTATCTCTCTGTAGATAAGCCAGATTACAAGTCCTGCAACCGCAGGGAGAATATATATTCCTATAGGAATAAAGCCTGTGCAGAACATAAGTATTACACATATTGCACTTAAAATTCCGCATAGTGCAATGCAAAAGCTTTTGCTTTTATTTGAGTACATTTAATCCTACCTTCATCTGATTTAGATATACTTCCATTATATATAAATTTTAGTAGGAATGCAATAGTAAAAGGTGAAAATATTGTGAAAAATTGGCTGTGTGATGATATAAATATTGACTTTTATCGAAAAAAAGTAGTATAATTATCAAGTTGAATTTATTATAAAGGGAAGTGAATTGCTGAATTATGAAGGTTTTGAAATATTTAAAGCCTTACTGGTGGCTGGCGTTATTAAGTCCGCTGGCTATGATACTGGAAGTATCAATGGACCTTTTACAGCCTCAGCTTATGTCGGATATTGTAAATAACGGCATACTCGGTGACGGAGATGCGGCAAGCAATTTAAGCTACGTTGTAATAACCGGACTTAAAATGCTGGGCTTTTCGATAATAGGCTGTCTTGGCGGAATTGCCAGTGCGGCGTTTGGTACAACGGCGGCACAGAAAATGGGAAACGATTTAAGAAAAGCGGTATTTGACAAGGTAATGCATCTGTCCTTTCAGCAGACGGACAAATTTACCACAGGTTCACTTGTAACAAGACTCACAAACGATGTTACCGCAGTTCAGGATTTCGTGGCAATGTCACTGCGAATGTTCGTAAGAACAGGTATGCAGTTTATAGGCGGTATTGCGGTAATACTCACATTGAATGTTAATTTCGGTATGGTGCTCGCAATATCAATGCCGATACAGATACTCGTACTGTTTCTTATACTTAGAAAGGCTACGCCGTTATTTTCCGTAGTTCAGGACAAGCTTGACAAGGTAAACAGCGTAGTTCAGGAAAACGTTACAGGCGCAAGAGTAGTAAAGGCTTTTACAAGAGAAGAATACGAAAAGGGCAGATTTGATAAAGCAAATACTGACCTTATGACTACCAATCTCAGGGTGCAGAAGCTTCTTGCCACATTAAACCCGATACTTATGGTGGTTATGAATGCGTCCGTAATAGCAATCATTATGATCGGTGGCTTCCAGGTAGAAGCAAAGGCTATGATGGTAGGCGACGTTATGGCGGCGATAACCTATATAACACAGATACTTATGTCAGTTATGATGGTTGGTATGATGATACAGCAGGTATCCCGTGCAACAGCCTCTATAAGAAGAGTGAACGCAGTTCTTGATACAATCCCTGCTGTAAACGATCCTGAAAACGCAGTCACAGCCTCTGATATAGGAGCGATAGAATTCAAGGACGTTCAGTTCTACTATCCCGGTTTTTCAGGCAGACCTGTCCTTAAAGATATAGATTTAAAGATAGAAAAAGGTCAGATGGTCGCTATACTCGGTGCTACCGGTTGCGGTAAAACTTCCCTTGTGAATCTCATATCAAGATTCTACGACGCTACCAGCGGTGAGGTCTATGTAAACGGAGTCAATGTCAAGGAGCAGAGTATAGAGGAGCTTCGTAGCAGAATAGGCGTTGTACTTCAGAAAAGCGAGTTGTTTTCAGGAACAGTCAGCGAAAATATCCGCTGGGGTAAGCCTGACGCTACCGACGAAGAGGTAAAGCAGGCGGCGAAAATTGCTCAGGCTGATGAATTTATCATGGGCTTCAACGATGATTATGAAACTATGATAAGTGAAAAGGGTGCGTCCCTGTCAGGCGGACAGAAGCAAAGAATGTCTATAGCAAGAGCTATAGTAAAAAAGCCTGATATACTTATATTTGACGACAGTACCTCAGCGCTCGATTTAAGCACAGAGGCGGCACTACATAAGGCACTCAAGGAAAATCTTGAGGGCGTTACTATTGTAATGATAGCCCAGAGAATTGCAAGCGTTATGAGAGCCGATAAGATAGCCGTACTCGACGACGGACAGATATGCGCTTTCGGTACTCATAAGGAGCTTATGCAGTCTAGTGACGTTTACAGAGATATTTATTTCTCACAGATGAAGAATGAGGAGGGTGAAAACAATGGCTGAACAAAGACCTGCTCCTCAGATGCCCAGAGTAATGGGAAGAGGCGGCCCACCGCCACATCAGAGAATGGCGATGCCTACAGAAAAGGCAAAGGATTCTAAAAAGACAATCAAGAGATTGTTAAGCTACATAGGAAAGAACAAGTATCTTATGATTGCGCTTCTTGTTATAATGCTGTTTGTAACGCTTCTGAATCTTTTTGCCCCCTTTATTCAGGGTATGGCTATCGACAAAATTACTATTTCCGAAAACAGACTTCAGGTAGATCTTGAAGGTATGGTATATTGCCTTATCGCACTTGGAGTGGTGTATCTTATCAATTCCTGCCTTACTTATTGTCAGGGTATAATAGCGGCAAAGCTTTCTCAGACTACAGTAAAGATAATGAGAAAGGACCTTTTTGATAAGATATCCTATCTGCCTATAAAATACACCGATAGCCATCAGCATGGTGACATTATGAGCCGTATGACAAACGACGTGGAGAATATCTCAAATACAGTATCTCAGTCTATAGCTTCGCTATTCTCAGGTGTGTTAACCCTTATAGGTTGCTTATGCTTTATGCTGTACTATTCACCGATACTTACACTTGTAAGTCTTACAACCATAGTGCTTACACTTCTTGTTACCACAAACCTCACAAAGATAATGAGAAAATATTTTCCTATGCAGCAGACCTTACTCGGCAATCTCAACGGTCATATCGAGGAAATGGTAACCGGCTATAAGACGGTAGCCGCATTCTCGAAGGAAGAGGACGCCTGCGAGGAATTCAACAAGATAAGCGACAAGCTTTGTAAGGCGTCTATTAAAGCGCAGATATCCGGCGGTGTAATGGGACCTTGTATGAATGTTATATCCAATATAAGCTTTCTGCTTGTGGCAGGCTTCGGCGCATACTTCCTGATTATTGATTTCAACCCTCTTGCGCTTTACGGTGCAATGACGGTAGGTACTATCCAGGCGTTTTTACAGTACACAAAGAATTTTTCCCGTCCTATAAACGAAATTGCCCATCAGTATGCGGCAATTCAGACAGCTATCGCTGGTGCAGAGCGAGTATTTGAAATAATGGACAATCCTCCCGAGGAGGACTTTGGTACAGATACATCCTTTGACGTAGAAAACGTAAAGGGCGATATCAACTTCAAGGATATAGAATTTGCTTATGTAGAGGGCGAAACTGTACTGAAGGAGTTCGACCTGTGGATAAAGAGCGGTCAGAAGCTGGCAATAGTAGGCGCTACCGGCTCGGGTAAAACGACTGTAGTAAATCTGCTTACACGCTTTTATGATATTGATAAAGGCACTATTACTCTTGACGGCCAGGATATTTTTGGAATTCCAAAGAGGAAACTCCGTGAATCTATAGGTATAGTACTTCAGGATACTGTTATATTCAATGACACTATCGCACAGAATATCAGATACGGAAAGCTTGACGCCACCGACGAAGAGGTGATAGCGGCGGCAAAGACAGCAAAGGTTGACGTATTTGCTGAGAAGCTGACCGATGGATATGATACAATGCTTACAGAAGGCGGTGGAAATCTCAGTCAGGGACAAAGACAGCTTATTGCAATAGCAAGAGCCGTACTTGCCGATCCCAAGATACTTATTCTTGACGAGGCAACCTCCAGTATAGATACCAGAACAGAGGTTTATATTCAGGAGGCAATGCTTAATCTTATGAAGGGCAGAACCAGTCTTATCATTGCTCACAGACTTTCAACAATCCGTGATGCAGATAAAATTGTAGTTCTTGCAGGCGGCAAGGTGGTAGAAGCGGGAAATCACGAAACCCTTTTAGCACAGGATGGTGCTTACGCAAAGCTGTACAATACGCAGTTTGCCGGTATTGCAACCTGATGGGATGAAAATTGCAAAATTTCATATCGGAAAGAGAGACTGAAAACAGAATTTCCCTTGTTTTAAGGCGTTAGACTAAATTCCGTTTGAGGTGTATTTGAAGGATTTTTTTGTAATGCAACAAAAAATGTTTAATTCTGATAAAAAATTTTCAAAATACTATTGAAAAATGAAAGCAAATGTGCTAAAATAATCATTGCGATTGATTTCGTAAATCTGATTGCATTTAAATTTTAAGGAGTGTTCAATATGAGCCGTATGATTGGTACTGTTTCAAGAGGTGTCCGTGCTCCCATTATCAGAAGTGGTGATGACATCGTTGAAATCGTTACAAATTCAATTCTCGAAGCAGCTAAGGATGATGGTTTTGAAATCCGTGACAGAGATATCGTTGCGATGACAGAGGCTATCGTAGCAAGAGCGCAGGGTAACTACGCAACTGTTGATGATATTGCCACTGATGTCAGAACAAAGTTCGGAGGAGAAACCGTAGGCGTTATTTTCCCGATACTAAGCCGCAACAGATTCGCTATCTGTCTGCGTGGTATTGCAAAGGGCGCAAAGAAGATAGTTCTTATGCTTTCCTATCCTTCTGACGAAGTGGGTAACCACCTTGTAAGCCTTGATGCTCTTGACGAAAAGGGTGTTAATCCCTATACAGACGTACTTTCACTTGAAAAGTACCGTGAGCTTTTCGGATACGAAAAGCACACCTTTACAGGCGTTGACTACGTAGAGTATTATGAAAGTCTTATCCGTGAATGTGGTGCAGATTGTGAGATAGTTTTTGCAAACAATGCAAAGGCAATTCTTCCTTATACAAAGAACGTTCTTTGCTGTGATATTCATACCAGAGCAAGAACCAAGAGAATTTTAAAGGCTGCAGGCGCTGAAATAGTTTTAGGTCTTGACGAAATTCTCAATGCACCCGTAAATGGTAGTGGTTATAACGAAAACTATGGTCTTTTAGGCTCAAACAAGTCAACTGAAGATCAGGTAAAGCTCTTCCCCAGAGATTGCCAGCCTGTTGTTGACGCTATTGCTGCAAAGCTTAAAGCTGCTACAGGCAAGAACGTAGAGGTTATGGTTTACGGCGATGGTGCTTTCAAGGATCCTATCGGTAAGATATGGGAGCTTGCTGACCCCGTTGTATCTCCTGCATATACAGCAGGTCTTGAGGGTACACCCAACGAGCTTAAATTAAAGTACCTTGCTGACAATGATTTCTCAGATCTTTCCGGTGATGCATTAAAGGATGCTATCAAGGAAAAGATTCAGCAGAAGGACAGCAACCTTGTAGGCCAGATGGTTTCTGAGGGTACAACTCCCAGAAGACTTACAGACCTTATCGGTTCACTCTGCGACCTTACTTCTGGCTCAGGTGATAAGGGTACACCTATTGTATTTATTCAGGGTTACTTTGATAACTACACAACAGAATAAAATTTACCTCCCGTGTAAAAAACGCACGGGAGTTTTCTGTTATTTCCTGCCGCCCTTTACAAAACGAAAAAAATATGGTAAAATAAATACTATATTATTCAATGAGCAGATAGGAGATAACAAAGTGATAAGAAAAGTAAAAAGAGAAGATTTGCCGCAGTGCCTTGAAATTATACATAAAAGCTACGAAACTGAAGCATCTATGTTTGGCGTTACCAGAATGAACTGCCCCAATCATACAAGCTTTATGCCTATCGAAAAGCTGGAAAGCTTCTATAACTGGGGCTTTGAGATGTATTCCGCAACAGATGAAAATGATACGATGGTCGGCTTTTTCTCTCTTTCCCTTAAAGAAAAGGGAGTTTACGAGGTCAAGTGCTTTAGCGTGTTGCCGAATTTCAGAAGAAAAGGCTATGGAGCTCAGATGGTAGAGCTTGCTAAAAGCAGAGTACGTGAGCTTGGTGGAAAAAAGCTTATAGCAAGCGTAGCTGACGGTGGACAGATAGAAAAAAGATGGTATGAAAAAAACGGATTTAACTATGCCGGTGCAAGCATACATCCCCATTTGCCTTTTGCAATAGGCTTTATGGAGTGGATAAATGAATAACAACGATTTGCAGACTTATGCCTGAGGGTATAAGTCTGTTTTGCTGTAAAATTATATGAAAAATGCCTTAGCCTGATATATAGTTTTACTGAAATTCTCATTTTTTTATTGAATAATCTGATAAAAAGTTGTATAATTAAAGAGAGTATATTTATTATGTATTGATTGGAGTAAATATGAAGAGAGGTTTTATACATAAAATATTCATATTGCTAACAATGACTATTGTTACGATATGTAATTTTGCGCAGATAGTTTCAGCGGAAGAACCGGGCGACTTTGTTGTGTCTGTGTATAACGAGGAAAGCGGACTGCCGACAGGAGAAGCAAATGATATCCTTCAGACTTCCGACGGCTACATATGGATTGGAAGCTACGGCGGACTTATCAGATATGACGGAAGCGAATTCAAGAACTATAGTACACTAAAGCAGATAGATTCGTCCTCTGTCCGTTCTATGCTTGAGGACAGTAAGGGCAGACTGTGGATAGGAACAAATGATGCAGGCGTATATGTATATGAAAACGATAAGTTCAAGAAAATAGACTGCACTGTCGAAAATGAATTCCTTTGCATAAGAGATTTTTGTGAAAGCAGTGACGGAAGAATATTCTGTGCATCAAATTCAGGACTTGCCGAAATCACAAACGAAGGGATAAAGCCACTCTCTGAAGAGCTTGAAGGAACGACCTTCTATAGCTGTGCCGTAGATAATTCAGGAAAGCTATGGGGTGCGTTGACAGCTGATGTTTACGTTGTTGACCTCGATAATATGAGCATAGAAAAGGGTGTTTTTTCCGTTGAAAATAGTGAAGGCGCTGATATAGAGCCTTACTGCCTGACATCGGATAACGAAGGAAATATTCTTGTCGGAATGTCTGTAAATCTTATTGTCAGATATCTTGACGGTGGAAAAACAGAACTTTTACCGACAGGAAACGTCAATACGCATAACAAAATAAGAGTAAGCAAAGACGGAGAAATACTTGTAAGCGGACTTCGTGGCTTTGCGGTTATCGATAAGGAGGGTAGACTTACAGAGTTTGATGAAACAGACAAGGCGGCTTCGGTAAACAGCGCAATCTGTGACTATGAGGGTACTTACTGGCTGGCTTCGTCATCTTACGGCGTTATAAAATATACAAGAGGTTGCTTCAGCTCGCCAAACACTATCGCTATGGAGCTTGGCTCTGTCAGTATAAACGCTATTGCTAAGCAGGATGGCAAATACTTTATAGGTCACGATAGCGGACTTATGGTATATGATGAAAGCTGGAAGGCTATTGATACGTCTATAGAAGATATGCTGAACGGAGTCAGAGTAAGACACATTCTTGCTGACAGCAACGGCAAGGTGTGGTTTGCGACATATTCCGATAACGCTGTTATATGTTATGATGCTAAAACAGACGATATCGTCGTTTATAACGAGGATAAGGGACTTATATGCAACCGTGCAAGGGTGATATGCGAAACCTCTGACAATACCATAGTAGTCGGAACACAGCTTGGCATATCATATATAAAGGACGGCAAGGTGGTAAAGAACATCGGAGCTGAGGACGGACTTGATGTAACTCAGATTCTATGCCTTTATGAAGCCTCTGACGGTTCGATTCTTGCAGGCAGCGACGGAGATGGTATATACAGCATAAGTGACAGCGGAGTTACCAATTATTCCTTTGAAAAGGGACTCAACGAGGGTGTTGTTCTTCGTATAACCCCTGATATATCAAAAAAGGATGCGTATTTTGTCAGCGCAGGCAGTAGCCTTTATTATTTTGAAGGCGGACAGTTCAGAAAGCTTGATAATCTGGAAAAGGGTGCAGGCAGTATATTTGATTTCTGTGATAAGGGCGATAAACTCTGGATAATGCAGAACAGCGGAATCTTTTCTGTTGACAAGGAAAAACTGCTGGCAGGTGAAACGGTATCAGGCGAGGTACACGGCTCAAAGCACGGACTTACAGGCTCGCTCAATGCAAACACCTGGCACTACACAGATGAAAACGGAAATATTTATCTGACAACACGAAACGGTATCAGTATTTTCGGCTTCAAGGCTCAGAAGGCAGAACTCCCAAAGGTTATAATAAACAGCATTCAGACAGATGAAAACGAATATCATCATCCCACATCTGTACAAATAACCTCGGATAATAAGAGAGTTACCATTGATTTTTCCGTACTGTCCTTTACCGATATCTCACCAGTTGATGTTTCTTACCGCTTACATGGTTTTGAAAATGAGGAAACTATCCTGAATAAGCAGAAAAGCGGAAAAATAAGCTATACAAATCTACCCGGCGGCACATATACCTTTGCTTTAAGAATATACGATCCCGCTAACCCTGGAAATTTCACAGAGCAGCAGATTGTCATAAATAAAGAGCTCAGATTTTATGAGCAGCCCTTCTTTGTTCCTCTGTTCGTAATTTTTGTAATACTTATTACTGTTCTGATAGTGATGCTTATTGCCCGTAAAAAAATGGAGCTGATGAAGAAAAGGGAAAAGGAGTATAAGGGTATTATAGTACAGGGACTTGAAACTCTTGCACGCACTATAGACGCAAAGGACAAATACACAAACGGTCACTCAATGAGAGTTGCCTATTATTCGAGAGAGCTTGCAAAGCGCATGGGTATGAGCGAAGATGAGCAGGAAAAAATCTATTATATAGCTCTTCTTCATGATATAGGCAAAATAGGTATCCCTGACGCTATACTCAATAAGCCGTCAAGGCTTACAGAAGAAGAATTTGCGGTTATAAAAACACATCCTCTCATAGGCGGCGAAATCCTGAAGGATTTTACAGCTCTTGAAGGTTCAAGCGATGGTGCAAGCTATCATCACGAAAGATATGACGGAAAAGGCTACGGAAAACAGCTTGTAGGCGATGAAATCCCTCTGGTGGCTCGTATTATCGGTGTTGCCGATGCATATGACGCTATGTCAAGCGACAGGTGCTACAGAAATGCGCTGGATTCCAAGACAGTTATAGAGGAGCTTAAATCAGGTGCAGGAACTCAGTTTGATCCTCAGATAGTACCCTTTATGCTGAATATGATATCCGATAAAACTGCACCGTTAAAACCCGATGCTACCCATTGTCTGCCTGAGTTTGATAATATTGTATAATTTTTAACAAAATCGTTGTTTTGTGTTGACTTTATAACTTTGGTTATGCTATAATAATTACATATGGTTTAATCTTAAATGAAATCGAGGTTTACCTCACAGGAAAGGAAAAAGAAAATGAAGAAAATAATTTCAGCTATTGTCGCAACAGCAATTCTTGCAGTAACATTAGTAGGTTGCTCCGGCGGAGTAAAGCCCAACTCTGTAAATTCCAAGGATGACCTTGTTGGCAAGACTATCGGCGTTCAGCAGGGTACAACAGGCGATGCAGAAGCATCAAAGGTAGAAGGTGCTACAATCGACAGATACAAGAAGGGCGCTGACGCAATCCAGGCTTTAAAGCAGGGTAAGGTTGACGCAGTCGTTATCGACGTAGAGCCTGCAAAGGTTTTCGTTGAAAAGAACGACGATCTCAAGATTCTTGACGATCCCTTTATCACAGAAGAATATGCTATTGCAATCAAGAAGGGCTCTGAGCTTACAGCAAAGATTAACGGCGCTCTTAAAGAGCTCGAAGAAGATGGTACACTCAGCAAGATCGTAAGAAACTGGATCGGTGATGAAATCGGTCAGTATCCTTACAAGTCACCTGAAAATGTAGACAGATCAAACGGCACACTCGTAATGGCAACAAATGCAGCATTCCCTCCCTATGAATCAGTTGAGGGCGGTAAGGTTGTAGGTATTGACGCCGATATGATGCAGGCAGTTTGCGATAAGCTCGGCTATGACCTCAAGATTGAGGATATGGATTTCGACGCTATCATCTCCGCAGTAAACTCAGGCAAGGCTGACGTTGGTGTTGCAGGTATGTCTGTAACAGAAGACCGTCTCAAAAACGTTGACTTCTCCAATGCTTACACAAAGGCTAACCAGGTTATCGTTGTAAGAAAGAAGTAATCTGAACAGAATACACTTTTCGCCGTGCGAATCGGTATTGATTTGCACGGCGTAAAATTTGCAAATAACAAATACTTTTTACAGGAAGGATTTCAACAATATGGACTTCATAATGCAGTGGTTTGCGGACTTCGGCGAAAAGTTCTACGACAACTTCATAAAGGACGCTCGCTGGCAGTATCTTACCGATGGTCTGGCGAATACACTTATCATAACTTTTCTGTCGATAATTATAGGCCTTGTTTTAGGCTTCCTTATCGCAATAATAAGAGCTACTCATGATAAAACAGGTAAGCTTGGCTTTCTTAACGTTATAGCAAAGCTGTATCTGACAGTAATCAGAGGTACACCTGTTGTAGTTCAGCTTCTCATTATTTATTTCGTAATTTTCGGCTCCTTTGATATAGACAAGCTTGTGGTGGCTGTAATAGCTTTCGGTCTTAACTCTGCGGCTTACGTTGCAGAAATTGTCCGTTCAGGTATTATGTCCATTGATAACGGTCAGTTCGAAGCAGGCTCCAGCCTTGGCCTTGGTTATATGCAGACTATGGTAAGCATTATATTACCTCAGGCTCTGAAGAATGTACTTCCTGCGCTTGCCAACGAGTTTATCGTACTTCTGAAGGAAACCTCAGTATCAGGTTATATTGCTATATCCGACCTTACAAAGGGCGGCGATATCATCAGAAGCCTTACCTATGAAGCATTCCTTCCTCTTATCGCAGTAGCGGTTATTTATCTTGTAATGGTAATGTTCTTATCATTCCTCGTAACAAAGCTCGAAAGGAGACTTGCAAAAAATGATAAACGTTAACAATCTCAATAAATCCTTTAATGAGCTTCATGTTTTGAAGAACATCACAGAAACTATAGAAAAGGGCGAAAAGGTAGTTATAGTAGGACCTTCAGGCTCAGGTAAGAGTACATTTTTAAGATGCCTTAACTTAATGGAAAGACCTACATCCGGCGAGATTTTTGTTGATGGTGTTGATATCACTAAACTGCCTGAAAAGGAAGTAAATCTTGTAAGACGCAGAATGGGTATGGTGTTCCAGCACTTCAATCTGTTCCCACATCTGACAATCAAGAAGAATATCACTCTTGCACCTGTAAAATTAAAGCTTATGACGCAGGAAGAGGCTGACAGAACAGCTGAGGAGCTTCTTGCAAAGGTCGGACTTTCCGATAAGGCAAATCAGTACCCCAATCAGCTTTCGGGCGGTCAGAAGCAGAGAATAGCAATAGCTCGCTCCCTTGCTATGAATCCCGAAATAATGCTCTTTGATGAGCCTACATCCGCACTCGATCCCGAAATGGTAGGCGAGGTTTTAAACCTTATGAAGGAGCTTGCCAACGATGGTATGACAATGGTGGTTGTAACTCACGAAATGGGCTTTGCGAAAGAGGTTGCTTCCCGTGTTATGTTTATGGACGAGGGTATGATTGTTGAGCAGAATACTCCTGCTGAATTCTTTGCAAATCCCGAAAGTCAGCGACTTAAAGAATTTTTATCAAAGGTGCTTTAATGAAGCTTAAAACAGTAGTTTTCAAAGGAAATAAAGATGAGCTGTTTGCTGTTGCAGGTAAGATAAGAGAAGATGTTTTTCTTACCGAGCAGGGCTTCAGTACCGAATATGATGATATCGATAAGATAGCTTATCATTTTGTCGCCTACGACAGTGATATGCCTATAGCAACGGCAAGGCTCTACGGAGATGAAAATCCCTATCATATCGGCAGAGTTGCGGTAATAAGAGAATATCGCAGTAAAGGCATAGGCGCTTATGTAATGAAAGAAGCAGAGAAATTTGCAAAAGAGCAGGGAATAAGCTCACTCGTCCTGTCTGCTCAGGTCAGGGCGTCGGCTTTCTACAGAAAATGCGGATATAACGAATACGGCGATGAGTATATGGACGAATTCTGTCCACATATCGATATGCTGAAAAAACTATAAAGGAAATTTCTATGTTTGATGTAATAAATAACATTGTAGCATCGGTAAGTGACTTTATGTACACGTACCTGCTGATTATTATACTTATAGCAGGAGGGCTTGTATTTACAGTCGCAACCCGCTTTGCACCCTTCAGACTTTTCAGACAGCAGATAAAGGCTGTTATGGAAAAGCCTAAGGATAAAAACGGTGTATCCTCCTTTCAGGCTCTGATGGTGTCTACTGCATCCCGCGTTGGTACAGGCAATATCATAGGTGTATCCACAGCTCTTTGTATGGGTGGCTTCGGCTCAGTTTTCTGGATGTGGGTAATTGCAATAATAGGAAGCGCATCAGCTTTTATTGAAAGTACCCTTGCGCAGATATACAAGAAAAAAGGCCCCGACGGTAGCTACGGAGGTCCTGCATATTATATCGAATCGGGTCTTAAATGCAGACCATTAGCGATAGTATTTTCGGTACTGCTTATTCTGACTTACGGTGTAGGCTTTAATATGCTCGCATCCTACAATTTGCAATCAACCTTTTCTACCTACAGCTTTTATAACGCTGATGTCACACCCTGGATAATAGGTCTGATTGTTGCGGCTTTGGTATGTTATTGCCTCATCGGCGGCGGCAAGAGAATTGAAAAAGTTACAAGCATACTGGTTCCTGTTATGGGAATTATCTATATTCTTGTTTCACTTGTTATAGTCATGATCAATATTCCTCTGCTTCCTGATGTATTTGGAAAGATATTCAGTCAGGCTTTTGATTTTGAGGCTATATTCGGCGGCTTTACAGGCTCTTGCGTAATGTACGGTATCAAGAGAGGCTTATTCAGCAACGAGGCAGGCGTAGGCTCTGCACCGAATGCCTCTGCATCTGCTGATGTAAAGCATCCTGTAAAGCAGGGACTTGTTCAGGTGCTTTCGGTATTTATCGATACAGTGCTTGTATGTAGTGCAACTGCATTTATGTGTATGTGTTCAGGTGTTGAACCCTCTGAAAAATTATCAGGTGCTCCATACGTTCAGCTTTCGCTCAAGACAGCTCTGGGCGATTTCGGACCGATATTTATTACAGTAGCAATGATTCTTTTTGCATTTACTACTCTTCTCGGAAATCTTTACTACGTTGACAAGGGTATATCTCATATAGCAGGAAAAGTGCCTGGAAAGAAAATAATGCTGATAATTCATATTTTCTTTTCACTTTTAATAATTCTTGGTGCTGTGCTTAATTCCGAACTTCTATGGAATATATCGGATATTCTGATGGGTGGTATGGCTATAATCAATATTCCTGTAATTCTGATACTTTCAAAATACGCTTTACGTGCTCTCCGTGATTATGAAAAGCAAAGGAAAGAAGGAAAAGAACCCATTTTCCACGCAAAGGATATAGATTTACCTCACAAGGTTGATTATTGGGAATAATAAAAAATAAATAAACCGCCTTTGGATTTGAACTTTCCAAAGGCGGTTATTTTTATTGGATGACAGAATCTGTATCGCTGTGTTTTCTTTTAGAGTATGTATATGCTGATATTCTGTCAGTGAATACCGACATATAAATAACGATACAGCTTATCACCAATGCGGTGATATTAACGATAAGAGCTGTAAAGGTTTCGCCGTTGCCATAGGTATTCGGGTCACATAACAGCAGCACAGAGAACAGCAGATCGATAAACGCCGTAATACACGAGTTTACCGCTATCATCCCTCTTGCGCCCTTTAACGTAATGCCGCATACTATTGAAGAAACTGAAAGAGCTATTTTAAGCACTATCACGGCAATTACAACAAATTGCAGAATGAATCTCATTGCTGCCATATCTGCGTCCTTCAGATATGCTACGAATGTGAAATACATGGTTTCTTCTGCAAATAAAGGGTAGAAAGCACCGGTTGCGATAGTGTTTACGGCAAGCAGTATCAGAGAAATTATGATAAAGGTTTTTCCGAGTCTTGTCTGTTTTTCTTCCTTTATAAAATACTGTCTTGCAAGCTCTTCCTTTTCTTCTTTTGTAAGCTCTCCGTCGTTTATTATTCTATTTTTCTGCATTATGTATTTATACTGTTTCAGCTTCAGCTACTGTTTCAGCCTCTTCTGCTTTTTCGCCCTTTAAAAGGTCGCGGATTTCAGTAAGCAGTTCAATCTGAGGATCGGGCTTGGGCTCTTCGGCAGGAGCAGGTTCTTCAACCTTCTTGCGCTTGAAAGCACCGATAACCTTGATGAGAATAAATACAGAAATAGCGATTAAGAAGAAGTTGATTATTGCCGCGAGAAACTCGCCATAGCCGATAGCAACCTCAGGTGTTAATACAACAGTAGGGTCTGCACCGTTTACGTCGAGAACAGCTTCCTTGAGAACAATCTTGAGGTCCTTAAAGTCGATACCGCCTGTCAGCATACCGAGAGCAGGCATAAGCACCTTGTTTACAAGAGCCGTGATGATTGCTGTAAAGGCAGAACCTACAATCATACCTACGGCCATATCAAGTACGTTACCTCTTGAAATAAACGCCTTGAATTCGGTTATAAACTTAACCTTTCCGACTTTTTCTGCGGCTTTTTTAGCCTTGTTTTCCTTTGCCATTGGTTTTTACCTTCCTTGTTAGTTTTCATTATTGTAAACCTTGATTAGCTCAAAGTCTATCTGACCTGAATTTACGTTTGCATTTACGCATTTTACCCTCACTCTGTCGCCGATAGTGTAGGCGGTGTGAGATAATGTTTCTAAAAGTGCAATATTGTTTCTTGTTTCGTAATCGCCTGCAGGTAAAGTCATCACGTCTACCTTACCTTCAACCGTGTTCGGCAATTCTACAAAGAATCCGCTGTTCAGCACACCTGAAATTATTCCGTCGAATTCTTCGTCAATGTGATTTTCCATATATTCTGCTGTATAAAAATCTTCACAGCTTCTTTCCGCCGCAACGGCAGAAAGTTCTGTTTTAGTCGCTATAGCAGAAGCCCTTACTGCAAAATCCGAGTATATTTTTTTGATATTTTCCGCACCTTTTCTTGATACGTAATCTGTAAGGATTCTGTGTATCGCAAGGTCTGAATATCTTCTTATAGGGGAAGTGAAATGGGCATATTCCGCCATAACAAGACCGAAGTGACCTACAGGTTTTTCGCTGTATTTAGCCTTCGCCATAGTGCGCAGAATAAGACGGTTTATTATAGGATATCTCGGGTCATCCTCTGTTTTACGTAAAAGTGCAGAAAAATCTGCCGCTGAAGAATTTTCATTTATATGCAGAGCGTTGATTCCCAGACCGTCGAGCGTCATTTTGAGAGTTTCTATCTTTTCGGCTGTGGGATTTTCGTGGATACGATATACAAAGGGAAGCTCGTGCTTCATAGCAAGTCTTGCGGCGGCATTATTTGCCATAAGCATAAATTCTTCTATAATGCCCTCGGATATGCCTTGTACACGTTTTTTGACATCAATGCATATGCCATCCTTGTCGCAGATTATCTTGCTTTCGCTGGACTGGATATCGGGAGCGCCTCTGTCACTCTTGTTTCTCGAAAGAATATCAGCAAGCTCCTTCATAACAGGGATGATGTCAATTACTTCCCTGTATTTTTCCTTTATGTTATCATCGGCGGTATTTTCAAGTATTGCATTTACTTCGCTGTAAATACCCTGAAGCCTTGAACGGATAACCGTCTTTTTAAACTGGAATTTACCCAGCTTGCCCTCCTTTGATATTTCCATAAGACAAGAAAAAGCAAGTCTGTCCACACCGGGATTAAGTGAGCATATACCATTACTCAGCTCCTTAGGGAGCATAGGTATTACCTTGTCAGCAATATATACGCTTGTGCCTCTTTCAAGAGCGTCAACATCTATAGCACTATCCTTTGTTACATAGTGACTGACATCCGCTATATGAACACCTAATTTATAACCGCTATCGGTCTTTTCAACGCTTATTGCGTCATCTATATCCTTGGTGTCAGCGCCATCTATTGTGAAGATAGGCGTATCTCTCAAATCAAGTCTTTTGGCTATATCCTTCTGACTGATTTCCTTTGTGCCTATTTCCTTAGCCATTGCCGAGCATTCGGGTGAAAAGACTACGGGTATTCCGTTCTGGATAAGGTATGCGTCAGTACAGTTCTTGGCGTATTCACAGCTACCGAGAACCTTCACCACATCAACGGTGTGCTCACTGTGATGTTCGCCTCTTTTTCTGATGGAAAAGAGCACCTTGTCGCCCTCTTTCACCATTTCAGAAACCTTGACGATGGCAAGGGGAGGACATCCGAGTGTATCAGGCAAAACCCTGAAGGCTTGCCTTTCTCTTACGATAACACCGCCGAAAAGCTCTTCACTGTGCTGTAGTACAGCGATAACTACCGCTGTAGCACTTCTTGTAGAGGTCTTTTCTGCAACCTCTTTAGCAAGAACAATATCGCCCGGTACAGCGCCCTTTAATTGTCCACCGCTTACAAAGGAATCCTCCTCGGTAAGCAGGTTTGTTACAAATCCGAAATTGCGGGAAAGAGTCGCCACTTTACCCGTATATACATTGCGCATTTCGCTTATATAAAGCTGTTCCTTTTTGTTTTTAAAAAGCACTCTGCTTCTTATAAGCTTTTTAATGGTTTCTTTTACCTTGTTTTCGTGCTTTTTTGCAAGACCGGTGTTTTTTAGTATCTGTTTTACAGTTACACCGCCGCCAAGCTCATAAATTGATGATACGATTATAGATTCAAAATTCAAGATTTTTCCTTTCTCCGTTACTGCCATCTCTAGTGTGATCTGATGCTTTTCTTATAGCCTTTTATATTCATAATTCTGACAAGAATATTATACTACAAATTTCGGATTATTTCAATATGTTTAGAATTTATTTAAAAAATATTGACATTATCCTTTTTATGTGCAATAATATTATGTTGTAGAAACAAAGAAATTAACGGAGATGAATAAATTGGCAAAATATATTATTGATAGTCATGCTCACATATTCCCACAGAAGATTGCGGAAAAGGCAACTATCAACATTGGAAAATTCTACGATATAGTTATGGACCTTAACGGTTCTGTGGATATGCTTTTAGCACAGGCTGAAAAGGTTGGCGTAACAAAATCTGTGGTGCATTCTGTTGCAACCGTACCACAGCAGGTGTGCAGCATAAATGATTTCATCCATAGCCAGGTAGAGCTTTACCCTGATAAGTTCATTGGTTTTGCATCCCTTCATCCTGATATGGAAGGTCTTTCTGAGGAGGTTGACAGAATAATCTCCATGGGACTCAAAGGTATAAAGCTGCATCCCGATTTTCAGAGCTTTGCAATAGATGAGGACAGAGCCTGCAAAATGTATGAGATAGTGGATGGTAGATTGCCATTTCTTTTCCATACAGGCGACTACAGATATAAATACTCAAATCCCGATATAATGGGAAGAGTAGCGGATATGTTCCCGGATACAAGATTTATAGCCGCACATTTCGGCGGCTGGTCAGAATGGGATAAGGCGGCAGAGTGTCTGCCCGGTAAGAAGAATGTATGGGTAGACTGCAGTAGCTCATTTTTTCAGCTGACGCCCGAAAGAGCCAGAGAGCTTGTATATCTTTTCGGTGTTGACAGAGTATTCTTCGGTACAGATTACCCCATGTGGACTGCTAAAGGAGAGCTTGACTTCCTGAAATCTATGAATCTGCCCTGCGAGGATATGGAAAAGATACTCTGGAAGAATATAAATGATTTCCTTTCATTAGGTCTTGAATAATGATATATATAAAAAGAATCATATCAAAAAAAGAATACGGCAAGGGTTATCATAATTACTGCCATAATGAGGGGTTATCTCTTTTAAATCATGCGGTGTCCTGTGAGTATCCCGATTTTGATTTTTGCGAGGATGCTATAAAAAAAGGATACAGAGGAAAGCCTTATATCGAAGGAGCTCAATTTCACTATAATATATCCCATGCCGATGGACTTGTTGTTTGTGCTTTATCACAGACAGAAGTCGGAATAGACGCAGAAAGCATCAGGGAAACCACAGACAGAGTGATGAAAAGATGCTACAGCGATAGCGAAATAGCGTACGTAAATTCAGCAGCAAATAAGGATACAGAGTTTACAAGGATCTGGACTTTAAAGGAAAGCTATGTAAAGCTGACAGGAGAGGGAATTGCAACAGATTTAAAATCGGTATGCTTTGACCTTGAACAGGCTGTATCCTTTTCTGATGAACTTATTTTTTTGCAATTTGCGGTTTCTGATACGCATATTGTTACCGTATGCCAAAGACAAGTATCAGGCAAGATATTTTTCAGTACATTAAATGATTTGTCAGATGATATTGTAGTAATTGATATATGATTAAAACCACCGGTTAAACCGGTGGTTTTGTTTATCTGTATAATTCTTCGATGAGCTCATCCATCTTCAGCATATTATCTGCATCAGCCTTTTTGTCGTTGTATCTTATTTCGGTGTAGCTATCCGAAATGCCGGCAATGTCAGAATCTCCGTGATAGGTGGTTTTAGCCAGTGCCTTGTGCTGTTCTACAGTAAGCTTGTTGCTCATATTACGGCTTCTTTTGGCAAGCCACATCAGATAAAGACGATACCCAAGGCGATACCTTTCGGTGTCGTCCTTTTCCTTTTTGTAGCGCTTCAGACAATCGCTTTCTGTTTCAGGCTTTTTGATTTCCGTTTGCTGAACTATTACCTCGTAATAATCGGTGTAATTCTCATTTTCTGAGGTTTCTGTTTCCTTTGAAGAGAATCTGTCGAAAATTCTCATCGCCACGCTCTTAAAGAATGCAAAAATTCTTTTTCTGAATATAATCGCGAGCACTAAAGCTGCAATAAAAACAAGGTAAATCGTAAAATCCGCTCCGCCTTGCTGTATGCCGATAAGCGGAGAATCGGGAATACTTCCGTCGGGCGTTATAGGTGGTGATGTTTCCATTTTTATAAGCTGAAGTATTGAGTCTATAAGCCGTAAGGTGTTTTGTATAAGCCACCACAGAATATCAGCAAGGATGTTTCTGAGAAGCATAGCCAGAAGTATAACAGTGCCCACCATAATTATAAGCTTTGCGTTGTAGCTTTTAAGCCCTTTGGGCACAATCAGATTTGTGTTTTTGCGCTGATTTATCTGCGTTTCTATGTTCGACTGGTTGATAAGCAATGCTACAATAAGCGCCATAATGATAACAAGATAAGCCATTGCCGATTGTGCGCCTGTCATCAGCGGATGGTCTTCTTTAAGGAAGAAGGCGAAGATATAGCAAAGGAAGGTTTCTACCATGAATATACACAGCCACAGCGGAGTATATACGTCACTGAAGGACTTTCTGGTGAGCTTTATTCCAAGCAGGAACCAAAGACTTATTGCAGGCAGTAATGCGAAAATTACATAAGTGCCGTTGAAGCTGTAGAAGGTTGATTCGTTGATGCTGTTTACTGTGATACCGGTTATTACAAACATCACAATAAGAGTGATAATCATTGAAAGGCTTGAAAGGAATATCCTTTTAGGCTTTGTCTGCGAGGCTCTGATTTTCTGAAGCAGATAACCTGCCGAAACAGCAGGTATAGCTGTCAGATAGTAGATAAGATATCTCAGTATATTTGCTTCCTTGAATGCGGCGCTGTCGAACATAAGCATCAGGGGAAGGGGAATAATCAGCATTGATATAGCTGCACATATTTTAAGAAGATATTTTTTCATACATTATCCTCCTCGACATTCCATCTGTAGGAGAATTTTGTGATGGGGATAAACTGATATTTTATGCTATCCTCAGGAAATTCGCCGGTTGTGTAAAATATTGTGTTTATACCGATTAGTCGAAGCTTGTCGGCACGCTCTAGCATATGTTCGTCAATGTAGTGGGTGATTATGAATATATCTGTAAAAATACCAAAGTTTATATTCTCACAGAACTCCTTGAAATCATAGTTGCATGAATTTTCAAGCTGGGCAAGAAGTCTTAATGTGCCCTCAAAACGGTCGGCGGTCAGTATCAGGTCTGATGCAGTACCAATGCTTGTACCTCCGTTTGTGGCAAAAGCACAGCTACAACTGTTTTTTACACAGTCCTCCATTATTCTTACCGACATTTTTATAAATGCCTCGGTATCGCGGATGTGCGCACAGACAACAGGCTTGATATCCTTTCTCTGCATATTCATAAGCACAAGTGCTGTGCGTGATGTGGTGTGTTCATTGTTGCAGACAATGAGCCTGTTCTGAGAGGCTGTATAATTCCAGTTTATTCTGTTAAGCGGCTCCCTGCCTGTATATTCCTTTGAGCCTGATACAACAAAGGGGTCTTCGTTTATAAATCGCCTTACGCTTATTTCGCCCATAGGCTCGTTAAAGGAAAGTATGGCGTCCTTTCCTTCGGATGCTGTAGGCAAAACCGTAATCTGTATTTTTACGGGAATATTTATAGAAGTTTTTATAAGTCCTAAAATGTCTGTCGCTGTGATAACGGTATCTTCAAAGGAGAAAACTCCCCTTTTTATACACTTTATCCTTCTTACTCTTGTACATCTGTTTTTGGGCTTTAATGAAAAAACGCCCGGAATAAAAGTCGATTCACTTCCGCTTGTCTGTACAACAGAATCCTTTTTAGAAAAGGTCAGCCATCGCGAAGCGGAAAGCTCGGTTTTTATCCAGGGCAACGAAACAAGACGGCGGTTTTCGATAACCTCCGTCAGTTCGATAGTATCTCCTTCATAAACTTCGTTTTTATTTACAAAGGCGGTGTAGCTTATTCCTTTAAAGGCATATCTTGTATATAACAGAATCTCCAGTAAGGCAACAGCTATCAATATAACGCATATCGCTACAAGTTCCATACTTAAATATTTTCCGTAGGTACGGGGATGTCGTCTACCAGCTTGTTTATAATATCTACTTTTGCGTCTGTGCCATCTCTCATAACACTGCTTCTGCTGATTATTCTATGGGCACATACATAGGGTGCGACAACCTTTACATCCTCGGGAGTAACAAATTCTCTTCCTCTTAATGCCGCTCTTGCCTGTGACATACGCTTTAACGCTATAAGTCCTCTGGTGCTGACGCCAAGCTTCAGATTTGAGTTTGTTCTTGTGGCAATGCCAATATCTGCGATGTATCCTCTCACGGCCTCGTTTACCTTTATTTCGTCTACCGCCTTTATCATAGCTAAAAGCTCATCTGTATCGGTTACAGAGGTAAGCGCTTCTATAGGGTGAACAGTCTTTGCATTATCGAGAATATCTATTTCTGATTCCCTGTCAGAATATCCGAGAGAAAGCTTTATAATAAATCTGTCAAGCTGTGCCTCGGGCAGGGGATATGTACCTGCGGTTTCTACGGGGTTTTCTGTAGCAAGTACAAGAAAAGGCGCAGGAAGCTCAAATAACTTATTATCGATAGACGCCTGCTTTTCTTCCATACACTGAAGTAATGCAGACTGTGTTCTGGGGGTTGCACGGTTGATTTCGTCAGCAAGGAGGATATTTGCAAATATCGGACCTTCTCTGAAAATGAATTCCTGCTCCTTCATATTGAAGAAATGAATACCCGTAATATCTGACGGAAGCAGGTCAGGTGTGAACTGGATACGGCTGAATTTTGCGTCTATGCTTTTTGCAATAGCCTTTGCAAGTACAGTTTTACCTGTGCCGGGTACATCCTCAAGAAGAACATGACCGCCACACAGCATAGCCATAATGACAAGGTCGATTTTATCCTCCTTGCCCTTTATTACTTTAGATACATTCTCACGGAGCTTTACAGCATATTCCTGAACGGTCATAATCTGTTCCTTCCTGATTATTTGTTGTAATATTTATCGTAGTTTACAAGCTCATCCAGTAATGCGGGGAGCTTCTCTTCTATATCCTCGTCGGCAAACTGGCAGGTGCCTACAGCTCTGTGTCCGCCGCCGCCGTACTTCAGCATAAGTGAGCCTACGTCTACGTTGCTGGTGCGGTTTAAGATAGAGTATCCTACTGCTACAGAGCAGCCCTTGCCGCCTTTACCGTTTACTATCCACGCAGAGATATTCTGTGCAGGGTAGAGGCTGTATATTAAAAATCTGTTGCCTGTGTATATGGTTTCAACCTTGCGCAGGTCTGTGATTATTACATCGTCCTTTACGATGGTGTTTTCTGCTACCATCTTCTTGAAAAGGTCTGTCTGTTCATTGTACAGCTCGATTCTTTCCTGTATGTCAGGCATATTGAGAATTTCCTCTGTAGACATAGTTGCACAGCATACAAGGAGCTTTTCCATAAGCTGATAGTTGCTTATAGTGAAGTTTCTGAATCGGCCAAGACCTGTTCTGGGGTCCATAAGAAAGCCGATGAGTATCCAGCCTTCGGGGTTCAGTATTTCTTCTGCGGTAAGTTTGCCGCTGTCAACCTTGTCAACCGCAAGCATAAGGTCGTCGAAGTTCGGGAATTTTTCCTTTCCTCCGTAATAATCGTAAATAATTCTTGCGGCACTGGGAGCTATTCTGCTCTCTCCCTTGTACTGACCTTTTATCTTGAGTCGTTCCTCTTCGCTGGAGTGATGGTCAAACCAGAGTCCGCAACCGGGAGCAAAGGGAACATTGGCAAGAACATCGTTTTCTGTTACAGGAACAAGACCATCCTGAATATCCTTGGGATGAGCAAATGTCCAGCTATCAATTACTCCTGCTTCAAGCAATAAGGCGCCGCAGGCAAGTCCGTCAAAGTCTGATCGTGTTATAAGTCGCATAATAAAACATCCTTTCTTATTCCTGTAATGCTCTGCGGTTTATATCACGCAGATTACATTTATTTCATTATAGCAGATAATTATAATTTATTCAAGTAAAATGTTAAAATATTTGTAAAAAAATAACGCAGAAAGCTGATAGCTCCCTGCGTTGTTTTTATAAAATGATTTTCAGATAAAGCTTCTTCAGCTTGCCGGCAGATTTCATAACAAGATCGTAAAGCATTTTAGTGTAGATATATACGCGTTTTCGTTCTTCTTCCGAAATTCCGCTGGCTGAAAATTCCGCCTTTTCGATTATTGCCATAATATCCTGCAGATTGTTTCTCTTATTCGAAATATTCATAAGAGCGTCTACTCTTACAGCGAATTCGGCAGGCAGCTCGCTGAGCTCGGGCGTTATATCTGTAACGGTGAAAAGCTTCATTATAAGCTCGTGCATTTCCTTTGCGGATTTTGTACAGTCTGCTGTGGCAAATCTCTTCCAGCGCGCAGTGTTTTTATTGTTTACAAAGAAGATTGTTCCGTAAATACCTGCACCGACCGCTAAAACTATCAGAGCTGCTGTAACTATAATGAGCAGCAGTCCGCTTTCACCGTCCTTTTGCGCACCCGGACCATCACCGCTATCGCCTGACTGACCTGTAGTAGTCTGAGGAGGAGTGGTCTGGCTTGATCCGTTGGTGGTAGTAGTTACCGGCGGAGTTGTAACGGGATGTGATGTTGTCGGGGGTGTGGTGTTGCTTGTTTCGGGAGGTGTTATTGCCGGCGAGTCTGAGTCATCGGACTGACCTGTAGGATCAAATGCCATCCAGCCGAGTTCAGGGAAATAAACTTCAACCCATGCATGCAAATCCTTTTCCTTTATGGTCTTTTCGTAAAAACCACTTTTCTCGTTCAGAGTGAGATTTCCTGTTGAGAAGCCGGATACGTATCTTGCAGGTATGCCGTGTTCTCTGAGCGCTAAAACCATCGAAGTAGCGTAAAGCGCACAATGACCTTCTTTTGTGTTAAAAAGAAAGCTTCCTAAAACAGTTTGTTCACCGTCTGACATATTACTAGCGGTAAGGGAATATTTATACTCGCTCTTCAGATATTCACACAGAGCAAAGGCGTACATATAGTCAGAATTGATAGTCGATGGAGAAATTGTATATGCACCTTCAAATTCGCTCAGCAGTCTCTTCATATTCTCTTTTTCACTGTCAGGAACGTGAGTGTAATTATCCTTTATATAGCGGTCATATTCAAGCTTGCTGTTTTTATAGGCATTTGCTTCTTTATCCGAAAAGCCAAGACTCTGGAGCGCTCTCTTTGTCCAGACTTCGTCCGAGGTGACGTCCTGACTGACGGTTGAAGCAAACCAGAGAGAATAGTCGGGTGATATTACGTCCGTTTCAAAGGTTTTCATCCAGTTCTTTTTATCAGATATTCTGATTATGCTGTCTGCATACGTTACAAAGCTTCCGTTGCTTACATATGAAGTGTTACCGGGAATATAGGGCTTGAAAACAATATCAGTATTCTGAAGATACTCTATACTCAGATGACTGTAGCTGGCTATTTCACGAAGAATATGATGAAGCTTATTGTTTTGCATAGCAGAAGTGTGATAATCATTCAGATGCTCTATAGCAAATGCATTGTCATTGAAAGTGAACTTTGTCATCTGTCCGGTGTTATTGTCCGATTCTGTTGCGGGCGATATGAGGTATGTTATATAAATCTGATAAAGCAGGTCGGGGTTAAAGCTTTCGTCGATATTATACCCATCATAGGATAACTCTCCGCTCTTTTCTTTTTTCATAACGCTTACCCAGCCGTTGCCCGTGTATTCGACTCCGACATCTCCTATAAGACAGAAGGGATCAGGTTTGTCTGATTTTATATTCAGAACAGGCTTTTCTGATAAAGCGGGCGGCGCTTTGATTTCTATATCGTTGTTCAAAAAGAAGTTATCATTGGAGAAGTAGTTGTTAAAGGGCGAACTACCTTCTCCCGAAAATATCGAGTCGATATAATTGCCTGCGTCGCTGAAGAATTCTGTGACAGTGTTTACTACTTCTTTTATGTCCAGGGTTGCAAATCCGGGGAAAAAGCTTTGCGTAGTGAAAAATGCGATAAAGGCAACAACACCTGCAAGAATGCCGCAAAGACAGTTTCTGCTGTGCTGTGAAAGTTCATTTATTACCGCTTCAACAGTAGATATGTTCGCCTTTTGAGGCTTTTCTTTTTTTGCTCTTTTCTTTCTTTTTGCAAGTAACCTTTCTTCTTCGGCAAGATTGGATGTAGAAAAGGCATATAATGCAAAGAATGCAGGAACTATAAGTAACGTATAGGGGGTGTAGTCGGCTTTTTCGCTTATAAACGATGGAATGTAGAGCAACAACCACATAACGATTGTTCCTATTCCAGAGAATTTTTTGTGGGTAAAAAAGATGGTTGCAAGGCACACAACGCCTGAAAAGACAGTCATTGCAGTATTCATACCCGTTATATACTCTTCTGTCTTTGTAAGAAAGGCGAGCGAATCCTTTGGTACAAATTGTGCGGTTTGTAGTAATCTGCCGTCAAGTGATAACAGTAGCTGGTCTTTGAAAATAAGTACAGCCTC
Organism: Ruminiclostridium sp.; assembly: GCA_017942025.1. GTDB lineage: Bacteria > Bacillota > Clostridia > Oscillospirales > Ruminococcaceae > Ruminiclostridium_E. The sequence goes on along the minus strand of JAGAVH010000074.1, from coordinate 4,459 downwards.
GTTTATTGGTTCGTGCAGAAAATAATAACAAATAACACAAAACACAAGTATGCAGGGTATTATATATCTTTTCTTTACAATCAGAAAAACAGGGAAAAGGGGAGTGACATACAGTAATGTATGCTGTACCGCCTGACCCAGCTCATATGGTATGTTGTAAAAGCACGCAAAACACATTAAAGTGCCCACACACAACATATATGTCAGTAGAAGCTTTACGATAATTGATAGAATCAGATTCGAGTTTTTCTTGTTCTGAGTGCCTATCAGGACTATCGGACGTTTTGCGTCTGTTTTATTCTTTGTTTTTGATTTCAAAATGTATCTCCGTAAATCAGGGTTTATTTATTCTTGTACAGTTCTATTGCGTAGTTCAGCGAAGCTACAAGATTGTTTCTGTCTATTCTCCACAGCTCTGTATTAGCGGCGGATGAAACAGCCTCGGCAAGTGTTTTCTGCTCCTCGGATAATTCATCCGAATCAATAAGGAGTATTCTGAGCTTTCTGTTTCTGAAAAGCTCAGTGCCGCTTACACTGTTTATAAAATCATTTCTGAGCTGGGAAGTGACAAAATATACGACGCCTGAATCCGTCGGTATGTCGCTGCAGCTTTTTATTATGGCTTCGGGTAATAATGTCTCTTCTTGTCTTGGTAACACACTCATAGTGTTGTAGAAGAGTGAAAAATCCTCATTGTTTTTTACCAGTCTTTGCTCACACGATGCTGTCAGCGGCGAATACCACAGATTAAGACAGCTTTGTCTTTCGTTTATAAGCATCATATTGATTGCAATGATTGTTTCAACTATACAATCGGAATTTTCTGCATTTTCTTCATCAAAGGGTGAGTATTCGTTGAGATCGGCGATTATTATCGCTGTACCTCCGATGCTTTGTTCGAATTGCTTTACCATAAGCTTGTCCTGCTTTGCAGACATCTTCCAGTGAATGTGCTTTACAGGGTCGCCTGGGATATATTCTCTGATATTTGTAAAGCTGTTCTTTTCAAAAGAAAAGTTGTTTACAGATTCTGTTTCGCTTTCGCTTGTAGATATATCACGGACCGGGTTTATGATATGCTTTCTCGGAAGTATGACTATCTTTTCGTATTTCTCAATCTTTTTTGTAAATCTGAAAAGCTTTAAAAAATCCCAGGTTTCGATTTTTTCTATACCACAGTCATAAACACCTCTTAATTTAATAGGAGTGTTGAAGTTTATGTTTACCGTGGAGAAGGGTGATACCGACATCAGTATATTCTGATATTCAAAAAGATTTGTGCTTCTGAGAGGGAAATATCCTATTATCCCCGCAAGACTTATCGGAACTACAAATCTGTTTGTAAGCTTTAACGAAACAGTAAAGCCTTCCATCTTTTCGGCGTATAGCACACGATACTCCATTTTAGCCTTTATAAGTCTTGATGCGATAAAGCCAAGCAATAGCGATAACAGAGGGAGCAACAAGGCAAATATAAACAGTACCGATGTAATCTTGCTTCTGTATGCAAAGAGCATTGCTGTGCTTACAATAAGGAATATCAGATAAAATATTCTATGCTTGTTCATAAGTTAGTGTCCTTTATTCTGCATTACCTGAAAAAGGAGGCTTTATAGCTTTCATTATCTCTGATACAACATTTTCAACGGTTATATGCTTTACTCTTGCTTCCTGAGTAAGATGGATTCTGTGAGGGAGTACATAAGTGGTCATCTGAGCAACATCCTCAGGTGTGATGTAATCCCTGCCATCCATAAATGCACAGCTCTGCGCCGCTCTCATAAGTGCCAGAGAGGCTCTGGGGCTTGCGCCCAGAGAAATAAAGGGGTGGCTTCTTGTAGCTGATACGATTTCTACGATATATTTGTATATTGCAGGGTCGATATGTATATCCTTCACTGCCTTTATGCACGCCATTATATCCTCTGCACTACATACAGGAGTCACATTGTCGAGAGGATCGGCAATTTTTCTTGTGTGCAGTATCATCATTTCGTCCTTTAGCTCCGGGTAGCCAAGGGATAATTTCAGTAAGAAGCGGTCAAGCTGTGCCTCGGGCAGAGGAAAGGTGCCTACATAGCCGAATTCGTTTTCGGTGGCAATTACCATAAAGGGTTCAGGCAGATTGTGAGCTACGCCATCAACAGTAACCTTCTTTTCTTCCATTGCTTCGAGAAGAGATGACTGGGTTTTGGGAGAGGTTCTGTTTATTTCGTCCGCTATGAAGATGTTTGTCATAATAAGACCCTTGCGGTATTCAAATTTTTCACTTGATTTGTTGTACATTGTAAAGCCTGTTATATCTGACGCCATAACGTCAGGAGTGAACTGTACACGTCTGCAGGTGAGCGAGGTTGCTTTTGACAATGCCATAGCAAGGGTTGTCTTACCTGTGCCGGGTACGTCCTCAATAAGTACATGACCGCCTGAAATCAGCGATGTTATAAGCATTTTTACGGCTGTTTCCTTACCGATGATTACCTTCTGAATCTGATTTGAAAGCTCATTCATAAGAGCTGAAAGCTGCTTTGGTGTTTTGATTGTGTTCATAATTATTCCTTTGCTTTATGTGAATTTTATTGTGGTAAAGTGTTATACTCTTTAATTATAGCAGAGTTATACAGTTAAATCAACCTTTTTGTAAAATTGTTACCAAATTGTAATATTTAAAATATATATTTTTGATGGCTATTGCAAGATGTCGGAAAATGTGATAAGATAAGATGTAAAAAAAGAAAGGGGAATTATATGCTGAAAAAAATACTTTCACCTGAATCCTGCGCAAAGTGCAGAGTTTGTTGCGTTTTCGACAAAGAGGATATATGGGAAATACCCTTATTGTCTGAAGAGCTGTTATCCTATGTTTTAAAAAATGTTGATTCTGATATAAAATATGAAAAGCAGGGTGACGAATACAGATTACTGATGTCCTTCGGCGAAGGAGAAGAATTATCTTATTGTCCCGTGCTTACCGAAACAGGATGTGCACTTGGTGATAAAAAGCCATTTGACTGCAGAGTGTGGCCCTTCAGAGTAAACAGGATATCGGACAATATCTGTGGTATTACTGTATCTCCCGTATGTGGTTGCGTTTCTGAGCTGTCACTGAAAAAGCTCAGCGAGTTTCTTTTTGACAGCAGTGAAGGGGAGAGCCTGGCGGATGTTATGTTCTCCTATGTAAAAGAGCATCCCGATAATATAAAGCCTTATATTGAGAACTATCCTATTCTTGCTGTCAGAAAAATGTAATAGTACCCCAATAATATAAGACTGTTATTTTTAAAAAATGTTTCATAAATTTATAAAAAAATTAAAAAGCCTCATTCCGAAAAGAATGAGGCTTCAGCGTGTAGACAAAGTCTTTGTCTACACGCTGTCAGACGATGAAAAACGCACGCAGACGAGGAAGCCACCCCGATAGGTGTACAGATAGTACATCGAGGGGTGAGTGACGAAGTAAGCAAAAATGCTTTTAGAGAGCCGTTTAAGGCTCTCTAAAACTTTTATATCACTATTTCGTGTATATCCACAAATTCGTTACAATTTACCAGCATTTTTGCGGTGCGTGAGTTTGTCTTCAGTCTAAATCCCCGACGTTTTAAAGGCGTCGGGGATTTACTTATTCTACGTTTTTCAGAGCCTCTGCAAGAGGTACTTTTTTTACCTTTCTGTACTGTAAAAAGGCAATTACGGCATAAGCCATGATACCGAGTCCGATTATCATCGGATAGATATAAAAGGGCACAACGTAAGGCATCCAGCCTGCAAATTCCGAGAACATGATTACGCATACGTATCTCAGCTGTTACCTCCTATCAAAAAGCAAAATACGCCCATAACTTCTATAAAAGCTATGGGCGTATCAATATAATCCTCAATATTATTCTCTGATGGGTCGATATCCCATAACCACACCAGGAAATCTAATTTACGAGAATATTATAGCAAAAATTCCCGCGAAATTCAATGCATAAATGTTAATTTACATCCATCATCGTTCCGATAAAGAACGGGATGTTGTTCTCGCAGTCTACGAGCATATACACAAACGGCCTATCGAGATATACTTCCTTGGGCTCGGTCGGCTCGGCTGCCGCACCGTCCTTCATTTCCACGATCGTAGCAGCTCCGGCCTTCGTACCCTTTTCTCCAACGGAAATAAAGGTCTTATGGAGAACACGGGAAATATAGATATTGCCGCTGGTAGAGGTTCCGAGGCCTTCAAAATCAGCGTTATACATATCAAACGCCTCGGTCATCCCCATACTCTGCAGAATATCCGACATCTCCACTTTATACTCGGTTTCAAATTTCGGAATCGAAGTGTGCACCGTAGCATACTGGGGATTCGCAAGAAGCGCATTCAAAGATTCACCGTCAAGGGATGCAATATACTCGGATACACTAACTCCCTCGTTAGGAAGCATGGCAACGAAGGCATATTTGCCTCCCTTATACC
>JAGAVH010000073.1 GCA_017942025.1 Ruminiclostridium sp. | reverse complement strand
TGCTGATTGCACAAATTCTTACTTATATCCTTACAAGCTGAAAAAACCATTGTTTTTCGGCTTTGTTGTTATGCCATTTTATTTGCCGAAAAATATTTTATTTTTTTCAGAAAAAGGCTTGACAAACAGTAACAGGTTTGTCGAACTGAATATAAAATAAACTCCAGAGAAGACGTTTTCTTCTCTGGAGTTACTTCTTTATGGCTATCGCCTTTTACTCACAGGGGATAAATAATTTTTGTGTTTTCTGTCTGTCCTGGCATCCGCCGCTTCGCTGTCTTTAAATTGCAATCAAACTATTTATAAGTCATAGATACCAGCGAATGTAATGCATCCGCCGTCAAACTATCTTATCGATTAGTACAGGATATTAAAAGGCGGAACAGTCAGCGGCGACTCGCCGCTTAGACGGGCATTACCTTGTTTGCTTTGTCAGCGTGTTCTGCGTCAATGCCGAGCTGCTTGTCCTTGCGCTTTTCGAAGAACTTTTCAGCAACCTGACCGAACATAGCATAGCTTAATACGTCTTCTTCCTGCTGTGTCCATTTTGCACATTCTTCCTTCAGCTTTGCAAGCTCAGGCTGAATAAGGTCAGCGGGACGGCAGTCGATAGGCTCTTCGTCGCCTAAGATCTTCTTTCTGAAATCAGGATCGATAGCGGCAGGAGTCTTTCCATAGTTACCCTTTACAAGTCCCTTGAATTCCTTTGTAACTGTCTTGTAGCGTTCACCCATAATTACGTTGAATACAGCCTGTGTACCAACGATCTGAGATGTGGGAGTTACAAGAGGAGGCATACCTGCGTCTGCTCTTACTCTGGGTACTTCACGGAGTACCTCTTCAAACTGATCGGATTTGCCAGCCTGCTTGAGCTGAGAAAGGAGGTTTGAAAGCATACCGCCGGGAACCTGATAGATAAGTGCATTAGCGTCTGTTGCGAGCATCTTGGGATCAAGAAGACCGCTGTCAATGTACTTCTTACGGAGTGTCATAAAGTAGTCACGAACCTCTGTGAGCTGCTTTAAGTCAATACCTGTATCATATTCGCTACCCTGAAGTGCGGCTACCATAGACTCTGTAGGAGCATGGGAAGTACCAAGCGCTAAAGGTGACATTGCTGTGTCAATCATATCTACGCCTGCTTCGATACCCTTTAATAAGCACATAGAAGCAAGACCTGATGTGTAGTGTGTGTGGAGTGAAATAGGAATATTTACTGCGCCCTTTAAAGCCTTTACAAGCTTTTCTGTAGCGTAGGGAGTGAGAAGAGCCGCCATATCCTTGATACAGATAGAATCTGCGCCGGCTGCTTCAATTCTCTTTGCATAATCTACATAGTATTCGTCTGTAAAGATATCGCCTAATGTGTAGGAAATAGCGATCTGAGCGTGTGCGCCTTCCTTCTTTGCAGCCTTAACAGCTGTTTCAAGGTTGCGGATATCGTTTAATGCATCAAATATTCTGATGATGTCAATACCGTTTGCACAGGACTTCTGAACGAAATATTCCAGCACATCGTCAGCATAGTGACGGTAGCCGAGCATATTCTGTCCTCTGAAAAGCATCTGAAGCTTTGTGTTGGGCATTTCCTTCTTGATTGTTCTGAGTCTGTCCCAGGGATCTTCGTTTAAGAAACGAAGGCAGGAGTCGAATGTAGCACCGCCCCAGCACTCAACGGAGTGGAAACCGATCTTGTCCATAGTGGAAAGGATAGGCTTCATTTCGTCCATTGTCATTCTTGTAGCAAGAAGTGACTGATGAGCGTCACGGAGTACGGTTTCTGTAATCAGTACCTTAGCCATTATTTTAAATTCCTTTCAGTATCACTTATGCGTTGATTGTTGCGATAACAGTACCTGTTTCAACAGACTGTCCCTTTGTTACGTTGATGCTTGCGATTGTACCATCGCAGGGAGCAACTACGTCGTTTTCCATCTTCATAGCTTCGAGAACTGCGATAACTGTACCATTAGTAACCTTTGCGCCTACAGCGAGCTTTACGTCAACGATTGTACCGGGCATGGGAGCGGCTACCTTTGTGCCACCCTGAGCGCCTGCGGGAGCTGCGGGTGCAGCAACTTTCTTGGGAGCAGGAGCAGCTACGGGTGCAGCTACAGGAGCTGCAGAAGCGTCTGTTTCTTCGACTGTTACATCATAAGCTGTGCCGTTTACTGTGATGTTATATCTTTTCATATCTTTAAAATTCCTTTCAGATTTATATTACTTTAATTAAAATACGAAGTTTACGTGCTTCTTTGCAGGAGCAAGAACTCTCTTGGATGCTGTTACGTCAATTGCAGAGGTGATAGCAGATTTTGTATCAGCTACTTCAATTACTCTGTCAACGTAGCCTAAGGATGCCGCTGTGAAGGGATCTGCTTCGTTTTCAGCATATTCCTTTGCCGCCTTTGCAGTATCTTCAGCAGATGCCGCACCGTTAAGGAAGGTTACTGCCGCCTCGGGTGATACGGGAGCAATAACTGCATCTTCCCATGCAAAGCAGAAGTCGCTACCTGCCGCTGTGCTTGCAAGGGATACATAAGCACTGCCGTAAGCATTACCTGTGATAACTGCAATCTTCGCTGTTGTAGCGGATGCATAGGTCTGCATAAGCTTTGCACTGTTTCTGATAGAGCCTGCAAGCTCAGCCGCACTTGACTTTTCATAGCCCTTTGTATCAACGAAGGTTACAACGGGAATTGAGAATGCATCGCAGAGTGTTACAAATCGTGCAATCTTTGCACTGTCATCGCTGCTTAAATATTCAGCATTATTTGTAGCTACAAAGCCTACTGTACGCCAGTTTACACTACCGATAGCAGTAACTGTCGCAGAGCCGAAGCCGTTATAAAGCTCTGTTATACTATCCTTGTCAGCAACTGCGGAAATGAGTTCAAGACCCTTTAAGTCCTCTGTTACTACTGCATCGTTTTCTGTATAATAATCGTTGCCTGCTGTTTCGAGATTGTTTGCAGGGAGCATAGCAATGAGCTTCTTTGCCTTTGCAATAGCCTCGTCGCCATCCTTTGCGATAATAGCCGCAACGCCTGACTTTGCCGCATTTTCTGCTGTGCCTGCGCCTTCTGTCTTGTCATCAGCTACAAAGGGAGCTGTCATGAAAAGCTCAGACTTTTCTGTCATGATAACTACGTCAGCCATGCAGGCAATCATAGCGTTTGTACCTGCACATACGCCATCAACGATAGCTATCTGGGGTACTGCACCTGATAATGCCGCACTTGACTTTGCAATATCTCCGTAAGCCGCTAAAAGCTTCATGCCTTCAGCAATATCTCCGCCCTTTGAATCAAGAATAGATACAACGGGAGCACCGTTTCTTAATGCAAGGTCATAAACCTTTTTAATTTTGAGAGCCGCACTTTCATCTGTAGCACCACTCTTAACGCTTGTATCCTGCGCATATGCATAAACCACAGCACCGTCAACAAAGCCATAACCGCTGATTACGCCTGCTGTGTTCCTATCTTTACCAACAAACTTATCAAGCTCTACAAAGCTGTCTTCGTCAAAGAGCTTTACGAGCTTTTCAGCTGCCGCACTTGTTGAAGCACTCTGTAACATTTCCGCAATTGTTTTCTTCATTGCTTTTTGTCCTCCGTTTTATGTTTTTGTGTTCAAAACACAATACAATCATACTAATTATAACTTATTTTGTGAAAAATAACAAGTCCATTTTTCACTTTTTGCAATTTTTATGTGATGTGAAAAAATTGTCAATGTTATCAATGAAATAATTGTCGATTTGCACAAAATCAAGTCTTAAAAGTTCTTTCAGGACCGATTCATCCTGCTTTTCAAATCTGCATTTATTGACAAATCTGTTGAAAGCGTAATTAAGTGCGGCACGACATAATCCATCTATTAAAAAGCTGATTGATTTTATTTCTTTTACTATGAGGGTATCTGTATCGATTTCACAAAGGAGAGTGCCTAAAACTTCATCTCCATCCCTTGCTTCAAAAAGGATACCCTCTTTATATTCCATATTCTGCAGAATAGTAATCATAGCTTATCTCCTTGTTCTTCCTGCAGGATTAAGCTTTTCGTTCTTTATCAGCGCTTTAAGCCCCTTTAATTCTTCTGCTGTAAGGTCTTCCCACTGTCCGGGCTTCATCATTCCGAGCTTTACATTGCCGACGGCGTTTCTTTTAAGTCTGATGACCTCCAGCTTTACCGCTTCGCACATTTTTCTTATCTGACGATTCTTGCCCTCGGAAATTATAAATTCGAGTACGGTTCTGTTCTCTTCCTCTGTCAATACAGCAACGGTGCAGGGAAGGGTTACTCCGCTGTCAATCTTGACGCCTGAAGCAAGTGTAGTCAGCTTGTCATCGCCCACAGTACCCTTGACCGTTACACGATAACGCTTTTTTATGTGCTTCGAAGGGTGCATAATGCTGTTTGCAAATTCGCCGTCATTTGTAAGCAGAAGCAGACCTTCTGAATTCTTATCCAGTCTGCCGATGGGATATACTCTTTCTTCAATATCCGTAAGCAGTTCGGTTATGAGCTTTTCGTTATGTTCATCCGCCATTGAGGTGAGATAACCTCTGGGTTTGTAGAGCTTTATGTAGCGGAGCTTTGCCGCACCTGCTTCTATTTTTTCGCCGTTTACTGTGATAAGGTCGTTTTTAGGATCAGCCTTGTCACCCAGCTTTACAGGTCTGCCGTTTACTTTAACTGCGCCCTGGTCTATATATTCCTCGGCTTTTCGTCTTGAACAGTAGCCGCTGTCCGCTATTATCTTCTGTAATCTTACCTTTTCCATTGTTTCTTTCCTTTGTATTTATCTTTTAAAACAGATTTTTTATAAATCTGATTATGTTTGTGAAAAAGTCAACCTCCTGCGGCTTACTTTCGTATTCCTCTGCTGTAACTATTTCTGACACAGCTATAACTCTGCCATTCAGTATATAGTGTATTTCTCCCACAGCTTCACCCTTTTTTACATTCGGATAGATGAATTTCGGCAGATGAACGATGGTGGTTACACCATTCTTCTGCGATTTTGTAATGGGCAGATTTACAGGCTTTGCTATAAGCTCTGCATTTTCCTTATCTGAGCCGATTACAGGCAGAGTGAGGCTTGATATATCATATCCTGCACTTTGGATTCTGACCTTTTCAAAGCCATAGTCCAGCATTTTTTTATGGTCGTTCCAGTCGTCGGGAGCACTCAGCGTCACAGCGATAAGAGTTACCCCGTTGCGGCTTGCCGCAGATACAAGAGTACGCCCTGCATTATCAGTAAAGCCGGTTTTCACACCGAAGCAATCGGGATAGCTTTTAAGTAGCTTGTTGGAATTATTCAGCCATCTTTCAGTCGGAGGATTTCCGAATTTCACCTTTGCACTTTTCTTACAGCATATTTCTCTGAAATCTTCATTTTTAAGAGCATACGCCGCAAGCAAAGCCAGGTCATAGGCGCAGGAATACTGTCCCTTTGCGTCAAGTCCCGAGGGAGTTACAAAATTGCTGTTTTCCATACCCAGCGCCCTTGCTTTGTTATTCATCTTTTCTGCAAAGGCTGAGTAGCTTCCCGAAATGTTTATTGCCGCCGCATTTGCCGCATCGTTACCGGAGGGGAGAAGCATACCATAACACAGCGCACGTCTTGTTACAATATCACCCTCTTTAAGTCCCATGGAGGTGCCTTCTACAAGAATGGCTGTACTGTCGACAACAAAGCTTTCATCAGGATTTCCCGACTCTAAGGTAAGCAGTGCAGTCATTATCTTTGTAGTGCTGGCGATACTTCTGTGCTCTTTTTCATTTCTGGCATAAAGAACTGTACCCGTATCTGCCTCTATCAGTATAGCGGCGCTTGCCGATACGGATATATCAGCACGTTCTTCTTCATAAAAAAGCTTCTGCGCAGTTGTGGGCATAGCTATGACTGCCGCAGATATAACGGCAGTAAGGAGTAAAGTCAGAGTTTTTAAGATATTCATAAGCTGTCCTTTCAGTTTTTTTAATACTTATGCCTGAAGGGACAGAATTATTATTTACTTTTCTTCCTTTTCAGCTTCAGCTTCTTCGCCGTCGCCCTTCTTGCCGAACATTTCCTTTACCTTTGCAATAAGCTCAGGTGCGCCGTTGATTATTCCTTCAAGTGCGCCACCGCCGCTTGCACCAAGCTCTAACATCTTTACTTCGCCGTCACGCTGTACAACGATGAAGGCTACGGGCTTTATTGTGATACCTGCACCGCTTCCGCCTGCAAAGATATCCTTGGGAGCCTGACTGGGAAGGTCAGAACCACCTGATACAAAGCCGAAGCTTACCTTTGATACGGGAATTATAATTGTGCCGTCAGGAGAAGTGATGGGTTCGCCGATGATGGTGTTTACATCAACAAGCTCTCTTATCTTTTCCATTGAAGTGGTCATAAGGGTGTTGATTGTGTGATTTTCAGCCATGATTATTTTCCTTTCTTGTTAACCGAGGGCTTGCCGTCGGTAATATTCTTGTTGTTTAATTCCTTTTCGGTATTCTTTTTCAGAGTCAGCTTCAGCATTCTGAAAAGAAACCATATTCCACAGCCAAGGGCTGTACTTATCCTCATTTTAACCTTGCAGTAAAGCATAAAATCTGTTTTGCCTGATTCGAAATCGCAGTCGATATTTACTTCCTTTACTTTAAGTCTTACAAACTGATATAAAAAGGATAAAAGTCCGTGTACCGCAACATTTATCTTTCCATAGTTCAGCGCCGCCTTTGCCGCGTCCTCGCCCGAAGCGGTTATATCTATATAAAGGTCGTTTACTCTTATATGGGATATCAGCCTCTTGACAGGCTTTCCTGCACTGCTTACCAGAAGCTTTACAAGCTCGATGTTTTCCTCCAGCTTTTTCTTTTTCGCCAGCTTTTCACGGCGTTTAGCTTCCTTTTCCCTTTGCTTTTCTTCGGGAGTTTTTTTCTTTTTTTCTTCGCCGCTTTCTGCATTTTCAGCGGAGTCGGCTTGAATTCCATCCTCGCTTGTTTGTGCCGTAGTATCGGCTTGTACTGAATTTTTCAGTTCTTTAAGGCGTTTTTTTTCTTTTTTCAGGCGTTCTTTTTCTTCTTTGCGTTTCTTTTTTTCTTCCTTCTTTTTCGCCTTTGCTTTTTTCTTCGCTTCTTTCTTTTTTACTTTTTCAGGGTCCTCATCCGAATCAATGTAAAAAAGAGTTATTCCTGCGTATTTTACTCTGATATCAATCTCATTGTCTATAAATATGCTGACCGAAACCGACATAAACAGGATGATAGCAATAAGCAGCACTATGCCTAGGAATATGAACCAACCCATATTTATGCCCATTCCTTTCTTTTAGATTGATGTTTTTCTATGACCTATTCTTCTTCGTTTGAAATATACTCAGCTATTTCCGCAAGCTCAATCTGTCCGTCTTCATTTGGCAGGGAGGGGAGGTCAGAGAGCGATGATAAACCGAAGCATCTTAAAAAGTTTTCGGTTGTTTTATATGTAACAGGCTTTCCCGGAAGATCAAGCCTTCCTGCCTCGCATAAAAGCTCGCGTTCTACAAGAGTGTTTACAACGCTTGAGCTGTCTGTTCCTCTTACTTGCTCTACAAATGCCTTTGTAACAGGCTGATTGTAGGCTATTACCGCCAATACTTCAAGAGCGGCAGGGGAGAGTCTTGTCTGTCTTTTGTTTTCCATTGCCTTTTTGATATATGGCGCATATTCTTCTCTTGTCGATAACTGATAAGAGTCGGCAAGACGTAGAATTTTAAGAGGACTGTCGGATACATTGTATTTTCTTTCAAGCTGGTCAACAAGCTTTGCTACCGTATCTCGTTCAATCCCCGAAGCTTCGCTCAGTCTCTGGGGAGTAATAGGCTCGCCCGAGGCAAAGAGTATAGCCTCTATTATACATAATGATTCTTTATAATCCAATTTATTTCCCGTTCCTTTGATTATTCACTGACAGCATTTTCTTCATTATAGTCATCGGTGAAGTTGAATTCTTCTTCAATCTTTTCTCTTGGTACAAAATGAAGATATCTGTTATCCTCTGAAAACTTTATACGACTGTTTTTCGACAATTCCAGAAGCGCTAAAAAGGTAGCCACCTGCTCAGAACGTTTCTGCCCTTTGTAAAGGCTCTTGACCTTTACTTCTCCACCATTCATTACTATCTTTAAAACGTGTACTATCTTTGTAAATACCGTTACAAAGCTCTTTGCAACGATAGGCTTTATAGAGGGCGGAGTCTTTCTTATGACTTCCTTATAGCTTATATTGGACATAGCTAAAAACAGCTCGTCCGGGTCGTGCCGGTTGTTGTAGGATTTATCCTCGTCAATCTCTACAGGATTACGTACAAATATAAGGTCACCACGGTAATTTTCCTGCAGACGACCTGCAATCTGCTTGCATAACGCATATTCTATCAGTACGCCTTCCAGCTCTTTTTTCATCTCTTCTGCTTCGTGCTTAGGAAGAAGTGCGGCAGATTTTATGTAGATAAGTCTTGCCGCCATCTCCATAAATTCGCCCGCTATTTCTATATCCGCCTGCTTCATCTGTTCAAGATAAAGCAGGAATTGTTCCAAAAGCAGAGAAATTTCAATATCATATATATTCAGCTTGTGCTTTGAAATAAGGGACAGCATAAGGTCAAGCGGTCCTTCAAAAACCTCAAGCTTGAAATTAAGCTCTGTGCTCATCCCAAAAATCTCGTTATAAGGTCTAAAAAGCTCATAACCGCATTATTGAGGAAGGTAAGCGGAATATCGAGTATATCAGTCCACAGCAGTATCAGGATACCAATCATTATATACTGTTCGTACTGCATAATTTTGAAATATGTCTTTTCTTTTAAGAACACAAGGAAAATTCTTGAGCCGTCAAAGGGAGGTATCGGAAGCAGGTTGAATACCGCAAGCGATACGTTTATAATTGCCGCATAGCGGAAAGCAAAATACACATAGAATATTGTGGTATCAGCACCGCCAAGCATCAATACAAGCTTTGAAATAATAACGAAAATCAGCGACATCAGTATATTTGAAACAGGTCCTGCCGCCGCAGTCAGAGCCATAGCCGCCCTTGCTGATACTTTTCTCGCTCTGGTGGGGTTTACAGGTACAGGCTTTGCCCAGCCGATACCGCAAAGCAGTATGCCTATAGTACCAAGCACATCCAGATGTGCGATAGGATTTAAGGTTACACGATTCTGCCTGAAGGCTGTATCATCACCCAGTAACTTAGCCATAAAGGCGTGGGAACATTCGTGGATAGGGAATGCCACAAACAGAATAACCGCATACGCAAAGACAATGGATATTATCGACTGCATTCCGTCGGCTCTCATTATGTCAAAAATCATCTCTGTAATCCTTTCTTTTGCTACACTAAAAACTATGTACTATTATCTCATTATAATCATATTTAATTATACACCATTCCGCCTTTTTTTGCAACATTTTTTTATAATTTTTGCTATACCGTAATTTTCTATCGGTTATTTTCGGCAGGGAAGATAAAATATATTCAAAACCCCCTTGACAAATCATACGGTTAGGCATATAATACTACTGTAATCTGTTTCAGGGCGGAGTGAAATTCTCCACCGGTGGTAAAGTCCACGAGCCTTACGGCTGATTCGGTGAAATTCCGAAACCGACGGTATAGTCCGGATGAAAGAATCAGAAATGCGTTGCCGAAAAATTATAATAAGCGTTATGATATAATCGGCTCAAATTTCTAATGACTGAAAGCCCTGCAAATTGCAGGGCTTATTTTTTGCCTTGAATGATAATGGATGAAAAGGTGTATTCGCTCCGTTTATATTTTTTGCATCGAAACGGGTCGTCGAGGACGCCCCGCCGCCGAAGGCGGAACCGCAAGCGGTCACCGACCACAAACACCTATTCACAAATCAAACCGTCAAGGCACAATTTATAAATCACCTTTGAAACAGAACAGAAAGGATGATTTTTATGAACGAAACAAACAAGAAAAGCACAGTAAAGGCACTTTTTGACACGAGAAAGCTGGTATTCACCGCAATGCTTTCAGCGGTAGCGGCGGTACTGATGATGTTCAGCTTCAAGATTCCTTTTGTACCGGACTTCTTGTCTTTCGATTTTTCGGATTTTCCTGCGGTTATGGCGTCGCTCACAATGGGACCGATATCAGGCGTTTTCGTCTGCCTTGTAAAGAATATCATCAATCTTCCCCAGTCAATAACAGGCGGAGTGGGTGAACTTTCAAACTTTATTTTAAGCTGTGCTCTGGTTATCCCCGCAGGTATCATCGGTAGAAAGATACATACCTATAAGGGCGCTATAATCGGCTGTATTATAGGTTGTATTTCAATGGCTCTGCTTGGTATTGCATCCAATTATTTCATTGTATATCCTATATATCAGAACATTATGCCGATTGAGGCTATAATTGGTGCATATCAGAGAATAAATCCGAGTGTGAATGGTCTTTTAGATTGCCTTATAATTTTCAACTGCCCCTTCACCTTTGCAAAGGGCTTTATAGCTTCGGTACTTTGTATGCCGCTGTATAAAGCATTGCGACCTGTATTCAATAGTTACTATAAAAAATAAGCAAGAAATAATCAGAGCCTTCCGACGAAATCGGAAGGCTCTTCTTTTATTCTTTATCCTTTGATTTGTTGTATTTTACAATACGGAAAATGCCTGTTACGACTATTACACCTAATAGCACCCATAATTCGATGGTTGTAAGCATAGAATCGTTACCGATTTTTATAAGCCTGTCACCGACCTTCTCAGAAGTGAAAACTCCTGTATAATCAGTAATTATTTCTGTGCTTTCCTCGTTTTTAAATTCAAGAGTAAGATTTTTGAAATAAAAATTTAAATCACTCTTACCACGATTCGTACCGCTTGCCCCGATAACTATCTTTTCCGCTGTTTTGGGAAGGGGGAATGGCATTGACGTTGATGATGCGGTGTATTTATAAAAATATTCCTTTTCAAAGATAAGAGTATCAAAGCCTGATATTTCAGCATTGTTTTCGTCAAGAAAGCTGAGTCTTACCCTGCCGCTGTCCGAATCTCTTGTTATAGGTGAGCTGTTACCTGCCTCAAAGGAGAACTGAAAACAGTTTGCATCACGGGGTATTTCTATCGTCACCGAGCATTCTGCCTTATCTTCCTTTGTATCGAAAAACAAGACTTCGTTTTCCTTGTCGTAGGCTAAAGTGCCGTCGTGTTGCCATTCGCTCGGATTTTTCCAGTCAAATTCATAATCCATTATTACACCAATGCCATTTCTTTTTCGTTATTCTTTATTTCCGATTTCAGAGGAGGTACCGCAAATTTAAGCTTTTTGGGTGCTATCTCACAGATGAATTCTTCACCTGGGATCACCTCTCCGTCAAGAGTAATTGCAAAGCCCTTTTCAGCCTTTATCTCTACTTTTTTACAGCGGCGGTACTGAAGTATATCCGAAAATCTCTTGTCGTCAAGATGCTTTCCCTTTTCGTAAACGCCGACAAGCTTTATAAAGGTAAGTCTTGAAATTTTCTTTGCAAGGCAGACCTCTAAAAGTCCGTCATCATTCAGGGAACGAGGCGCACAACAGAAGCGTCCTCCTATGTATTTACCGTTAGCAACGGTACAGAGCAGAAAGCGGTTCTTTTCGTTTAAAAGCTCTCCGTCTGCATAGACGTTTCCCTTTGTCTTCATAGCGGTAAGTAATGCCTTTACAACGCCTGTTGTGTATGCGTTGCCGCCTCCTATTACAGGCTTCGATTTCACCTTTTCCATAGTAACGCAGACCTCTGTATCAAAGCCGAAATTCACTACGTTTATCGAATATCTGTCCCCGACCTTTATTAAATCTATAGCTTTTGCAGGAGCAGTCATAAGGCTTTTTATATCCATAAATCTGTCCTTGCCGCCGTAATATTTTACATAGTCGTTGCCGCTTCCGCAGGGATAACAGGCGACCTCGGCATTATCAGAATGAACTGCACCGTTTACCACTTCGTTTAGCGTCCCATCACCGCCGCAGGCACAGAATCTGATGGGTTCGTCAGGGTTAGAGGAGCATATCTTTTTTACAAATTCGGTAGCGTCGCCTTTACCCTTGGTTGAATATATCTCATAAGGCAGCTCACAACCTTTAAGTTTTTCTGTGATTTCCGCCAGAGAATTTTTCTTGCCTGAAGCAGGATTTACGATAAAATAAGTTTTCATATACTTCCATCCGTTCTTTTGGTTTCCTTACTATCATTATATCAATAAATACGACATTAGTCAACAAAATATGATAGTATAGAGAAAATCGGTAGTCAAGGAATAAATAAGCAGATGAATCAGCAAAAAAGCCTCCCGTTTATACGGGAGGCTCTGATGTTAAAGATTATTCGTGGCAGCCACAATCACATTCGTCGTCTTCGAGACAGCTTAAATCGAATTCAAGTGTTTCGCCGCAGTTAGGGCAGGGAATTGCACCTTCCTGAATAACGTCGAAATCTACTGTGATAGAGTTTTCGCAAGCGGGGCATGTAACTTCATACATATCTTCGTATTCGTCACAGTCACAATCGCAATCGCAGTCACAATCACAGCAATCTTCTTCGCCGTAAACCTCGTCCTCTAAAAGAGAAACTGCTTCTTCAACGTCTGTCATAACGTCTGCAACGTCGTTTAATTCTTCGTCAATATCAACTAAAGTAAGAGCGATGTCGTCGAGTACATCGATGATAGCGTTGATCATCTTGCCTTCCTTAGTTGTGTCTTCAATACCAAGACCTTCTGCAAGGCCCTTGAGGTAGGATACCTTTTCTGCAACTGTCATAGTAATATTCTCCTTTGCAAATTAAATTACTTGTTTACACGCTCCATGTATTCGCCTGTTCTTGTGTCGATACGGATCATTTCGCCGATATCAATGAATAAGGGAACACGGATTTCTGCGCCTGTTTCAAGTGTAGCGGGCTTTGTAGCGTTTGTAGCTGTATCGCCCTTGAAGCCGGGGTCTGTCTGTGTTACTTCGAGTTCTACAAAGTTAGGAGGCTCTACACCGAATACCTTACCCTTGTAGGAAAGTACCTTACATACCATGTTTTCCTTAACAAACTTGAAGTTGTCGTCAAGCTCGCTGGGGTTGATGGGCACCTGCTCGTATGTTTCTGTGTCCATAAAGTAGTATAACTCGCCATCGTTGTAGGAGTATTCCATATCCTTTCTTTCAACAAAAGCGGTAGGGAACTTAGCTGAGGGGTTGTATGACTTTTCAACCACAGAGCCTGTGATTACGTTTCTTACCTTTGTTCTTACGAAAGCGGCACCTTTACCGGGCTTAACGTGCTGGAATTCAATAACCTGCATTACGTTGCCTTCTTCTTCAAAGGTCATACCGTTTCTGAAATCGCCTGCTGTTACCATAATTTATAATTCCTCCGTAATTTTAATGGGGAAATTTCCCCTGATATTCTATACCTTATTATTTTACCTTATTTTACTCATAATTGCAAGCCTTTTTTGAAAATTTCTTGATATTTTATAAAATATATCTCATTAAACAGTAAAACCCTCACATATTATTGTGAGGGTTTGTGTGATTTTTATTCTCTTTTGACGTACCTTTACTTTATAGCGTCTTTCTCATTGTAATTGCCTTCCATCCGTTAGGTCTTGTTGCTGAGCCTGTTTCGGTAAAACCGCACTTCTGATAGCACTTATATGCACCAATATTAAAATCAAATACACACAGCGATACTTCGGAAATTCCCAGTTTTTCTTTACAATATTCTAAAAATTCCAGCATTATTTTTGTGCCGATGCCTTTGCTTGTTATCGACGGGTCAATTACAAATCTACCGATAAGAGCTGAATTATACTGTTCTTCTCGGTGTATGATTTCAACAGTCCCCGCTATTTCGCCGTTAAGCTGTGCCTCAAATATCTGCGCACCGTCATAAAGTCTTTTTGAAATCTGTTCTTCTGTCAGCGGATAGATATAGCCTGCGCCTGCCCATTGCATAAGAAAGTCAGCATCTTTATCCTTGCACCAGTTGACTATTGCCTTGATATTTTTGTTATCCAGTTTTTTGATTTTTATTTCTTCGTTCATACAGATGACCTTTATTCTGTTTCAGTAATCTTATTCTTTACAGTTGCAAGGCTGTCTGAAGAAATCTCGTAACCCTTGTCGGTCATTTCACCGTAGGGTACGTAATAATCGCATATCTCGTTAGCATAGCTGAAGGAATATAACAGAGCCTTTTTCTTCTGCTCATAGTCCTGCTTTGTGATATTAGTCTGTGTAAAATTGATAATAAAGTGTGAATATTCCTCTATATATCCCTCAGACAGATTGTGGAAGTTCTGGTTGATAAACTCAGTGTAGGAGCTACCCTGTACCTTGCAGGAATAGGTATCGTCCTTTACACCATAATCGGGGAAGGTAAGATATAAATACAGCTGTCTGCCGGTAAAGCTGTTTGTACCCTTGTTGATGATGGTCATTGTCTTATCATCTTCATTTTCGTGCTTTAACTGTGTGGGTACTGTTATAGTAGTGTTACCCGCCATATCAAAGAACTCTATAAGAGTTGATTTTGTAAACTTTATGTATTTGCTTATCTTTATACCTGTAGCGTCGGCAATGAGCTTTGTAGCCGCTTCCGCACCGCCGTTTCTATAAGCGCCTGCCAGGGTGTTGCCCTTCATATATGCATTTTTGAGATAAGGCATCAGTATAATAGAATTGGTATCTCCCTTATATGTAATAGTCATATAATAATCGGGTGCATCCTCAACATCATCACTGAGCATTGTAAGAATCGTGAAATTGTGCGCTTTATCAGGCTTGAATACGGTGCCCGTATTCTGCGAGATGTTTTCCTCTCTTTTCTGTGACTCGTAGAAAGTGTTGAGCAGGGCGTTTGAAGCTATGTAGACAATAACGCCTGCAATCAGAAAAGTGATGATATATATATACCAGTTGCTCCTTCTTTTAGTCAAGTTTATAATCCTCCGATAAATTAAATAGTAAAACCACTTGAAATTTACTGAAAAAAATAGTACAATATAATAATAGCATAAATAAAAATAAATTACAAGGGATTTTTTCTTTTCTCTTGCATTAAAATAAAGAAGGTCTTATATTTTGAAGAAATTTTTAAAGCGTGCCTGGGCTGAGATTGACCTTGACGCCCTGCGCCATAATTACAAGGAAATAAAAAAGCTTATCGGCAATAAGGAAATACTGGCTGTAGTAAAAGCCAACGCCTACGGTCATGACGATAAAACTGTCTGCCACACTCTTGAAGAGCTGGGAGTTAAGTATTTCGGCGTTTCTAATCTGTGGGAGGCTGAAAAACTCAGAAGTCAGGGCGTTAAGGGAACTATCCTTGCTTTCGGCTATACCGATGAGGATTATTTTGATGAACTTTTATCCCTTGACATTACCCAGACTGTCGGCAGCGTGGAATATGCCGAGGCTTTAAGTGGCTACGCTCTTTCAAAGGGTGTAAGAATGCCGGTACATATCAAGGTCGATACGGGTATGACAAGAGTAGGCATCGAAACAGAAGAAGAACTGAACGCAATCCTCTCCCTTGAGGGACTTTCCTGCAAGGGCATATACACCCATTATGCAGTAGCCGATAGTGATATCGACGAGGACATCTCCTACACAAAGGCACAGTACGATAAGCTGATGAACATAGCAAAGGACAAAGGTCTGCTTATTCACAGTCAGAACAGCGGTGGTATTCTGTATCACGGAGATTTTGACGGTGATTTAGTCAGAGCAGGTGTTATTCTTTACGGCAATGCACCGAACTATCCTCTTTCTATGCCGATAGAATTAAAACAGGTTATGAGTATAAAGTCGGTTGTATGCCAGCTGAAAAAGATAGATAAAGGCACCGAGATAAGCTATGGCAGAACATTTAAGGCGCCAAAGGATATGACTGTAGCAGTCGTACCGATAGGTTATGCAGACGGTTATTTCAGAGGCTTTTCAGGCAAGGGAAAAATGCTTATAAACGACGTTCTTTGTCCTGTTCTTGGCAGAGTGTGTATGGATCAGGTGGTAATTGACGTTACCGATGTGCCTGATGTAAAGGTGAATGATACAGTTTATGTATATTCTGATAAATGCAGAGAAACAGGCATTGATTATAATGCAAACCTCCTCGGCACTATCGGTTATGAGCTTACCTGTGCAGTGGCACTTCGTATCCCGAGAGTTATCACCTCAGGCGGAGAAGTTGTGGAGGTAGTAAGATACGGACTCATCTGATTTGCCCTGAAATTCAATTTTGATATAACAATAATCCCGCAGTTTAAAAACTGTGGGATTGCTTTTTGTGCAACTTTTAATAAAAAACCAACTCCCCTGAAAATCAGGGGAGCGAAAAAATTTTCTTTGGTTTTACTGTCAGATTTCAATTAGTTAGCAGCACGCTGTACCTTACCTGAACGAAGGCAACGAGAGCAAGCGTGTACTCTGCAAGGAGTACCGTTTACGATAGCCTTAACCTTCTGAACATTGGGCTTGAATGTTCTGTTTGTACGTCTGTGTGAGTGAGAAACCTGGATGCCGAAAGAAACGCCCTTTCCGCAGATATCACATTTTGCCATGGGGTTTGCACCTCCTTTAGTGTTGCTTATAATAAAGGATCATACAGTATATTGTACCTTTTGATCCATCACCATATCTTTATATAGCGATATAACATAAATATTTTAACAGAAACAAAACCAAAATGCAAGTGTTTTTTGAAAATTTTATTAAAAAATTTTACTTATCGACATATTGTACAAAAAACATCGCTTAAATTTACGATTGTTGTTCATTTATCCTTAAAGTTTAAGGGTATATACCTTACCGGGCTCTGTTTCAAACACTGTAATTCCATCGATATTTTCGGGATTTACTGTTTTTCCGTCACACAGAACATCTGAGCAGGTTATTTTTATACGGCATTCTGCTCCTATGGTCGATTTTACGATAACTGATACAGGAGCATAATTTTCCCACGCAAGATCAATTACAAAGCCTTTTCTTGCACACAGGCCGGTAAAGCTTCCGTTTATCCATAAGGGCGATACTGCAGGAAGGAGGTCAATATGTCCTTCGTGACTCTGTAACAGCATTTCTGCAATTCCCGCACTTCCGCCGAAGTTACCGTCAAGCTGGAAGGGAGGGTGGAAGTCAAAGAGATTATCAAAGGTACAGCCTTTGAGCAGTCCCTGTAATATAGAATATGCTCTGCCACCGTCCTTTACTCTTGCCCAGAGATTTAATTTGTATGCTCTTGCCCAGCCGGTTGACTCATCACCGCGGTCGTTGAGAGTGTTCTCTGCCGCCTGCATAAGCTCGGGCTCTTTTTCGGTTATTGCCTTACCGGGATAAAGTCCCATAAGATGGGATATATGACGGTGGTTTTTCTGAGTCTTTGAATGGTCAAAGTTGTCGTCATCCTCTTCAAACCATTCTTTTAAAAGTCCTGTTTTCTCGCTTATGCTGAAAGGCTTTAACAGTTCTACCTGCTCCTTCACCTTTTCATAAAGCTCCTTATCGCAGTCAAGAGCCTCGGCAGATATCAGAAAATCCTTATAGAGCTGTTCTATAAGACTCTGCTCGTAGGTGTTTCCAATGGTAACGGGACCGTGCTCGGGAGAATAGGTAGGAGTGGATACAAGTCTTTTCTGCTTATCGTCATAAGTCAGCCACTGAGTGTAGAACCTGACGCTTTCACGCATGATAGGATAGATTTTTTCTCTGAAATAATCCTCGTCACCCGTAAATTCATAATATTCGTAAATGTTCTGCATAAGCCATGCTACAGCTGCGGTTGACCAACCCCAGTAGAAGTCCCAGCCGGGAGCAGTCCATCCGAAGGGCGTGCTCTGTGTATGTGCTATCCAGCCGTTTTCGGGATTTTCTTCATCAGATTTTATATTATAATACGCTTCGGCTGATTTTCTGCCAGAGGGACGCATACTATTGAGAAAATCCACAAGAGGAGGCACTGTTTCTGCGAGGTTTGTGTTGTATGCTCCCCAGTAGTTCATCTGTAAGTTTACATTTATATGGTAGTCACAGCACCAGGGAGGACAGTTGGATTCGTTCCATACACCCTGGAGGTTTGCAGGGAGCGAGCCATTTCTTGAAGAAGAAATGAGCATATATCTGCCGAACTGGAAATACAGCATTTCAAGCTGCTTGTGTGCCTTTTTATCATTCTGTCTGTAGCTTTCCAACAGCTCGTCGCAGGGAGGAGGCTCACTACCTGTATCACCAAGAGAAAGGCTTACTCTGTCAAAAAGCTCCTTATAATCAGAAAGATGCTCCTTGTAAAGCTCATCGTAGCCCTTGCTTACAGCCTTCCCGATTCTTTCTCTTACAGGGATTTCGGGGTCAATTCCGTTTCTGAAGGTGGGATATATATCACTATAATCGGTAGAAGCGGTAAGATAAATGATTACTTCATCTGCATGCTCTACCATTACACAGTCCTTACCGTTTATCAGCTCTCCACCCTTATTTTCAATATGGAATACCGTACAGTAACGAAGTCCGTTATCGTAAAGCGCACCCTTATATAAAAGAGTATTGCCGTCGGCGGTTATTTGACCGCTCTGTGTATTTTCAAGATTAAGTCTTACACAGATTCTTCTGGACTTGCTTGAAGAGAGCTTTATACATATAACATTTGCAGGATAGCTTGCAAAAGCCTCTCTTTTATGAACTGCTCCCTGATAGGTAAACTCTGTAGTGAACAGAGAATTATCCATATCAAGGGTTCTTTTATAGTCGGTTACAAGACTTTCATCAATGTTTGAAAAGCTGAGCATCATATCACATAAAAGCTGATATGCGCCAAAGCCGTCTGTAGCTCCTGTAAGATGGGGAAGGAGCTCTACCGCTTTTTCATATTCGCCGTTATATAAATGCTCCTGCACCTGTTTTACATACTTATAGCTGTCCTCGATTATACCGCTGTTATAGTCGGGACGGCTTTCTGAGGGACCGCCTGCCCAGAGCGTCTTTTCGTTCAGTACGATTTTTTCCTTTGCTATACCGCCGAAAAAGCTCGCACCCATATAGCCGTTACCGATGGGCTGACAGTTCTGTTCCCATAAATCAAAGTTTCCGGGTTTTGTGAAGGTAATAATATTTTTCATATCGGTTGTTCCTTGTTTTAAAAGAATATTCACTTCTTGGTTTTTGATGGCGTATAAAAATATAATATTTACTTGTTCATTATACTACAATCTTCACATAAATGTCAATACAAAAAATAATTCTCTGTAACACCGTGATAAAGCAAAAACTATTGACAAAAATCCCCTTTTGTAGTAAAATAAAAACGATGTTGAAAAATCATCAAATATATAGTGGGGGAAAATATAATGATACTTGAAGATCTTTACTCATTAGCTCCGCAGTTTATGTTTACTGAAGACAGAGCTACAAACAGCATTTACGGTGTCTATAAGGGTTTTGGCATGATGATAAAGGCTAATGAGCAGACTAACTGCTTTATCTTTACCACATGGGCAAGAAAAGGCGCTTTATCAAACAAGAGTACCGAGCAGTGGTTAGGTGAATATACCGCTAAGCCTGAAAACAATTTTATCAGGGCAACAGATGTAACTAATTACACTATAGCCGCTGTAATTGCCGCAGATGATTCATCCGCAGGTACTATTACAAGACTGACAATGTTTATATATGATATAACAAGCTTCCTTACATCAAATTACTATAGCAACGCTTGTTCACAGTGCGGCTCTGCAATAGGTCTTGCAATCGGAAATGATTCTGACGGAGTACGTACACAGCTCTGCAAGATGTGTACAGAAAACGAAGCTGATGAAGCGGCACAGAATATGACAAATCAGCAGCCACTTATAAATGAACAGCCCCAGCAGCCGATGTTCGGAGCAGATGGTTTTGCAAACCCTGTACAGCCTGCACAGCCCACCTTCGGAGCTAACGGTTTTGCAAATCCCGTACAGCCTGCACAGCCCACCTTCGGAGCTAACGGTTTTGCAAACCCCGTACAGCCTGCACAGCCCACCTTCGGAGCTAACGATTTTGTAAATCCCGTACAGCCTGCACAGCCCACCTTCGGTGCTAACGGCTTTGCAAACCCTGTACAGCCTATGCAGAATAACGTAGGCGTGGGAATGGGTGCAGTCGGCGTAGGAATGATGGGTACAAACCAGGGAAGTGTTCCTGCAGGTGTAAAGCTTTCTTCCGCTTCTGATTCAATGGGTAGTATCGATCCTGCAACAGCCCCTGAAAGCACAGGCTTTACAACGGCGGCAGATTTAGCGGCTCTTGAGCCTCCCAGCGCGGCATCCTTCACAAATAACTATTCATCAACTCCTATCCCCAACGATTTCAGAGCTGATCCTGCATATTCAGGCGGTCCCGTAGGAGTAACGCCTATTGCGAGAAATCCCGTAAAGGAAAACATCAATTCAAATCCCTTTATGGGCTTTATCGGTGCAGTTCTTTTCGCGCTTATTGCTTGTGTTATCTGGGTGCTTTTCGGTATGATGGGCAGAATTTCCTACATAGGCGGTCTTGCGATGGGCTTCTGTACGGTAACAGGATACAAACTCCTTGGTAAGAAGTTTGACGTATTCGGAATTATTTCCTGTATCGTAGTTATCGCACTTGCGGTGCTCGGTAGTAACTTATTTATAGTCACTACAACCCTTTTCCAGCAGTCAGGTATCGAAGAATCTCTTGCATACCTCGGCTATAACGGATTCGCAGATGTATTCTTCAACTTCTTCTCTATAGCTACAACACTTGATGAGCTTTTAGTAGAGGCGGGAGAAAAGGCGTTTTTTATGAGCAGCTTCCTTACAGATCTCGGAATCGGTTATCTGCTTTCAGGCGTAGGCTTCTGCGTAGTCGGAATCCCTGCTTTCAAGGAAAGAAATTATTAATAAAAAAATTTCAGGTCACCTTTCAGTGACCTGTCATTGTGTAGACAAAGTCATTTATCTACACAATGTCAGACGATGAAAAACACACGCAGACGAGGAAACTGACGCCGTCGGCGTACGATGGTACGTTAGGCGTCAGTTGACGAAGTAAGCAAAAATGCTTTAGGGAAGCCGTTTTCGGCTTCCCTAAACTTTTGTATTAATGTTTTGTATGCTCGCAAGATAAGTACAGAATTTTACGCATTTTTGCGGTGCGTGAGTTTGTCTTCAGTC